>DASSDW010000084.1:0-16091 GCA_035696925.1 Actinomycetota bacterium
CGTCGTCCGGACCTTCTCCTGCAGCTTCAAGATGCCGAACATCAGCATCTCCGGCTTGGGCGGGCAGCCCGGGACGTAGATGTCGACGGGCACGATCGTGTCGACGCCCTGCACGATCGCGTAGTTCGTGAACATGCCGCCCGCGGAGGCGCAGACTCCCATCGAGACGACCCACTTCGGCTCGGGCATCTGGTCGTAGACGCGGCGGAGGACGGGCGCCATCTTCTGGGAGACCCGCCCGGCCACGATCATCAGGTCGGCTTGGCGGGGCGAGGCGCGGAACAGCTCCATCCCCCACCGCGAGAGGTCGTAGCGCCCGGCGCCGGCGGACATCATCTCGATCGCGCAGCACGCGAGCCCGAACGTCGCCGGCCACATCGACTGCGTGCGCGCCCAGCTGACGGCGCGATCCAGCGTGGTCAGCAGGACGCCCTTGCGAATCTCGTCCTCGACCTCCTCGGGGGTTCGACCCGTGACGTGCCCCTCGACGCGCTCAACGGGCATCGAGCGACACCTCCCCCGCCGCCACCGGTTCCTCGCCGTCCTCGTCGTCCAGCAGCTCCGGAGGCGTCGCGGACCAGTCGAGACCGCCCTTCTTCCAGATGTAGACGTACGCGACGAACACGAGCGCGATGAAGATGGCCATCTCGATCAACCCGAACAGACCGAGCTGGCGGAACGTGACGGCCCATGGGAAGAGGAAGATCGTCTCGATGTCGAAGATGATGAACAGCATCGCCACGACGTAGAACTTGACGCTGAACCGTTCGCCGCCCGGCAGCCGGACCGGATCGTTCCCGCTCTCGTAGGCGGACAGCTTCGGCCGGTTCGGCCGACGGGGGCGGAGCAGCGCCGACGCTCCCAGCGACGCCACCGCGAAGACGATCGCCAACACCGCCATCAGGAGGATCGGCAGGTAGTCGCTCAGTCCCGCCGCGACCACGGAGACGAGGGAGCCGTGCGGACCCACGGACGGCAATCCTACGGTCACGACGCGCGTGCCAGCCTCTCGAGCAGGTAGAAGATCTTGTCCTGCCGGTCCCCGTCGCGGCCGTCCGTGAGGTTCGCCATCATCCGCATCGCGAACCCCATGACCCTGGGATTGGGCAGGAGGTACTTCGTGGCGGGCCCCATGATCTCCGGCTTGCCGACGAGCTTCGCGAACCCGCGGCCGAGACGGAAGTAGCGTCCGTACCGCTCGCGGAGCGCCTGCGGGTACAGCATCGCGAGGCCGGGACGGTCCTTCACGAGGGCCTCGTGGAGGAGCTCGGCGGCCATCTCCGCGGTCTCGATCGCGTAGGCGATGCCCTCGCCGTTCATGGGGTTCACCGCTCCCGCGGCGTCGCCCACGACGAGCATGCCCGGAACGGCCTGCGGCGCCCGATTCAGGCTCATCGGAAGGGGGCCGGAGAGCATGCGGCCGTCGGCCGTGTCCTCGGAGATCCCGCGGTCCTCGGGGAGCATCGTGGCGAAGGCCGCGAACAGGCGCGTGGCGGAGATGTCCTTGAAGTTCCGGAACGTGCTGAGGAGGCCCGCGCCGAGGTTGACGCGCCCGTCGGCCATCGGGAAGAGCCACCCGTAGCCCGGCAGCAGCATGTCGCCCTCCCACAGGTCGAGCCAGGACTCGAACCAGGGGCCGCCGAGGTTCGGCGCACGGTAGTAGCGGCGCGCCGCGATCCCCAGGGGCCGTGAGTCGTCGCGGCTGACGCCGGCGGGAGCCGCGAAGCGGCTCGCCGCGCCGTCGGCCGCGATCGTGAACCGGGCATGGATCTCCGTGGGCTCCGTATCGGGGTCGCCCGCGGGCACGGTCTCGGCCCCGACGACCCAGCCGTCGCGCATCAGCGGGAGGCGGGCGTCCGTCGCCTCCAGGACCCGCGCGCCGGCCTTCTTCGCGCGTTCGAGCAGGAGATGGTCGAACCCCAGCCGCGGCATCACGAGCCCGTAGTTCGGCCACGACTCGAGCTCGGGCCACGGGAGGTCGATCGTGACGTCCTTGGAATGCACGCGGAGCCCCACCACGCGCTCGAAGCCAGGATCCGAGGTGTCGACGCCCATCCGCTCGATGGCGCCGACGCTCCGGGGGGTCAGTCCGTCGCCGCAGACCTTCTCGCGGGGGAACGTCGCCTTGTCGACGGCGAGGACGTCGATGCCGTGACGGGCGAGGTGATAGGCGGCCGCCGATCCACCTGGGCCGGCGCCGACGATCAGGACGTCGGTCTCGATCCGCTCGGGCACGCGCGCCTCCCCTCAGGAGCCCCGTCGGGCGCTCGTGAAACCTTTCACAAGCACCCTATCGCACGGAGGTCTCAGCCGTGGTCCCACGCGTCCACGACGGCGGGGACGACGCGGAGGAACCCGAGCTTCGGGATCGCGGCCGTGAAGCGCTCGAACCCATCGCCCGCGAACAGCGTCCGGTACTTCTCGTGCCAGGCGGACATCGGCTGGCGGAGGTCGGGGTGCTCCGCCGGCAGGAGCTCGGCGACACCTTCTATCCGCACGCCGGAGAGGTCGTTCCACTCACGGCCGCGATCGACGAGGAGGGAGACGCGGGCGTCGTGCTGGAGCGCCTCCCACGTCGTGTCGCCGACACGGGTCGCGACGTAGAGCGCATCCGACATCCACACGAACCATCGGGTGGCGACGTGTGGCCCCCCGTGGGGTCGCACCGTCGCAACCCGGCACGTCGGTTGGTCGCGGAACAGCCGCCGCAGCATCTCGAGGTCTTCGGTCACGTCGCCACCTCGTCCGCGAGCCGACGGAGGACGGGAACGATCTCCGCGACCAGAACGTCCGGATCGAGCGCCACCTTCGCGGCGGCGACGCGGCCGTTGACGGTCTCGACGGTGACGCCCGGCGCCGCGTCGCCGTCGGTGAGATCGTCCCGGAGCTGGAAGGCCTCGCCGAGCGGGCGCCCGAACCGCGACAGGCACCCCTCGACGGCGTCGGTCCCTCCGGCGAGGGCGGCGCCGATCCGCAACGGGCCCTCGACGGTGTACGCGCCGCCCTTGAGGGCGGCCACGTGACGGGTCCGGCTCGAGCGCACGGTGGCATCGCCCGTCAGCGCCAGGTACTGGCCGATCGCCATCTCCTCCCGCATCGGGTGGTACACGGCGAGCGCCGCTGCCAACGCGTCCGATGAGAACGCCGATTCCAGCAGCAGGTGGTCCGCGAGCACGGCTGCCAGATCTCCGACGAGGACGGCCATCGTCTGACCGAACGCGGTGGGCTCCCCCTTCGCCTCGAGCTCCTCCGCTCGCTCCGCGAACCACGCGGCCGTCGAGGGGACCCGGCGTCGCTCCTTGGCGCCGTCGATCAGATCGTCGTGGATGAGCGCCATCGTGTGCAGGAGCTCGAGCGCCGCCGCGGCACGCACGATCGGTTCGTCGCGGTCCCCGCGATCCTCACCGCCGGCCGCGCGGAAGCCCCAGTAGCAGAACGCGGGCCGGATCCGTTTCCCGCCGGCCGCCAGGAGACGCCCGATCTCCAGGATCGGCGGGCGAGCCGCCGGATCGAGCCGGTCCACGGCGTGGAGCCGCTCGTCGAGGAACGTCGTGAGGACGGCATCGACCCTCGAACGGAGATCCCCGGTCACCGCGGCAGTATCGCAAGGCCGAGGGCGCACCGGGCCGCGACTATCATGCCGAGGTCGCGATGGTCTTCACCCACTCCCGATTCCGGTCCCTCGCGCTCGTCACGGCGATCGCGACGATCGGGCTGTTCGCGATCGGTGGGCTCGTCCGCGGGACGGGCTCCGGACTCGGATGCTCCACGTGGCCGGCGTGCGAGCCCGGCCACCTATTCCCCTCGGGGACGATCCATTCCCTGATCGAGTTCTCCCATCGCACGATGGCGTTCCTCGTCGTCGTGCTGACGGCGCTCATCGCGGTGGCCGCGATCAAGACCGCGAGAGAACGACCCCGGCTCCTGTGGCCGGCGGTCCTCGCCTTCCCGCTCGTGCTGGCGCAGGCGGGGGTCGGCGCGGTCGTCGTCGCGACCGAGCTCGACCCGTGGTGGGTCACGGTGCACTTCGTGGCGGCCCTCCTGTTGATCGCCGACGTGACGTACGTCGCGAGCGCCGTGTTCCCCGGAATCGAGGCCCGGAACGAGGTCGGGACCCGCGCCCGACCGTTCTCGCGGCTGACGCTCCTGCTCGCGGCGGTCGTCGGGGCGCTGCTCCTCGTCGGCACGTACGTGCGTGCCAGCGACGCACAGCTCGTGTTCACGGACTGGCCGCTGATGGACGGCAGGCTCGTGCCGACGCTCGGCGGCGCGGCCACGGCGATGTTCCTGCACCGCGCGCTCGCCGCGATCGCCATGCTGCTCGTGCTCTGGACCGCGATCCGGGCGCGGACGGACCCCGGGCGCCGCGATGTCCTCGTCCGGCTCTCCACGACCGCCCTGGTGCTCTTCGCCGCGCAGATCCTGGTGGGTGCGGCCAACGTGTGGACGCGACTCCAGCCTTGGGCCGTCGTCGCGCACGTGGCGCTGTCCGTCCTGATCTGGGCCACGATCGTCGCGCTCGCCACCGCCTCGAGGATCGGCGACGCCTCTACCGCACCCGAACCAGATGCAGGTTCGGACGAGCACGGGACCGAGGATCGACCCTCGCTCCACGACACCGTGACCGCGTACTACCGGCTCACGAAGCCGCGCATCGTCGTGCTGCTGCTGATCACGACGGTCCCGGCGATGCTGCTCGCAGCCGAGGGACTCCCCTCCCCGTGGCTGATCCTGGCCACGCTGACGGGCGGCGCCCTCGCGGCCGGCTCCGCGAACGCGATCAACATGTACCTCGACCGGGACATCGACGCGATCATGCGGCGGACCCGGCAGCGGCCGCTCCCCGCCCACACGATCGCCCCGGAACACGCACTCCGGTTCGGATTCGTTCTGGGCGCGATCGCCTTCTACTTCCTCGCCGTCGCGGTGAACGTGCTGGCCGCGATCCTCGCGCTGTCGGCGATCGCCTTCTACGTCTTCGTGTACACGATGTGGCTGAAGCGCACGACGGCGCAGAACATCGTGATCGGCGGTGCGGCCGGCGCCGTGCCGGCCCTCGTCGGGTGGGCGGCCGTCACCGGGGGTCTCGCCTGGCCGGCGATCGTCCTGTTCGCGATCGTCTTCGTCTGGACGCCGCCGCACTTCTGGGCGCTCGCGATGCGGTTCTCGGGCGATTACGCCGCGGCGGGCGTCCCGATGCTGCCGGTCGTCCGCGGCGAGGACGAGACCCGGCGGCAGATCCTCCTCTACTCGCTCGTGCTGTTCGCGACGACGCTGGTGCTCGTGCCCGTTGGGCACATGGGGCCGATCTACACGGGCGCCGCCGTGCTGCTCGGAGGCTCGTTCGTCTACCGCTCGCTGCTGGTGTGGCGAACCGCGGATGACGCACGGACCCGTCGGTTGTTCTCGTTCTCGATCCTGTATCTCGCCGGGCTGTTCGGCGCGGTCGGCGCCGACGCGCTCGTCCGCGGCTGAGGAACGTCAGGCCAGGACGTCCTCGATCAGGCCGGCCAGCTCTCGCTCATCCGTCTCGCCGTACACCACCCACCGGATCGTTCCGCCGCGGTCCACGACGTAGGTGTCCGGCAGGGCCGGGAACCCCAGGTCCGCGGCCGACCGGCCGGAGGGGTCGAACAGGCTGGGATACGGCACCCTGAACTCCTCGATCCATGCCCTGGCTGCGTCGCGATCGTCCTGGTAGTTGATCCCGAGGAACCGCACGCCCTCGTCCTCGTACCGATCCGCCAGTCGCACGAGCTGCGGCTGCTCTCGTCGGCACGGGGCGCACCAGTCGGCCCACACGTTGATCACGAGGACGCTGCCGTCCGCGTAGGACGCCGCGTCCAGGTGGTCACCGTCGACCGTCTCGCCGGCGAGTCGCGGCAACGGCGCGTCCTGCTCGGCCACGCCGATCACCGACTCGTCCCCCGTGCAGGATCCGAACAGCGCGAGGAGCGCGAGGATCAAGATCCGAGCGGTCGGACGTGGCACGGCGGCGACGCTATCAGCGGCCTCAGCCGCCCCCTTCGGGCGGAGCGCTCGGACTCCCCTCGCCGGGCGGAGCCTCGCCGCCCTCCTCCGGTGGTGGGCCCGGCTCCACCACGACCGTCCCCTCCATGTTCGTGTGGACGTCGCATCGGAAGTAGTACTCGCCCTCGGGGATCGGATCCACCGGGAACGGCTGCACATCCGGACCGGAGAACGGCTCGAACGTGAACAGCGGCTCACCGGACGCGGTGTCGTCCTCGTAGATCGAGACGTTGTGCGGCGCGGTGTCCTTGTTGTCCAGGGTGAGCGTCGTCGGCGTCTCCGCCGGGAGCCGGAGCTCCTCGGTGTCGAACGCGAGGTTCTGCGCGACGACCTCGACGCCGCCGGCGCCCTCGGACACGGTCACCGTGCCCTGCATCGCGGTATCGGGATGCAGCTCGCAGAAGAAGAAGTACTCGCCGGGCTCGAGCGGAGGGATCCGGTACACGGCGTCGCCGGAACCCGGCACGTCGTCGCCCTGGAAGAGGGGTGGGGCGGTGTCGTCCGGTCCGTCGAGGATCCAGATGTTGTGAGCGGTCGTGTCCTCGTTCGTGAACTCGAGCTCGACCTCCCGATCCGGCTGGAACGCGAGCGCGTCCGTCGAGAAGCCCTCCGTGATCGCCCCCTCAGGCGCGGCGACGGCGGCGAGGATCGGCGGCTCCTCCTCCTCGGGAGGCCCGATCACCGCGATAGCGATCCCACCGGCCAGCATCGCGATACCGGCGGAGGCGCCCACGAACGCGCCGAGGGCCGCCCCGGTGACGCTCCTGCGCGACGCGACGAACGCCGCCACGGTCATGATCCCGGCGGCCGCGGCGAGCGCGGTGGCCGTCGCCGCGTTCGCCTTGAGCGACAGCAGCACGCGGGAGAACGTGAACAGGACGAGGACGATCGCCGCGAGCGCCCCGATCGGGATCACGATCGGCAGGAGCAGGCTCTGCCGTTCGCCGCGGTCGCTCATCGGCCCATCCCCGCGCGGACCTCTCGTTCGACGTTGCGGAACTTCAAGGCGTCCCAGCCCTCGGTCGTCTCCTCGCGCCCCCATCGGAAGAAGACCGCTGCGATCACGACCCAGAGGATCGCGCCGCCGACGATCTTCATCACGAGCCCGGCCACGAGCTGATCGGTGAGCGCGTCCATGCCCCAGATCCGGGGGAACGTGGCGTAGATCGGATAGAGCGGCTCCGAGCCGAACGTCAGGAACGAGGCCGGGATGGTCGGCGCGAGGGACTGGAAGAACAGGTAGAGGAGCTGCCCCGGTCGCGACAGCGAGGGGAGCTCGGGCAGCGGCGACAGGACGGGCCACCACATCACGATCGCGGAGCCCAGGAGCAGCGTGTGCAGCGAGAAGTGCGCGAGCTCGGAGCGCACGGAGAGTGAGACGACCTCGGGCCAGTGCATGAAGAGGAGCACACCGTTGGCGACGATCAGCGCCACGAGCGGGCGGGTGAGCAGCGCCCACACGGCCCGCAGCGGACCGGGTGGGAAGATCGCGCGCCACATCCAGGCCGGCGTCCCGGTGAGGAGTAGCGGTGCCGCCACGAACGTGAACAGCATGTGCTGCACCATGTGCATGCTGTAGAGGTAGCTCTCGGCGAGATCGTGGATCGGCCAGGTGGCTCCCACCAACAGGACGCCGACCCCTCCCAGGAAGCGGTACCGGCGGCCGGGCTCCAGCCGCTCGCCCGTCGCTCGCTCGTGACGCCGCGCGGCGAGCAGGTAGACGGCCGCCAGCCCACCGAGCGTCGCGAGCACGTCGAGGTGCACGTGGAACGGAGGCAGGGCCATCAGGCGAAGACCCGGAGCGAGATCAGCACGATGAGGTAGAGCACCGACGCGCCGGCGAGACCCATCACGAAGAAGCGCGCGTAGCGGCGGTCGTCGAACCGCAGGTGCATGAACCACATCACGACGAGGGCGAACTTCACGACCGCCAGGATGAACAACGTCGGGATCAGGATCCCCGTGCCTACGCCGGCGTACGACGCGCCGATCTCGAGCGCCGTGAGCACGCCGAGGATCACACCGATCCGGACGTACTCCTTCGGGCTCGGATGACCGCCGTGGGTACCCGCGTGCTCGGCCGGGGCCTCGACCTCTCGTTGCTCAAGGGCCACCGGGGCCTCCCGGGTTCGGGGTCGGGATCAGGTAGACGACCGTGAAGATCACGATCCAGACGATGTCGACGAAGTGCCAGTACAGGCCCACCATCTCGATCGGGAACGAGGGATCCTCCGGCAGGCGGCGGGCCGACGAGAGTCCCACGAGCGAGAGCAGCATCAGGACGCCCACGGTGACGTGGACCCCGTGGAACCCGGTCAGCACGTAGAAGGTCGTCGAGAAGAGGTTCGTCGAGAGCCTGAGGCCCTCGTTGTAGAACGCCGTGAACTCGTAGACCTGCCCCCCGACGAAGGTCATGCCGAGCAGCGCGGTCGTGAGCAGCCACAATCGCATGCGGCCCGCGTCTCGCTCCTGGGCGGCGGACAGTGCCAGCACCATCGTCAGCGAGCTGGCGAGCAACACGAACGACGACACCGACGTATACGGGATGTCGAACACATCGGCCGGAAAGGGGCCGACCTGGCTGCGTCCCCGATACAGCACGTACGTCGTGATCAGAGCGCCGAAGAGCATGCATTCGGAGGCGAGGAAGATCCACATCGCGAGCTTCGTGTGCGGGAGCCCGGTGGTCGTCTCCGGATGGTCGGAACCGTGCGCGATCGCGACGTCGGCCACGGCTACGCGCCCTCCGGCGACACCGAGGGCTCGATCGCCCATCCGTAGAACCCGATGAGCGCGACCAGGAAGCCGACCCCGACGAGCCACCAGGAGAAGAGCGCTCCGTAGCCGATCACCGGCATACCGAGCGCCGCCACGAGCGGCCAGTACGACGGGCTGGGCAGGTGGATGTCGTGACCCCCGTGCTCGGCGGCGTGACCGTTCGCGGCGCCGGCCTGCGCCGGGACGAGCCGGCCGGTCCGCTCGTCCTCGACGTACTTGCGGTGCCAGAACTCGTCCCGCGCGTGGACCGTGGGCACCTCGTCGAAGTTGTGGACGGGCGGCGGCGAGGTCGTCATCCACTCGAGGGTCCGAGCGTCCCAGGGGTCGGCGACGTCGGAGGGCTTCGCCTTCGCGTGGCTGATCACGACGTTGACGATGAACAGGAGGACCGAGAGGGCGATCAGGAACGCGCCGACCGTGGCCGCCTGGTTCCAGAACGTGAGCCCGAGCGACTCCGGATACGTGTAGGTCCGCCGGATCATCCCCTGCAGGCCGAGGATGTGCATGGGCCCGAACGTCAGGTTGAACCCGATCGTCATCAGGACGAACTCGATCACGCCGAGCCGCTCGTTCAGGAGGCGCCCGAACACCTTCGGCCACCAGTAGAACATCGCGCTGAAGAAGGCGAACACGCCGCCTCCGAAGATCACGTAGTGGAAGTGGGCGACGATGTAATAGGTGTCGGTCTGCTGATAGTCGGACGGGACGATCGAGTGCGTCACGCCGGACAACCCGCCGATCACGAACATCATGATCCCGCCCAAAGTGAACAGCATCGCCGACGTGAAACGGATGTCGCCACCATAGATGGTGCCCATCCAGTTGAAGATCTTGACGCCGGTGGGCACCGCGATGATCGCCGTCGTGACGCCGAAGGCGGTGTTGGCCACGGGTCCCAACCCTGCCGCGAACATGTGGTGGGCCCAAACGCCGAACCCGATGAAGCCGATCGCGATCCCCGAGAACACCACGAACTGGTACCCGAACAGGGGCTTCCGCGAGAAGACCGGCAGGACCTCCGAGAAGATCCCGAAGGCGGGGAGAATCAGCACGTAGACCTCGGGATGCCCGAAGAGCCAGAAGAGGTGCTGCCACAGGATCGGATCACCGCCCGCCATCGGATCGAAGAAGTGCGTCCCCAGCTCACGGTCGAACAACAACTGGAACAGCGCCACCGTGATGATCGGCAGGGAGAACGCGAGGAGCAGCTGCACGACGAGCCCCATCCACACGAACACGGGCACGCGGAACAGGGACATCCCCGGCGCCCGCATATTGATGACCGTGACGGCGAGGTTCACCGCACCCGCGGTCGACGCGATGCCCGTGATGATCAGCCCGATCGCATAGAAGCTCATCCCGATGGATGGGTCGGTGGTCGAGTTCGGGGCGTAGCCGAACCAGCCACCGTTCGGCGCCCCCCCGAGGAGGAAGCTCGAGTACAGGAAGAGCCCGCCGAGCAGGAACACCCAGTAGCTGTACGCGTTCAGCCGTGGGAACGCGACGTCCCGCGCGCCGATCATCAGCGGGATGAAGTAGTTGAAGAACGCCGCCGCCATCGGCATCACGAACAGGAAGATCATCGTGATCCCGTGCATCGTGAAGATCTGGTTGTACTCATCGGCGTTCAGCAGCGTGCCATCGGGCTGCGCGAGCTGGGCGCGGATCAGCAGCGCCTCGACACCCCCGACGACGAAGAACACGAAGGCCGTCACCCCGTACAGGATCCCGATCTTCTTGTGGTCGATGGTCGTGAACCAGCTCGAGAAGCCGGTCATCGCCGTCGGGCGTCGCAGGATCCCACCGCGTCCGGCGCTGCTGCTCACGGTCGCCATCGGTCATCCACTCCGTCGTCGCGCGTGCGTGCTCATGTCAAGCTGTACAGGTACGCCACGAGGGCGTCGATCTCCTCTTCCGTCAGATCGTAGTTGGGCATCTTCGACCCCAGCTTCACGGCGTCCGGGTTCCGGAGCCAGGCCTCCAGCGCCTCGCGGTCCGTCGTTTCCCAGTTGCAGCCCGCGAAACACTCGTGCGTGGGATCGGCGAAGTGCGTGAGGTCCGGTCCCGCACGGACGGTGGCCTCGGTCCCCCCCACGGCGTGACACGTGACGCAGGAGCCGCGCCCGCCGGAGAGCGGTTCGAGGAACAGATCCATCCCCTCTCCGGCCATACCGGTGGGCTCGGCCGACGCCTGCTTCTGGTTCTCGACCCAGGCCTCCCAGTCCTCGGCCGAGAGCGCGCGCACCCGCACGAGCATCTTCCCGTGCTGGAGACCGCAGAACTCGGCGCACTGTCCCTCGTACATACCCGGGTGATCGGCTTGCAACAAGATGTGGTTCGTCCGGCCGGGGACGACGTCCTGCTTGCCGGCCAGCTCGGGGATCCAGAAGGAATGGATCACCATGTAGTCCCTGGCCTCGGCGTCCCCCCCGATCCCACCGCCCGCTCCCTCGAGCGAGAGGTACACCACCCGGTCCTCCGGGATCACCAGTACGTCCGCAGCCCTGATCGACCCCCCGTCCCCGTATGACGTACGCATATCGTCGTCCGTGTACTCGAAGTCCCACCACCACTGGAGGCCGCGGACCGTGACGTTGATCGCGTCGTCCGGAGGCTTCCGGGCCAGATCCCAGAGCGTGGCGACGGTGGGCACCATCACGCCGGCGAGGATCAGCGCCGGAGCGATCGTCCAGCCGATCTCAAGGCGCGTGTTGCCGTGGATCTGCGCCGGCATGCGCTCGCGGCCCTTGCGGTGCCGGTACCGGATCGCGATCCACACGATGCCGCCCTCGACGACGATGAAGACGAACACCGCGACCCAGAAGACGGGGATGAAGAGATCCTTCAGCTTCTGCGCATACGGACCCTGCGGCTGGAGGGTGTCCTGCGTGGCGTCGGGTGCACAGCCGCTCAACAGCAGGAGGAGGCCGATCCCGGCCGTCGCCCAGAGCAACCTCTTCCGCACGGTTCCTTCGGTCTCCCGGACCTCTTCTGAGGACGGGCTCGGTGAGCCCGCGCGCACTGTATCACCGGGGTTTCGCGGCACTTGACGCGTCATCCGTTCTTGTACGAGTGCAGTCCGACGATCCATAGATTCACGGCGTAGTAGGTGATCAACAGCGAGACGAAGCCGACGACGGCGATCACGGCGGCGCGGCGGCCTTTCCACCCGGCCGTCGAACGCGCGTGCAGGTATCCCGCGAAGATCGTCCACGTGACGAACGACCACGTCTCCTTCGGATCCCACCCCCAGTAGCGCCCCCATGCGTCCTGCGCCCAGATCGCGCCGGCGATGACCGCGAACGTCCAGATCGGGAATGCGAACGCGATCACGCGGTAGGCCACGCGGTCGAGCGCCGCGGCCGACGGCAGGACACCGCCGCGCGCGGGCTCGGGGGCCGGCGTGCCGGACCCCTCCGGATCCGGGAGGAGGTCGTGTGGCGCATCGACCTCGATCGCGGCACCCATGATCGGCGGCGGCGTGCGATCACGCAGGACGGAGAACGCCCGGCGCTCCGACCGATCCTTGATCAGGAACAGGATCGTCGCGATCCCACCGATCGCGAACAGGGACGAACCCGTGATCGCCGCGACGACGTGGATCTTGATCCAGTACGAGTTGAGCGCCGGCTGCAACGGGCTCGGCTCCACCGGGAAGAAGATCGCGGCGATCGCCAACGTGAGCACCGAGAACATCAGCGAGAAGCCGGTGAGGGTCTTGATCTTCGCGACGCCCTCGACGAACACGAGCGTGCCCACCACCACGAGGAACGCCAGCACCGTCGAGTACTCGAACATGTTGCCCCAGGGCACCCGCTGCGCCGCCACCCCCCGCGCCACGATCGACACGAGGTTGGCCGTGGCGCCCGCGACCGCGACCACGCGAGCGACCTTCCAGAGCAGGTCGCGGCGGGCCGCGAGGTACGCGAACGACAGAACCATCGCGGCGAGGTACAGCCACAGGGTCACGTCGAACGCCGTGCTCGAGAGCCTCGCCGCGTTCAAGACGTTCCCACCCGCTCCTCCGGACCCGGTCGTTCGGAGGTTGGCTGCGCGGCAGACGAACGTGCGCCGACGGCCCGCACGATCGCATCGAACTCGTTCTCGAAGGAGTCCTTCCGTTGCAGCGCGAAGCCTCCGATCTTCACGAGGGCGCCGCCGGGGGCGGCCTCCGCTCGGACCCAGACCTTCCGTCGGGAGACGTACAGCGCGGGTATCAGTCCCACGAGAACGAGGATAGCGGCGGCGAGGACCATCGGGATGCCGACGTCCTTGCTGATCAGGAGAACCGAGTACTGCCGGAGCTCGGGGAAGGACAGGCTGAGCCGACCCACGCCGGGCACCTCGGTCCCCTCGCTGCCGGCGGCGTGGAGGTCGCCGCGCGCGACCCGCCGGAGTCCGGTCGTCTCGAACGACGATCGCGCCGGATCGGCGATCCGGCCCACGTACACCGAATACCGGATGAAGGGGTCGAACTGGACGAGCATCGGCGTGGGCCGGCCGGTGAGCTGGAGGTTCGCGAACGCGCGGTAGTCCGACCAGAGCTCGAGGCTGATCATCACGTCCGGCTCCGGTGCGGTGAGCTTGATCGCGCCGCGCCACGGCATCGCGGTCGGGGGCACGCCGTCCGGCGCATCGTCACGCGTCATCTCGATCGGCGAGGACCACATCGACTCACCGTCGAGCTCGGCCGTCACCAACGGGGCCCAGCCGAACCCCTCCTGGAAGATCCGGATCCCGTCCCGGGACGTCGGATGGTTCACGCGGATCTCCTCCACCCCCTGCGGCGATCCGTCCAGGTCACGGAACCGGAGGCGGGAGACGAAGTCGATCGGCAGTCCATTCCGACGGTAGCTGTCGTCGAAGTCCAGCAGCTCGATCCCGAGTCCCGTGTGTGCTCCTCCGAAGTATCGCCCCGTTCGGAGCTCGCCGTCGTAGTTCGCGCGCGCGTCGATCCACGTCTCACCTTCGGTCACGACGGCGCGGCCGGTGAAGCCGGTCCCCTTGCCCACGATCACCCCGACCAGGAGGAGGAAGAACGCCCAGTGGAACAGGAGGCTCCCGACCTCGCGGAGCACGCCCTTCTCCGCGGCGACGCCGTCGTCCTGCCGGGAGACGCGGAAGCGCTTCTGTCGCAGGTAGCGGGCCGCGTCCGCCGCGACCACATCCGGGCCGCGGTCGACCCGGAGCTCAGCGTGATGCCGGAACGCGTCCAGCTCTCGGGCCTGGACGGGTCGCTGCCCGAGTGCGCGCACCATCGCCCGCGTCCTCGGGAACAGGCACGCCGCGAGCGAGACGAACAACAGCGTCGTGATGAGCGCGAACCACCAGGACCCATAGACGTCGAAGAAGCCCGCGCGGAAGAGGAACGTCCCCCAGACGCCATGATCGTCGAGGTAGCGCCCGACCCGCTCCGGCGAGTTCGGGATCTGAGGCAACAGCGAGCCGATCACGGAGCCGGCGGCGAGGATCAACAAGAGGATCAGCGCCGTCCGCATCGAGCGCAACGTGCGCCACACGAGCGCCACGGACCGGCGGACGGTGGCGTCGGACGTCGTCGTCATGGCGTCCGGATGCTAGCCCGCACCTAGAGCCCGGGAGCGAACCGCGCCAGCGGCCCGAAGACCTGACGGAAGAGTCCCGTCATCAGCAGGACGCCCACCACGACCAGGAGTGCACCCGAGACCCCGGCGATCACCCGGTAGTGGCGCTTGACCCACCCGAGGCTTCGGACGAGGCGGTCCGCCCCGATCCCCACGAGGAGGAATGGGAGCCCGAGACCGAGCGAGTACACGACGAGGAGGGCCGCACCTTTCACCGTGCCGCCGCTCGCCGCGATGGCGAGGATGCCCGCGAGCACCGGTCCGATGCAGGGGGTCCAGCCGGCCGCGAAGGCGATCCCGAGCGGGAACGCCCCCGCGCGGCCCGGGCGAACTCGCTCGAGGAGCGGCCGGCGCTCCGAATAGAGGCCCGGGGACCCCCGACGGAACGCGTATCCGAGCATCAGCAGCCCGAGACCGACCACGATGAGGCCGGCGATCCGCTGGAACCACTCAGCCTTGAAGAATTGGACGAACGTGCCGGCGAACGCCCCCAGGAGGGTGAACACGATCGTGAAGCCGAGGATGAACAGCAGGATCGGCACGAGGGGCCGCCGGCCCTCGCCCTCGGTCGCCCGGCTCCCGGTGACGAACGAGACGTAGCCCGGCACCAGGGGCAGGACGCAGGGGCTCGCGAAGGACACGACCCCGGCCACGAAGGCGAGGGCGGGCGCCCACCACGACGAGAGCCCGGTGTCGACCATTCCCCCCACCATCGTGCTCAGTTTCCCACCGGTCGTGCTTGCGGGCGGGTTGTCTGTGCCTTGGTCGCGACATAGTGTGGAGGCGCTCGTGAAAACCTTCACGAGTGGGAGGCGGGGGCCCAGCGGCCACGCGAAGCCCTCCGAGGCCCGGTTGTATGATTCGCCCGCCCATGGAGCAAGCGAGCGCATGAGCCAGGTCGAGACCGTAGCCAGATCGCCGATCCAGACCGTCAAGCGCCGTGTCGAGTCGTTCCTGCGGGACTTCGAGTGGTCGTGGACCAGCGCGGTGCTGTTCTCGATGGCGCTCCTGTTCTTCCTATTGATCACCACCTCCGTGATGCCGTCGTGGTGGATGTACTACGCCGAGCAGGCCCTCGGGTGGCAGGGCCCCACGGACCTCGAGGCGTTCCTCCGGGACCCGTTCAACACGGGCGGGGGCTTCTTCTCGCGCGAGTCGTTCCTGTGGCTGTCCTACGAAGGACTGCTCATGCTGCGGGACGCGATCGCGATGGGTCTCACGACCGGCCCCATCATCACGGTGCTCGTCGTCTCCGCCGTCCTGCAGAACTGGCGGCGCAAGCTGCGCGGGCAGTCCGGCGACGTCCGACCCACCGGCGGGTACCGGTAGGAGCTGCTGAGCCATGCCCTTCACGAAGACCGAGGTCGACATCCACGAGGACTACACGCTCGAGGCGGTCGATCCCGCGTGGCTCAGCGAGGGTGTGAAGTCCCCGAAGCACCTGATGCTGGACCCCGACAACTGCATCCTGTGCCGGGCGTGCGAGGACGTCTGCCCCTGGAACTGCATCTTCATGCTCGCCCCGGACATCGTCGAAGGCGCGCAGACGTCGGCCGCCGAGGCCGAGGTGATCAACTCGACGGCGATCTTCGTGGTCGACGACAACGCGTGCACGCGGTGCTCGGTGTGCGTCGACAGGTGCCCGACGGACACGCTGTACTATGCGCGGCTGCCGGAGGG
>DASSDW010000085.1:0-7678 GCA_035696925.1 Actinomycetota bacterium
CGTGTGATGGGTGAGGACGAAGACCGGTGTGTGGAACGGCGGGTTGGGACCCCACCAGCCCTTCCACTCCCGGTCCTCGTGCCATCCTGGGTAGCCGAACTTCCCGGCACCCATGATTTCGGCGCCGATCCCGGGGTTGTGTAGCCGCGCGAAGGCGTCGTCGAGGCCGCGGGTGCCGCCGGGCTCGCCAACCATCTCGCGCCAATACCGGGTCGTGAACATCCATTCGTGCAGTCTTTCCCCGGCGTGGCCGAACGGTGCGTCGTGGCTCTGAGGTTCGCCCGTCCCGAAACCGTCGAGCGAGATGGAGAAGTTGTGGACGCGGACGATCGACATGGTTGCTGCTCCTTCGGATTAAGGGTTCACGGCTCCACAGGTTGAGTCGCATCGTAGACGCCTACGAAACTCGCCACTGTGGACGACACCGGGCGCCAGGGTATTGACCACCTAGCGGGACCTGCGCCCGGCCCCGGCGGATAGTCACCGTTCACTGATCCGGTTTCGGCGCCGTCCGTCTGCTGGTCGACAACGGGTGCCTCAGTCTTGAGAACACCCCGTCGTCGTGGTGGTGGGAGGAGGAGGATTCGAACCTCCGTAGGCTACGCCGGCGATTTTACAGACCGCTCCCTTTGGCCACTCGGGCATCCTCCCGGGAACGCCTCAGAGGATAGCAAGGCACCCCCATCGCTGGGCTCAGTCGACTCGGATCCACTCGGCCTTACCGATGTCGACGCTCGAATACTCCCGACACCCGCCCGACACCAGGTCGAGCGAGAGCCGATCCCGTCGCAGCCGCCAGCGATACTCCTCGTAGTTGGGGCAAAGCGCTCCCCCGAACGTCTGCGGGGCGAGCCGATGGTAGAGGAGCACGGTGGATGGCTTCGCGAAGAGCAGCTCCGCGTCCCCGTAGTGGGGGCCGAACCGACTCTCCTGGTACCGGCCCTCTTCGAACGTCAGGGTCCACCGCTCACCGGCCGCTTCGAACACGCCCTTGATGATGTCCGGCGGTTCGCCGTCCTTCGGAGGGTTCGCAGACGTGGCGTCCCACGGCCCAGCCTCCGTTTGCCACCAGGAGAACAGCGTGAGATCCGCGGCATCGCCCCGGACGACCCGCCCGAGAACGAGGAGCTCCTCGTCCGTCCACACGATCACCGAATCCGTCGTGCTGAGACTGGTCCCTTCGACCGTGTAGCACGCGACCTCACCCACGCGAGTGCCGTTGACCGTGTAGTCGTGCCGAGCCGAGGGATCCCGAGCGCAGTCGACGTGCGTGGGATCGGCAGGCGACGCGAACTGATCGAACGCAGTGCGGAGGTCTTCCGTGGATCCGAAGCTCGCGTACGTCACCGCGTGCATCTCGTTCGGGAGGCAGTCCATCGACGCGGTGGCGCTCGGGGCCGGCGAGGAGGACCGCGTACAGGTCGACCGGAAGCCATCCGGAACGACCGTCAGCAGCGACCGCTGCACATCGCTGAGTCCCGGTTCCGACCCGCCGGGGTCATCAGCGCCGAACGCGTTCGTGAGGATCCCGGCGGCGACAAGCGCCACCACGAGACCACCTGCCACGGCCGCGAGGATCCGATCGCGGCGCCGGCGGACCGGCAGCGCTTCCGTGAACTCGCGCCGGGTCCGCGACTCCTCGGCGCTCAGCGGCAGCGAACGGCGCACTCCGTCGACGGCCGTCACCTCGTAGAGCCGCCACTCCCCGACGATGCCCTTCAGACGGTGGGTGCCGTGGTCGGCGAAGGCGAAGCCGGAGCCGACCACGGCATCGTGCAGTGTCGAGGAGACCAACACCTCGCCGCCTTTGGCGACGCCCATCACCCTGGCGCCGACGTTGACGGCCATCCCGCCGATTTTGTCCTCCAGGACCTCGGCCTCCCCGAGGTGCAGGCCCGCGCGGATCTCGAGCCCGAGCTCCCGCACCGCGTCGGAGATCGCGCACGCGCAGCGGATCGCCGCCGCGGGCCGGTCGAAGCTCGCGAAGAAGCCGTCCCCCGCCGTGTCCAGCTCCTTGCCTCCGAAGCGCTTCAACTCGCGGCGGACGACCGCATGATGCCGCTGGACGAGGTCCCGCCACCGCCGATCTCCCACGTCGGCCGCGATCTCCGTGGACCCTACGATGTCGGTGAACACCACGGTGACGAGAACCGTCGATCCTCGCTTCGGGGACATGGCCGCGAGTCTGCCCCGCGGCACGGGGGGCGGGCAAGCCCCCGGGACGCCGGCCACCGCCTCTTCTAGGATTGGCGCATGGCGAAGGATCAGTTCTCGTTCGACATCGTCTCGGAGGTCGACCTGCAGGAGGTCCGCAACGCCGTCGACCAGGCGGCGCGCGAGATCTCACAGCGGTTCGACTTCAAGGGCACCGGCACCTCGGTCTCCCTCGAGAACGAGAAGATCGAGATGGCGGCGGGCACGGAGGACCGGCTGAAGGCGGCCTGGCAGGTGCTCCAGGAGAAAGCCGTCAAGCGACAGGTCCCGCTCAAGTCGCTCAAGCCGGGACAGGTCGAGCAGGCCGCCAAGGGGACGGTACGGCAGACCGTCGACGTCATCCAGGGGATCCCGGACGAGAAGGCCAAGCAGATCTCCAAGTTCGTCCGCAGCAGCGTTCCCAAGACGCAGACCCAGATCCAGGGATCGCAGGTCCGCGTGTCGGCCAAGAAGAAGGACGACCTCCAGTCGGCGATCCGGGCCGTCAAGGAGGAGGACTTCGGTCTCGCGCTGCAGTTCACGAACTATCGCTGACGCTCAGGGCAACACGGTCGTTGCTGTATTGCAGGGCCAAGGGCGCGCCTGTAGATTCCCCCGGACCCTCAGGAGGTGGAGATGGATCTGGAACGCCTAACGACCCGAGCGGCGGAGATCGCCGAGCGCGAGAGCGCTGACCTGCTGACCAGGACACCGGCGTCCAAGGCGCTCTTCGAGCGCGCTGTGAAGAGCCTTCCGAGCGGCGTCGCCTCCAACTTCCAGGTGGGCGACCCCTACCCCGTCTACCTCGAAAAGGGTAGGGGCTCGAGCGTCTGGGACGTGGACGGTACGGAGTACAAGGACTTCCACGGCGGCTTCGGGGTGAACATCGTGGGCCACGCCCACCCGAAGATCGTCGAGGCGCTCGAGAAGGCCGCCCGCGAGGCGATCCACTTCGCCGTCACCACGCCCACCACGGTCGCCCTCGCTGAGGCGATCTGCGATCGATTCGAGCTCGAGCAGGTCCGGATCGTGAACTCCGGGACCGAGGCGACGATGGATGCGCTGCGGGTGGCGCGCGCCGCGACGGGCCGGGACAAGGTCGTGAAGATGGAGGGCTCGTACCACGGCCACCACGACTCCTTGCTGTTCTCCGTGGTCCCCGAGGCCGACGTGCTCGGCCTCCGGCACGACGTCGATCACGAGGGCAAGGCCTGGTACACCACCCAGCCCACGTCCAAGGGCATCCCGCGGGCGCTGTGGGACACGACGATCGTGGTGCCGTTCAACGACGCCGGCGCCGTCGAGCAGGCCCTGGCGGACAACGAGGGCGAGGTCGCGGCGGTGATCCTCGAGCCCGTGATGATGAACGTCGGCATCATCGAGCCCCAGGCCGGCTATCTCCAGGCACTCCGCGAGGCCTGTGAGAAGCACGGCGTGGTGCTGATCTACGACGAGGTGAAGTGCGGCGGCACGATCGCGTACGGCGGCACGATGGAGCGCTACGGCGTGAAGCCCCACCTGTCCGCGTTCGCGAAGGCGATCGGGGGCGGCTCCACGATCGGCGCCTTCGGCGGCGAGAGCCGCTACATGGAGTGGGTCACGAAGGGCGCCGCTCAGCAGGGCACGTTCAACGGCAACCCGCTCTCGTCGGCCGCCGGCCTCGCCGCGCTCACACAGGTGCTCACGCGCGACTCCTACGATCACCTCGGGAAGCTCGGCTCGATGCTCGCGGAGGGCTGCGACCGCGCGATCGCCGACGCCGGGATCCCCGCGCACACGGTGGACCTGGGCGCGAAGGGCTGCGTCTCCTACCGAGGAGAGCGACTCACGAACTACCGCGACTTCCTCGAGACGCACACGGAGCTGTACTGGGCGTCCTACCCGTGGATGATGAACCGCGGGATCTTCATGACGCCGGGAGACGAGGAGCAGTGGACGATCTCCGTCCAGCACACCGAGGACGACGTCCAGCGCTACATCGACGCCTTCGGCGAGTTCTGCCAGGCCCTCGTCGCCTAGCGAACGCTCAGATCGAACGCTCGGCTCAGCCGATCGGCCCGCGCTCGCCGCGGAGCTCGCTCGCGATCGCCCGCAGGCGCTCCACGCGCGCCTCGGTCGGCGGGTGGGTCCGGAACAGGCTCGTGATCCCGCCCATCCCGCGCGCATGCAGCGCGTTCATCGGGTTGACGATGAACATGTGCGCCTCCGCCGGGCTGACGCTCGCCGGGGCCGGCACCTTCCGCGAGGCCTGCTCGAGCTTGAGCAGCGCGCTGGCCAAGGCATCGGGATCCCGTGAGAGGAACGCACCGGACTCGTCCGCCTGGTACTCGCGCGACCGCGTCACGGCCATCTGGATCAGGAGCGCCGCGATCGGTGCCAGGATCCAGGCCAGCAGGAGGGCGAAGATGTTGCCGCCACCCTCGTCGTCGCCGCCGAAGAAGAACGCGAACCTCGCGAGGAACGTGATGCTCATCCCGATCGCGGCCGCGATCGACGACACGAGGATGTCGCGGTTCGCGACATGGGAGAGCTCGTGGGCGAGCACGCCGCGGAGCTCTCGTTCATCGAGGAGCTGGAGGATGCCGCGGGTGACGGCCACGGCGGCGTGCTCCGGGTTCCGGCCCGTGGCGAACGCGTTCGGCTGCATCATGTCGGAGACGTACAGCCGAGGCATCGGCACCTTCTGCTCGTTCGCGAGCTCGCGGACCATCCGGTAGTAGTCCGGCATCTCCTGCTCGGTGACGGGCTTCGAGCGCGTCGTCGCGATCGCGATGCGGTCGGAGAACCAGTACATCGAGAAGTTGAAGACCAGGGCGATGATCAGGGCGATCGTCATGCCGCTCCGGCCCCAGAACGATCCGACCAGCACGAACAGACCCCCGAGTGCCGCGATCAGGATCCATGTCTTCAGTCGATTGATGCCCGGTGCCATTCTCCTCACGCTCCTTGTCCTGGAGGTTCTGAAGGGGTTGGACCCCTCCTGAGACCCATGGTCTCACAGCCTGTTCGTTCGACTCGGGCGGCGCGGTTCAGGCGACGAGCGTCGAGATGTCGGCGAGCCGCGAGAACGTGCCGGGGAGCAGGAAGAAGAAGAGCAGGGCGGCCATCGAGAGGCCGACCACACCGGCCAGCAACACCGGTGTGCGAACCGGGGTGGAGTCCTCAAGGGGCTGGAAGATCATCTGCCGCGCGACCGCCAGGTAGTAGAAGACGCTCACGACGGAGTTGACGACCATGATCGCCGCGAGCAGCGGCCCGAGCACCTCTCCGCGCGCGATCGCGGCGCCGAAGATCAGGATCTTCGCCCAGAACCCCGCCGCCGGAGGCACCCCGGCGAGGGACACCATGAATAGCGTCATGCCCACCGCGAGGAACGGGGCGACCCGCGCGACGCCGGCGAAGTCGGAGATCAGGAGCCGGGGGCTCCGCTTGCTGAGCGCCACCGCGACCGCGAACGCGCCGAGGTTCATGATCCCGTAGATCAGGATGTAGGCCGTGGCGGACGCGAACGCCTGCTGGTTCACGCCCTGGTCCGTCGTGACCAGGGCGAACGGCAACAGGATGTAGCCCGCCTGCGCGATCCCCGAGTACGCGAGCAGCCGGACGAACTGTCGCTGCTGCAGCGCCACGAGGTTGCCGATCGTCATCGTGGCGATCGCGAGGAACGCGAAGATCGGCACCCAGAACTCGTGTTGGCCGATGAACGCCACGAACATCAGCTGCAGCAGGCCCGCGAATCCCGCGGCCTTCGACGCCACCGCCAGGAACGCCGCGACCGGGACGGGCGCGCCCTCGTACGTGTCCGGCGCCCAGAACTGGAACGGGAACGCGGAGACCTTGAACGCGAAGCCGACGACCACGAACAGGATCGATGCGAGGGCCATCGCCTCCTGCGACGGGTCAAGCTGTCCCAGGGCGCCGGCGACCTCGTCGAGACGCGTCTCCCCGCCGGTCAGCCCGTAGATCAGGCTCATGCCGAACAGCATCACGGCCGTCGACAGGACGCCGATCAGGAAGAACTTGAGGCCGCCCTCGACGCCGGTCACGGTCCACTTGCGGAACGCCGCCATCAGGAAGCCGGGCGCCGACACGAGCTCGAGAGAGATGAAGAGCATCAGGAGGTCCCGCGAGGATGGCATCAGGAGGCAGCCCAGGAACGAGGTGAGCAGCAGGAAGTAGTACTCCCCCTGGTAGTAGCCCGGCTGGTCGAAGTAATGGCGCGAGACCGCGAGGACGATAACCGCGGCCACCAGGAAGAAGACCTTGAAGAGGACGGCGAAGTTGTCGACGACGAACGCGCCACCGAAGGTGGCGCGTTCGTCGCCGAGGAGCGTCAGCACGGCGACGAGCGACCCGAGGACGCCGATCAGCCCGATCGGCATCGACCCCCACTTCAGGCGCGCCGGCAGGAACAGGTCGACGACCAGCACGAGCACGATCGTTCCCGCGAGGATCAGCTCCGGGAGGATCGCGTGGTAGTCGACGGTCACGAGGTCCTCAGCCCCCCGTCCCGAGCACCGCCATGATGCCGCTCACGGCCTCCTGGCTCACGCCGAAGATCAGCCGCGGGAAGAGCCCGAGCGCGAGGATGAGGACCAGCAACGGCGTCCACGACATCCACTCGACGCTGTGGATGTCCCCGAACGCGTGCTCGTTCCAGCGCTCGGGCATCGCGCCCATGTTCACGCGTTGCAACATCCACAGGAAATAGCCGGCCGTCAGGATCGTCCCCACCCCGCCCGCCACCATCAGCACGCGGAACAGTCCGACCTGACCGTCGAGGAGCGTCTCGTTCGGCCGGAACGCCGACAGCAGCGCCATCACCTCGCCCCAGAAGCCGGCCAGTCCCGGCAGGCCGAGGGACGCGATCGCCACGAACGCGAAGACCCCCGCGAGCTTGGGCATCCGCTGCGACATCCCTCCCCCGATCTCCGCGATCTGCCGGGTGTGGTAGCGGTCGTAGATCGATCCGACGCAGAAGAACAGCATCCCGGTGATCACGCCGTGGGCGACCATGCCGAAGACCGCCGCCTGGATCCCGATCTCGGTGAGGGTCGCGATGCCGAGCATCACGAAGCCCATGTGCCCGACCGAGGAGAACGCGATCAGCCGTTTCAGATCCCGCTGCGCGAGACAGGCGAGCGCGGCGTAGACGATCGCGATCGCCGCGAGGACGCCGATCCAGGGAGCGTAGGCCTGGGCTCCCTCCGGGAGCACCGGCAGTGCGATCCGGATGAAGCCGTACGTCCCCATCTTCAGCATGATCCCGGCCAGCAGCACGGATCCGATCGTGGGTGCCTCGGTATGGGCGTCCGGCAGCCATGTATGGAACGGCCACATCGGAACCTTGATCGCGAACCCGAGGGCGATCGCCCCGAACACGATCAGCTGGAACGTGCGGGTGAAGCCGCCCCCCGCCCCGAACTCGGTGAGCTTCACGAGATCGAACGTGTGCGGGTCCGGACCGCTGAAGTACAGCGCGAGG
>DASSDW010000086.1:0-4120 GCA_035696925.1 Actinomycetota bacterium
GCTCTCGTTGCGTCCCGGCGACCACGTCGTGCTGCCGGACGACGTCTACGGCGGCACCTACCGGCTGCTGTCGCGGGTCCTCGAGCCCTGGGGGCTGGCGTACTCCGTCGTCGACCTCACCGACCTCGAGGACCTGCGCGAGGCCCTCCGCGAAGAGACCCGCGTCGTCTGGCTCGAGACGCCGTCGAACCCGATGCTCAGGATCGTCGACGTGGCGGCGGTCGCCCAGGCCGCGCATGACGCCGGCGCACGCGTCGTCGTCGACAACACGTTCGCGACTCCCGCGCTGCAGCGGCCGCTCGAGCTCGGCGCCGACGCCGTCGTCCACAGCGTGACGAAGTTCATCGGCGGTCATTCCGATCTGATCGGAGGCGTCGTCGTCACGAGCGACGCCGAGTGGATCGAGCGGCTCGGGTTCGTGGCGAACGCGGTCGGCGCGGTCCCGGGGCCGATGGACTGCTACCTGGGCCTCCGGGGGTTGAAGACGCTCGCGATCCGGATGTCGAAGCACTCGGAGAACGCGGCGGCGATCGCTTCGTGGCTCTCCGGCGATCCGAGGGTGCGGCGCGTGTACTTCCCGGGGCTCCCCGACGATCCCGGCCACGAGACCGCGAGCAGGCAGATGTCGGCGTTCGGAGGGATCGTGTCCTTCGACGCCGCGTCCGCCGAGGAGGCGATCGCGATCGCCGAGCGGACCGAGCTGTTCTTCCTCGCCGAGTCGCTCGGCGGCGTGGAGTCGCTGATCGAGGTCCCCGGCCCGATGACGCACGCGAGCGTCGCGGGATCGCCCTGCGAGGTGCCGGCGCAGCTCGTTCGTCTGTCCGTCGGGTTGGAGCACGTCGACGACCTGATCGCCGATCTCGACCGGGCGCTCGGATGACGAGCGACGCGCGCTAGGAACGGAGGACGATCTCGTCCCCGCCCGGCGCCGCGAGCACCACGGCGCGGACGCGTCGGTCACCACCGTCGTCCACCACGCGGATCGGCGCGTCCGCGCCCCCCAGCCACTCGCGCAACCGCTCCGCGTCCCCACCGACCTCGGCCCACGCGATCCGCTCCGCCGCGGTGCGATGCTCGGCGGGCGCGGCGCCTGGATGGAGCGCCGCGGGCATCTCCCAGGAGATGAAGAACGGCAGCCAGAGGTCGGGACCTCGCTCCTCGATCCCTGCGCCGCGCCACCGCACCTCGGTGCCGTCCGGGCGGGTCCGTGAGCCCGGCTGCACCGTGAGCCCCAGCCTCCCGGCGGTCGCCTCGATGTCGTCGTCGGCGAGACAGATCGAGAACCACCGGTCGCCGTCGGCGGAGAGCTCGAGCAGCGTGCGACCGAGGATCGTGCCCCTGCCCACGTCCTCGTCGACGACGCCGAGGAGCTCCAGGTAGTCGTCGCCGAGTGGGGCGATCATGTTCGCCGTCCCCCACTGCGGATGCCGCCCGCCCGGCGCGAACCGGAGCCCGTGCTCCTCCCGGAGGCGCCTCGCCGACGCATCGAGGTCGCGGACGGCCAGCACGGCGTGGTCGATACGGAAGCTCGCTGCCGCCCCCACGCGCTGACTAGGCGACCTGTCGCTTCAGGTAGGCGACCATGGAGACGCCTCCCGCGGGCGTCTGCTGCTGCAGGATCGTCACGAGCTCCCAGCCATCCTCGCCGAAGTTGTTGAGGATCTCGCCTGGGTTGTGCTCGAGCAACGGCGCCACGAAGTACTCCCACTTCATCGGTCGGTTCCTCTCTGTCCGTCTTGCCTCTCTTCGGCTTCCCCCTCGGCCGCCATCAGCCGCTGACGCACCTTCTTGATGCAGACCCCCATGACCACGTCGAGACCGCCCTCCTGGGCGATCCGCGCGGCTTCCTCGCTCACGATGCCCTCCTGAAGCCAGAGGAGGCGAGTCCCGACCTTCACGGCGTCCCGCGCCACGTCGGGCGTGTGCTCCGGTCGGCGGAACACGTCGACGACGTCGACCCGGACGTCGTCGGGGATGTCGAGGAGTGACGGGTACGCTCGCTCCCCGAGCACCTCCGTCTCGTTCGGGTTGATCGGGACGATCCGGTACCCGTGGTCCTGGAGGTAGGAGGCCACCTCGTGCGAGGGACGCCACTCCTTGGAGGAGATCCCCACGATGGCGATCACACGCGCTTCGCCCAGGAGGGACCTGAGCTCGTTCCGCCGGGCGATCAGTTCAGCGTCCACGGCGCCTCCACTCGCAAGATCTCGAGGAAGGAATGCACCATGACCCCGGTCGCGCCCCAGACGGTGTGCCCCTCGAGGGGATAGGACCACCCGTGCCACGTGCTCCCGTCCGCGCGTGGGAGCTCCATCGGCTCCTCGTGCGTGGCCAATAGCGCGAGCGGCACACGCAGGACCTCCTTGATCTCCGCCTCCGCCGGGAACAGGTCCGGCGGCAAGTGCAGCAGGCCGACGAAGGGGACCACCAGGATCGCCGACACGTACGTGTGCACCGGAGGGAGGGCGCCGACCAAGCGCGGCAGCGTGGGGTCGAGCCCGATCTCCTCGAACGCTTCCCGTCGAGCGGCATCGGCGGGCGATTCCCCCTCGTCGACGAGCCCGCCGGGGAACGAGACCTCGCCCGCGTGGCGCGACAGCGTGTCCGAGCGCACGGTGAAGATCAGCGACGGCTCGGGTGTTTCCACGAGCGGGGCGAGGACGGCGGCCAGACGGTCCCCGGACGCGGGCGCGTGCGTCGGCGTCTGCTCCAGCGCGGAGCGCAGGGTCTCCTGCAGTGAGGGCGCGTGTACCATCCGCAGCCATGGTAGGCGAGGACGTCGAGGGACCCTCGTCCTCCGTGGCCACCGCGGCGGCGGCCGCGGTCGATCCCGATGAGGTCCTCCGCCACGCCCGCGCCCTGATCGCGGCGCCATCCGAGAACCCCGGCGGGACCGAGGATCTGGCGGCCGAGGTCGCCACCGAGATCCTCACCCTTCTCGGAGCCGAGATCCGGCTCGTGCGGTCCGAGGAGGGTCGCCCCAGCGTCGTCGCCCGCTTCGGGTCGGGTGCTCGACCCCGTCTGGCGTGGAACGGCCACCTCGACACCGTCCCCACGGGGGACCCGTCGAGCTGGGCGAGCGGCCCCTTCGACGGTGAGGTCGTCGACGGGAGGCTCGTGGGGCGCGGCGCCTGCGACATGAAGGGGCCGATCGCGTCGGCGATCGGCGCGGTCGCGGCGATCCGCCGCTCCGGGATCAGGCTAGCGGGGACCCTGGAGCTGCACCTGGTCGCCGACGAGGAACATGCCGGGGTCCACGGCACTCGGGTCCTCCGGGATGAAGGCCTGCTCGACCAGGACGCCGCGATCGTCGGAGAGCCCACCGAGATGGAGATCGCACTGGCCGAGCGCGGCGGCGCTTGGGTCACGGCCGTGGCGCACGGGAAGGCCGCCCACGGCTCCCAGCCGCATCGCGGCGTGAACGCGATCCTCGCGATGTCGCGGTTCCTGCTCCGCCTCCCGGAGGTGCTCCCGGATCTGATCCATCCACTCGTCGGCGCCCCCACGGTCAACGTCGCGATGGTCTTCGGCGGAAGCGCCCCCAATGTCGTCCCCGATCGCTGCGAGGTGGAGATCGATCGCCGGATCGTGCCCGGTGAGGACGACCGCGATGCGGTCCTCGCCCCCTTCCACCGGCTGGTGAGCGACCTCGTCGCGGAGCAGCAGGACACGAGCATCGAGATCGCCCTGCGGGAGTGGACGGAGGCGGCCGAGACCACGGGGGACTCCGCGATCGCGGCGATCGTCCGCGACGCGATCACCGCCGAGACCGGCGCACCGCCGCCGTTCGTCGGCTTCACCGGGATCACCGATGCCCGCTTCTACATCAACGACGCGAACATCCCCACCGTGATCGCGGGGCCGGGGTCGCTGTCCGTCGCGCACACGGCCGACGAGTCGATCGGCGTCGAGGAGATGGTCACCGCGGCGCGCTCGTACGCGCGGATGTTCGTCGGATACCTCGGGACCGTCTAGGCCGCGTGGACTCCGTCGACGTCTTCGTGATCGGGGGTGGCGGAACCGGGTCCGAGGTCGCCTTCTCGCTCGCTCGCTCCTCGGGACTGTCCGTCGCGCTCGCGGAGCGAGACAAGCTCGGCGGCGAGTGCAACCACTACGGCTG
>DASSDW010000087.1:0-2460 GCA_035696925.1 Actinomycetota bacterium
TCCTCCGTCCACTCGTTCATCTCCCGAAAGATGGTCTGATTCGTCGCTTCGCCATCTCGCCAATCAAGCATCGGCGTCGACGCGTACGGTCCCGGCTCGATCCTGCCCGCGCGTGAAGCGGTCGAGGAATCTGACCGCGTCGTTGTCGTCGAGCAGGTGCTCGGTGCCGGTGATCTGGAAGAGGCGCCGAGCGGTCGGGGACGCCCCCACCGTGAAGAACCGATGCCAGTTGAGCTCGGATCGCTTGTTCGCCTCGAGGAGGGCGCCGAGGCCGGATGAGTCGATGAAGCTCAGGTCGCGGAGATCGGCGAGGATGACCCCCGGGCTGTCACCTTCCACCTGCGTCAGATGCTCTCTCAGTGTCGGAACGCTTGCCATGTCGAGCTCACCGCCCATCGCGATGATCGTGACGCCGTTCCGAGATTCGACTCGAGCGGTGAAGGACTGGTGGGTCCCCATGGCCCTCTCCTTCCAGCGCCGGCGCATCAGGCGCCGGTCGCGTCGCGAGGACCATGGGTCGGGGGCCTCTTCCTGCCGGACCGGATTCTTGGGTCCGAAGAATCAGTCTACTCCGTCGGCCGAGGACGCGGATACCCCCTGCTAGCATCGTGGCAGTCTTTTCGGCAGGCCGATGGAGAAGGAGACCATCCCCCGTCTGCGTGTCCTGGTCACGGATGGACCGGGAGTACGCCTCGATGAAGTCACCCGCACGGTGGCCGGGTTGGGCCATGAGGTCGTCGCCCGCGAGTCTTCCCTGCTCGAGGTCGCGCACATCACCGCGGCAGAACACCCTGACGTGGCCCTGGTGATCGTCCACGAGGGGAACACGAAGGGTCTGCAGATGATCGACAGAATCGTCCACGAGTCAGCGTGTCCGGTGATCGCGGTGATCGATGTCGAAGACAGAGAGTTCGTCAACGAGGCTGCCAAGCGGGGGATCTTCGCCTACATCGCCCGCGGGCGTGACCCGCAGGAGATGCAGAGCGCCATCGACATCGTGCTCCGGCGCTTCGCCGAGTATCACGCTCTCGAAGGCGCGTTCGGCCGGCGAGCGATCACGGAACGGGCGAAGGGGATCCTGATGGAGCGCCACGGCATCGACGAGGAATCCGCGTTCAACATGCTCCGCGATCAGGCTCGTCGGACCCACCGCAAGCTCGTCGACCTGGCGGAGGCCGTCGTGACCGGCCAGCCGGTCCTTCCCTCGCAGCCCCGCGGCAAGAGCGAACCCTGATCCAGTCGTCCACCACGAGGACCTCCTCGATCCCCAGATCGAGGGCCCTTGTTCAGATCCCGTGCGTGGCGAGGACGTCCCCTGGGTAACGAACCGATAACCGAGATCGGGGAGGAAGCGATATGGGATTCATCAGCACGGTTGCGAGCTTCGGCATCGGATACGCGGCAGGGATGGTGACGGGCCGCCAGGGGATGGAACGGCTGTCTGGTCGTGTGCGAGGATCGTCGGCGAGTCAAGGCTCTGGGGACGCCCCGATGATGGACGTTCGTGAGATCCGCCAGGTGATGACAACGCCTCCCGATGCGGTCCGGAAGACGGCCAGTCTGCAGGAGGCCGCTCGCTTGATGAAGACGAAGGACATCGGCGACGTGCTGGTCGAGGATGAACAGGGCCTGCTGGCCGGCATCATCACCGACAGGGACATCGCGATCCGGGCCACGGCGGAAGGATCGGACCCGAAGACGACCAAGGTGGAGAGCACCTACACGCGAGACGTCACCGCCCTCACCCCGACGGATTCGGTGCACGATGCCGTTCGGATGATGCGATCCCAGGACGTTCGCCGCTTGCCGGTGGTGGAGGGCGGAAAGGCCGTCGGGATCGTCTCGCTGGGCGACATCTCGGTGGAGACCGCGCCCGGCTCATTGCTCGCCGATATCAGCGCGGCATCCCCGAACCGCTGAGTTCGAGACGGAGCTCGGTCCTGGGTCGACCGAGCCTCTTCCGGTCTGCTCGAGGGCTGGATCGACCACCACGTCCTCGATATCAGCCACGTTCGGACGGGTCAGGCATCACCCGATGCGTGCGACGTGGGCGCGTTGGGTAACGCTCGGGCTATGCGGTTGCGAAAGCTCGCGGTCAGCGTCGGTTCGAGCCTCTGGTTCGTGCCGGTCATGTGTGTGGTCGCGGGAGCGGCGATCTCCTTCGGCACGATCGCCCTCGACCGCGCCTCCGACTATCAGGCGATCCCGCAGGTGCTCGTCGGTCGGCCGACCTCGGCGAACGCGATCTTGAGCACGATCGCGGTCTCGATGGTAAGCCTCGCGGCGCTCGTGCTGACGATCACGATGGTGGTCGTCCAGCTGGCGATGGGACAGTTCTCGCCCCGGATCGTGCAGCGGATCCTTCGTGACAAGCCCAGCCAGCTCGCGATCGGTCTCTTCGTCGCGACCTTCGTGCATGCCGTTCTGACGATCCGCGAGGTCGTGGACCGGGGCGATGGC
>DASSDW010000088.1:0-6530 GCA_035696925.1 Actinomycetota bacterium
GCCGGCACCCTTCGACCACTCCTTCGACCAACGAAGCGACCCGCATGGGGTCGACCCGGCCGATCGCGAGGTAGTCGAGGAAGAAGAGCGGCTCGGCGCCGGTGCACACCACGTCGTCGGCGCACATCGCCACGAGGTCGATCCCCACGGTGTCGAGCCGACCGCTCAACCGGGCGATCTCGAGCTTCGTCCCCACGCCGTCGGTCGCCGCCGCCAGCAGTCGCTGCTCGTCGATCCGGTACAGGCCGGCGAACCCTCCCACCTGGTCGGCGACCTCGGGGGTCCTCGTGGCGGTGGCGAGGTCGGCGATGAGGGCCACCGCCTTCGCCGCGGCCTCGGTGTCGACCCCCGCGTCGCGGTACGCGCCGCTCACGCCGTGGGGAGCTGGAGCTGATCCTCCAGCAGGAACTTGCCGGCGTGCTCCGGAACGGGGATCGGGTACTCGCCGTCGAAGCACGCTCGGCAGAAGTCCTCGGCCGGCTCGCCGGTCGACTCGACGAGCCCCCCGAGCGAGATGTAGCCGAGGGAATCAGCTCCCACGTACGTGCGGATCTCCTCGACGGTCAGGTCCGCGGCCACCAGCTCGTTCCGCGTGCTCATGTCGATCCCGTAGAAGCAGGGCCAGCGGATCGGCGGGGACGTGATCCGGATGTGGACCTCGGAGGCACCCGCCTCCCGGAGCATCGCGACGATCTGGCGGGTGGTGGTTCCACGGACGATCGAATCGTCCACCACGATTAACCGCTTCCCGCGGATCGTGTCGGGGAGCGGGTTCAGCTTCAGCTTCACGCCTCGCTCCCGCAGCGACTGCGACGGCTGGATGAACGTCCGCCCCACGTACTGGTTCTTGTGCAGCCCGTCGCCGTAAGGGATCCCCGACACCTCCGAATAGCCCTGCGCGGCCGAGTGGCCGGTGTTCGGCACGGCGATCACGAGGTCGGCCTCCACCGGGTGTTCGACCGCGAGGAGGCGGCCCATCTCGCGGCGCACCTCGTGGACCGAGACCCCCTTCATCCGGGAGTCGGCGCGGGACAGGTAGACGAACTCGAAGATGCAGAGCGCGGCGCGCGGGCTCCGGGCGAACCGGCTCGAGTGCAACCCACGGTCGTCGATCCGCACGAGCTCGCCGGGCTCGACTTCGCGGATGAACGTGGCACCGACGATGTCCAGGGCACATGTCTCGGAGGCGACGACGAACCCCTGCGGCAGCTTCCCGAGCGCGAGCGGCCGCAGGCCGTGGGGATCGCGGGCGGCGAAGACCGATCGCTCGTCCGACATCACGAAGCAGAACGCGCCCTCGAGCTCCGGCAGCACGCGCATCGCGGCTCCCTCGAGGTCGTGGTGAGCCATCTCGGACGCGAGCATCGTGGCCACGAGATCCGAATCCGTGGTCGCGGTCGAGGAGTGCCCCAGCCGGGCGACGAGCTCGCCGGTGTTCACGAGGTTGCCGTTGTGGCCGAGGGAGAGCGCCCGCACGCCGTCGTTCTTGAAGACCGGCTGGGCGTTGTCCCAGGTGGTGGAACCGGTGGTGGAGTAGCGGGTGTGCCCGACGGCGAGATCGCCCTGCAGCGTGGCAAGGGTGGCCTCGTTGAACACCTGCGCGACCAGCCCGAGATCCTTGTAGACGAGGATGTTGTGGCCGTCGGAGACGGCGATGCCGGCGGATTCCTGGCCCCGGTGCTGTTGGGCGAAGAGCCCGAAGTACGTCAGACGAGCGACGTCCTCACCCGGGGCCCAGACCCCGAACAGACCGCATTCGTCTTTGGGACTCTCCGCTCCCACCTGGAGGCAAGTCTACCGAGAGGTGTCACTTCGACCGGGACCTTGGCCGATCGGGGAGGCTCACGCGAGCGTCGGCGGGAGCGAGCCCTCCAGGGTCAGCAGCCGTCGCTTCCGCGACGGGCCACCCGCGTAGCCGCCGACGTCGCCGCCGGCGCGGAGCACCCGGTGGCACGGCACCACGATCGGGATCGGGTTGGAGCCGAGCGCGTTGCCGACGGCGCGCGAGGCGCGTGGGCGGCCGATGCGCTCGGCGAGCGTCCCGTAGGTGGTCGTCCTCCCGAACGGGACCTTGGCGGTCGCGGCGAGCACGTCCCTCGCGATCCCCCGCATCAGGCGCCGGTCGAGCCTCAGCTCGAAGCGTGTCCGGTCGCCGGCGAAGTACTCCTCGAGCTGCCGCCGGACCTCGTCGGTGGCCGCCGGGTGCTCGAGGATCCGAGGCGAGAGCTGCCGCGAGAGCCTCGCGAGCAGCTCGTCGCGCTCCTCGTCCTCGAAGGCGACGTAGGCGAGGCCGCGGGGCGTCACCGCGAGGAGTAGCTGCCCTACCGGGCTGTCGATGTCGCCGAGTGCGACGTCGAGGAGCCCCCGCTCGTCGGCGGTATCGGCGAGGGCGGCCGCGGCAACCTCCGCCAGACGGTCGACCTCGCGACCACCCCCCAGTCTCTTCAGATCCTTCTCGTTCATCGGCGTCTGGATCGACCGCTTCATGTCATCAGCTCCCTCAGCTTCTTCACGCCCTGGTACACGTTCGCCCGGGCCGCCTCCTCCGAGATCCCCATCACGTCGGCGACGTCCGCATAGCTCCGGTCGAGGACGTGCCGGTGAACCACCGCCACCCGCTGCTTCGGTGGCAGGCTCGCCACCGCAGCCCGGAGGTCGCCGTCGAGCTCCGCCCGGCCGCCGGGTGTCGCGGCGTGCTCGGGCAGGTCACCGGACGGGATGGCCCGGCGGCTCGCCGCCCGGTGATGGTCGATCGCCTTCCGCGAGGCGATCCTCAGGATCCACCGGTCCAGTTTGGAGGCATCCGTCAGCCGCGGGTACGCCCGGAGCGCGGATACGAACGTCTCCTGGAACGCGTCGTCCGCTTCGTGCGGACCCACGGCGGCCATCAGGAACCGGTAGACGGTTCCCTTGTGCTCCGCGAGGAATTCGCTGAACGGCGGGAGCTCCACTGCCTCAGATGCAACCACACCCCGAACAACGCTCGAGGGGCCGGTCCCGTGAAAGCTGGGAGCGTCGGAACGGCTCGAGTCCCTTTCGAGACACTCGAGTCCTCGTCCTGCCACTCACGTGACCGGAGGGACACGCCTCCGCTCGCTCAGCGCGAGGGTGTCGCATCGACGACGAGCAACACGCGGCTGCTCCCGATCGACGAGTGGTTCCCGACCGTCTCCGACACGTTGACGGTGGGCGAGAACCAGTACTCATGTCCGCCCGGGAGACCGATGAGGCGGAACGCGGCCGTCGAGCTCGTCCGGACCGTTGACGCCGCCATCGCCCTCTGCGGTGGCGTCACCGACATCCTGTGGCCGAATTCCGAGTCCCGCCGGACCGACAGCCCGACGACGAATCGATCGTCGTCAGACGTGCGGTAATCGAATGCAACCGTGACCACGACGTCGTACGAGGTCCCCGACGGGAACGACAGGCGGAGGGGTGGGACGACGCCGATCGAGCCCGAGTCGAAGTCATATTCGGCCCCCGGACCCACCCCGTAGGAACGGCTCGCGCGCCCGATCCCCGAGGTCAGCGGCGTCGACGCTGACGGATCCCCGCGTGATGATCCAGCGGCCGCGACCGCCCAGACACCTCCACCGAACACGACCGCCGCCGCACACAGAGCCGCTACCGATCGTCGCATCCCTCCGCCTCCCGTCGGTGTCGGATGAGTCTTCGCGTCCGCATCGTTCTCCTCAGCTCGCCGATGCGGCCTCGCCGAGGAGGCGGGGGATCGCCTGCTCCCAGACCTCGGTGAGTTCGGCGACGGTCGCGTCCACCATCCCGTCGATCACCGCTCTCGGTCCGCCCGTCTCCCCGAGGCGCCGGAACGGCACGCCGCGGGTCGCGGCGAGCCCGCGGAGCGAACCCTCCCGCTCCGGCGCCACGGACACCACGACCCGCGACGCGGACTCGCCGAACAGCAGCACGTGCGGGGGCATGTCGCCGTCGAGGGTGGCGGCGAACCCGTGCCCGCCGAGGATCGCGGACTCGGCGAGCGCGACGGCGATCCCCCCGTCCGAGCAATCGTGCGCGGAGGCGAGGAGGTCCCCCGTGGCAGCCTCCTGCAGCAGATCCTGGAGTCGGCGCTCGGCCTGGAGGTCGAGGGCCGGCGGCGCCCCCGCGACCAGCCCGAGCACGGTCTCCGCGAACTCCGACCCCCCGAGCTCCGCGAAGGACTCCCCCAGCACGTACACGGCCAGCCCCGGGATCGGGAACCCCGACCGCACCCGGAGGCGATAGTCCGAGAGCGAACCGAGCACCCCCACCACCGGCGTGGGCCAGATCGCCGAGCCGCCCGACTCGTTGTAGAAGCTGACGTTCCCGCCTGTGACCGGCGTGTCGAGCGCGAGGCATGCGTCCCGCATGCCCCGGACGGCTTCGGAGAACTGCCACATCACCTCGGGTCGCTCCGGGTTGCCGAAGTTGAGACAGTTCGTGATCCCGAGCGGGCGCGCTCCCGTGACCGCGACGTTCCGGGCGGCCTCGGCGACCGCGTGGGCCCCGCCGAGGTAAGGATCGAGCGACCCGTACCGACCGTTCCCGTCGACCGACAGGGCGAGGCCCTTCATCGTTCCGGGCACCCGTACGACGGCGGCATCCGATCCCGGCCCGGCGACGGTCTGCCCCTGCACCATCCGGTCGTACTGCTCGAACACCCATCGCTTCGACGCCACGTTGGGAGCCGCGAGGAGCGAGCGGAGCGCCTCGTCGAGATCGCCCTCGAACGATGCGAACGTGGGATCGTCGCCGTTCGGACGGATCGGCCGCATGAGCCGCTCGTACACGGGAGCCTTCTCCGTGAGCGAGAGAGCAGGCACCTTGGCGGCTTGCTGGCCCGAGATCCGGACGTCCAGGTCGCCGCCCGACTCCAGCGTCGCCACGACGGCGGTCGCGAGGCCCCACTTCGCGCAGACCGAAAGGACCTGCTCGAGCTTCGACGGGTGGACGATCGCGAGCATCCGCTCCTGCGACTCCGACGTCAGGATCTCGAACGCCTCCATGCCCTCTTCCCGGAGCGGGACGCGATCGAGGTCGAGCCGTGCGCCCAGCCCCGCCCGAGCCGCTGACTCGCTGACCGCGCAGGTGAGTCCGGCGCCTCCCAGGTCCTGGAGCCCTTCCAAGAGGTCGTCCTCGATCAGCTCGAGCGAGGCCTCGATCAGGAGCTTCTCCGCGAACGGGTCGCCGATCTGCACGGAGGGGCGCGATCCCTCGCTCCCCTCCTCGATCGTGGCCGACGCGAGCACCGAGACGCCGCCGATCCCGTCGCGTCCTGTCGTCGCCCCGTACAGGACCATGAGGGAGCCCGGGCTCGGCGTGTGCGTCGCGGCGGTCATCAGCCGATCGGCCTTCGTGATGCCGACGCACAGCACGTTCACGGTCGGGTTCGCCGAGTGCGGCGGGGCGAACCGGACCTCCCCGCCCACGGTCGGCACGCCGATGCAGTTGCCGTAGCCGCCGATCCCGGCCACCACCCCTTCGAGCAGCCACCGGTTCCGCTCTTCATCGAGCGGGCCGAACATCAGCGGATCCAGCAACGCCACCGGGCGGGCGCCCATCGAGACGATGTCGCGGACGATCCCGCCCACGCCCGTCGCGGCGCCCTGGTAGGGCTCGATCGCGCTCGGATGCGAGTGGGACTCCATCTTGAAGACGGCGGCGAACCCGTCCCCGACGTCGACGGCGCCGGCGTCCTGTCCCGGGCCAACGAGCACCGCAGGTCCCTCGGTCGGCAGCGTGCGGAGATGGACCTTCGAGGACTTGTAGGAGCAGTGCTCGGACCACATCGCCGCGTACATCGCGAGCTCCGTTCCGTTGGGATCGCGATCCAGCGTGTCGCGGATCATCGCGAGCTCGTCGTCGGGCAGCCCGAGCTGACGGTGCAGAGGCTCCGGCGCCGTGGAGGAGCTCACCGCGCCGGAGCCATCACGTGGGTGAACAGCGACGCGAACAGCGCCTGGCCGCCGGTCGGCCCGACGTCCGGGTCGACGGCGTGTTCGGGGTGGGGCATCAGGCCGACCACGTTCCCGGTCTGATTCCGGATGCCGGCGATCCCGCGGAGCGCCCCGTTCGGGTTGTGGTCGTCGGAGGTCTCGCCGTCGGGCCCGCAGTAGCGGAACACGACCCGACCGTCGGCCTCCAGTCCATCGAGGACATCGTCGGCAGCGACGAACTGCCCTTCGCCGTGCTTGATCGGGATCTCGAGGACCTCGCCCGGCGACACGTCCGCGGTGATCGGGGTCCGCGTCGTCTCGACGCGCAGATGGACCACGCGGCACACGAACCGGAGCGATCGGTTGCGGATCAGCGCGCCGGGGAGCAGCCCGGATTCGCACAGGATCTGGAAACCGTTGCAGATACCGATCACGGGACCGCCGCCCTCGGCGAACGTGCGGATCTCCTCCATCACCGGCGCGAACCGGGCGATCGCGCCGCACCGGAGGTAGTCCCCGTAGCTGAAGCCGCCGGGCAGGATGACCCCGTCGACGCCCCGCAGGTCGCGGTCCGCGTGCCAGAGCGGCACGCCCTCGCCG
>DASSDW010000089.1:0-2780 GCA_035696925.1 Actinomycetota bacterium
GGGGTCAGCCAGTCGAGTTGGCTGTGGGCTCCCTCGTAATAGAACTGGGCCGAGGAGCCACCGGTGTCGGTGAACCAGTAGATGCTGACGTTGGTAAGCAACTGGTCGCGGTCGACGGCGTCGTCCGGAAGCGGGGCGGCCGGGTTGGTCCACTCCTTGAACTTCTCCACGATCCACGCGAGCTGGCCTACCGGCGAGTCGGCCAGCGAGTAGGCGAGCGTCTGCGGGCGGGTCGACTGGAGCTCGAAGTACCCGCTCTGCTCCGACGAGGCCTGGCGGATCTCCTCGAGACGCGCCTTCTCGGCTTCGGTCAGGTCTTCCGGCATCGGCAAGTACTCGCCGACCATCGCCGCCGAGCCCTGGTCGCTGTTGACGTGGTAGCCGATCACGTGGTCGGGGTCGATGCCGGCGAGCCGGCCGGTGACGCCTGCGCCGATATCACCGCCCTGGGCGCCGTAGCGGTCGTAGCCGAGACGCCGCATCAGCTCGGCGAAGGCGTCGGTGGTCCGTCCCATCTCCCAGCCCGGCTCGCGAACCGGCATCGAGAAGCCGAAGCCGGGCAGCGACGGCGCTACGACGTGGAAGGCATCGGTCGGATCGCCCCCGTGGGCACGAGGATCGGTGAGCGGGCCGATGATCTTCATGAACTCGGCGATCGAGCCGGGCCACCCGTGGGTGATGATCAGCGCTAGGGCGTCCGGTTCGGGCGAGCGGACATGCAGGAAATGGATGTTCTGGCCGTCGATCTCCGTCGTGTATTGCGGGAACCCGTTGAGCTCGGCTTCGTGCTTTCTCCAGTCGTACGACGTACGCCAGTACTCGGCGAGGTCCTTGAGGTAGTCGACTGGAACTCCGCGGCTCCAGCCCACGTCGGGGATCTCGCCCGGCCACCGGGTACTCGCGAGCCGGCCGTGAAGGTCGTCGAGGTCGGCTTGGGGGATCTCGATCCGGAACGGTCGAACCCCGTCCTCCGGTCGTAATGTTTCGGTCATAACTGAAATCTCCTTTTGATGTGTCGCGGGTTTATACGTTCTGACGCGAACCGGATATTTCCTGCACGGACCAGCGGTTGCCGTCCGGGTCGCTGAAGAAGACGAACCGCCCTCCGGGGAGTTCCTGGACCTCGCTGACCTCCACACCCCGCTCGACGAGCTCGCGACGCGCGGCGTTTATGTCCGCGACGACGAGTTGGAGGCCGGCCGCGGAGCCGGGCTCCGAGTCCACGACTCCTTTGCCAATGGCGATGGAGCAGGCCGACCCTGGGGGCGTCAACTGGACGAAGCGAAGTTCGTCGCTGACGGTGTGGTCGTGGTCAGCGTTGAAGCCGACCTTGTCCGTGTAGAAGGTCTTCGCGCGGTCCACGTCGGTGACGGGGACCGCCACCAACTCGAGTTTCCAGTCCATGATGCTCCTTCCTTTCGTACGGTGGGCTGAACGGAGTCTATTTGCGCGTTCGGTTCCCAAACTCGCGGTCGAGGGACTCCTCGGCACGAGCCTGAATCCACCAGAGGTTGCCGAAAGGATCCCGTACCCGCCCGACGCGGTCCCCCCCAGAACAGATGGGTCACCCCGGTCACCGAGGTCGCCCCTGCCTCCAACGCCCGTCGGTGCACCTCATCGGCATCCTCGACGTACAGTCGGAGGAAGCTCGGCGTATCCGGCCACTCCTCCGTCGCGTCGAAAGCCATCACCACCGAGTCGCCGATCCGGAACTCGGCGTGCCCTATGGAGCCATCCTGATTATGGACCCGCGCGAACTCTTCCGCACCAAAGGCCCGCTCGACGAACTCGATAAGGCCGGCCATGTCCCCTGAAATGATCCACGGCGTAACCGTGCTATAGCCCTCGGGTACAGGCCGGATCGTCTTGCCCGGTTCGCTCGTTCGCGGCATCGCAGTCCCCTTTCCTCACAGACCGCCACTTGGTATTCGGAACGAATCACTCTGTTCCAAATTATAACAGAACGGAATGATTTGTTCCATAGTATAATGGGCTCATGGATGGAGAATATCCGAAAAACCGAAAGTATCTGTTTCGTTGAGTGGCCGGCGGAGTCCAAGCTGCCCGGTCCTCCGCCAAGCTGGGAGGAGATCGACCGTCGCTGGGTTACCTAGCTCTCCCCTGTGACACCTTACGAGGCGCACAGAACGGGGCGCTTACGTAGAAAGCGCCAAAGTGCCGGGGGGGGGCCGGATCTCTATCCGGCCCCGCCCCTGTTTGTACTGCGAGAACCTCTAGGGTTCTAGACGGCCTGTCCTTCCACCGCCTCTTCCTGATCCTGGCGCCTGGCGCCGATCGCGAAGGCGAGTGCCGCGATCCAGACCACGATGATGAGGATGAAAGCCACGGTGGAGAGGCTGGACGGGAGTCCGACGGCACCGAAGAACGTGTTCGCGTTGACGACGAGGATGAACCCGCCGACTGCGGTACCCATGATACGCGTCGGCAGTATGCGGACGATGTAGGCGGCAATGGGGGCGGCGACCAGACCACCGACGAACAGGGCCCCGATTATCGTCCACGGCATCTCCGCCAGGCTGAGGCCGAACAGGAAGCCGATGCTCGCGCAAACGGCGATCACGAACTCGCTGGTGTCGACGGTGCCGATGACCTTACGCGGCTCCATGCGTCCTGAAGAGAGCAACGTCGGCGTCGCGATGGGACCCCACCCACCGCCGCCGAAGGCGTCGAGGAACCCGGCCACCAACCCGAGCGGACTCAAAAACGCCCGGGGGATGTTCCTGACCACGACGGGACGCTCGGTCCTCCTGAACGCGAAC
>DASSDW010000090.1:0-4196 GCA_035696925.1 Actinomycetota bacterium
GCGCCTCACCGGTGATCCGGTCTCCGGCCGCTCCTCCTCCACGAGAGCAGGAGTCTAGGCCAGGTCGTCCGGGCCCGCGTTGGGCTACAGTCGCTCCCGAAGAGCGGGCGCTTCGCGCTCCTGCCCGCGCATCACACCACCCTCTCCTGAAAGGACCTCGGCCATGCCGCGTCGCGTCCTGATCATGGGAGCCGCCGGTCGCGACTTCCACAACTTCAACGTCGTCTTCCGCGACGACCCCTCCTCCGAGGTCGTCGCGTTCACCGCGACGCAGATCCCGTACATCGACGACCGGACCTATCCCGCGAAGCTTGCCGGGGAGCGCTACCCGAACGGGATCCGGATCCACGAAGAGGACGAGCTCTCGCGCCTGATCCGCCAGCTCGACGTGGACGACGTGGTGTTCGCCTACTCCGACGTCTCGCACGAGTACGTGATGCACAAGGCGAGCGAGGCGCTCGCCGCAGGAGCGAACTTCCTGCTGCTGGGGCCGGACGCCACGATGCTGAAGCCGGCGATCCCCACCGTGGCCGTGACGGCCGTCCGCACCGGCGTCGGCAAGTCGCAGACGACACGCGCGGTCGCCGCCACCCTGAAGGAGGCAGGCAGGAAGGTGGTGGCGGTGCGGCATCCGATGCCGTACGGGGACCTCACGGCGCAGCGCGTCCAGCGGTTCGCGGAGCTCGAGGATCTCGATCGTCACCACTGCACGATCGAGGAACGCGAGGAGTACGAGCCGCACATCACGACCGGCACCGTGATCTACGCGGGTGTCGACTACGCCGCGATCCTCGAGCAGGCGCAGGCCGAGGGCGACGTGCTCCTGTGGGACGGGGGCAACAACGACCTCCCCTTCTACCTGCCGGACGTCCACATCGCGCTCGTCGACCCGCTGCGGGTCGGCCACGAGACGAGGTACCACCCCGGCGAGGCGAACCTCCGCCGCGCCGACGTGATCCTGATCAACAAGATGGATTCGTCGACGCCGGAGCAGGTCGCCCAGCTCGAGGAGACGATCGCGCAGACGAACCCGATGGCCACCGTGGTGAAGGCGAACTCGAAGGTGACGGTGGACGACCCCGATGCGATCGAGGGCAAGCGGGTCCTCGTGATCGAGGACGGCCCGACGCTCACCCACGGGGAGATGAAGATCGGCGCCGGCGTCGTGGCGGCGCAACGCTCCGGCGCCGCCGAGATCGTGGATCCGCGACCGTGGGCGGTGGGGACGATCGCTGAGACGTTCGAGAAGTACGACGTGGGAGCGGTCCTGCCCGCGATGGGCTACAGCCAGGGCCAGCTGGACGAGATGGCGAAGATCATCGACGCGGCGGACGCCGATCTGGTCGTGATCGGGACGCCGATCGACCTCCGTCATGTGATCGACATCCGCAAGCCCGCCGTTCGGGTGCGGTACGACCTCGACGTGCTTCCGGGATCGCCGCAACTCCTCGACGTGCTGCGGCCGGTCGTGTAGCGGACTCCGCCCGAGCGGAGCCGGTGAAGGGAGCCGCCGAACATGGAACGCGTCGTCGTCGCGCTCGGCGGCAACGCGCTGCTCCGACGCGGTGCGGACGACACGTTCGAGGAGCTGTATCGGGCGGCGCGCGCCGCCGCGGAGCGGATCGCCGAGATCGCCGCCGAGGGGTGGGAGGTCGTCGTCACGCACGGCAACGGCCCACAGGTCGGGCGCATCCTGATCCAGCAGGAGGCCGCTGCCAAGACCGTGTCCCCGATGCCCCTGGACGTCTGTGGCGCCGAGAGTCAGGGGCTGATCGGCTACCTGCTCCAGGTGACGATCGGCGACGTCTTCTTCGAGCGAGGCATGGAGCGCCCGGTCGCCACGGTGCTCACGCTCACGCGGGTCCGACCGCAGGACCCGGCCTTCCGGAAGCCGTCGAAGTTCATCGGTCCCTTCTACACCGCCGCCCAGGCTCGCAAGCTTGAGGAGCAACGCCACTGGGTGATGAAGGAGGATCCGCACGGTGGGTGGCGTCGGGTCGTGCCGTCCCCGCGTCCCTACTCGATCGTCGAGACGCCGATCGTGAAGCGATTGGTCGCCGACGGAGTGATCGTGATCGCCGGCGGCGGGGGTGGGGTACCCGTGATCGAGAAGGGACCGCGCCTGATCGGGAAAGAGGGCGTGGTGGACAAGGACCTGGCGGCCGCGATCCTGGGCGCGGAGGTGGAGGCGAGCACGCTGCTGATCCTCACCGACGTGCGGAAGGTCCAACGAGGGTTCGGCACGCTCTATCCGGACCCGATCGATCGCATGACCGCCGACGAGGCCTCGGACCTGCTGAAACGCGGAGAGTTCGGCGCCGGCTCGATGGGACCGAAGGTCCAGGCCGCGATCGACTTCCTCGAGGCCGGCGGGACCCGGGTGATGATCGGGGACCTCGACGAGGCGCCGGCGGTGCTCCGCGGCGAGGCGGGCACCGAGATCGTCCCGTCGTGAACGGCGGCGCGCTCCGTGTCGCCACCTGGAACGTCCACGGGATGCGTGCCGGGGTGGAGGAGATCGCCCGGGTGATCCGGGCCGAGCAGGTCGACATCGTGGCGATGCAGGAGTCCGGCCCTCGCCGACGCCTCCGGGCCGTCGGCGAGACCCTCGACATGCAGGTGTGTGGCGACCCGTGGGCTTTCCCACGGCGAAGGATCCAGAACGCGGTCCTCGTCCGGCGAGGGCTGGCCACGACCGTCTCCCACCGTCTCCATCGGTTCTCGGGGGGCTCGCTCCTGTATCCGCGAGGCGTGCTGCTCGCCGAAACCGACCTCCACGTCTCCGTGCTGTCGGTGCATCTCGGCTTGGACAGCAGCGAACGCGCGGATCACGTCGAACAGTTGAGGGCGATGCTCTTGGGACCGGATGCCACCTTCGTCGTGGTAGGGGGAGACCTGAATGCCCTCCCGGGCGATCCGGGTCCGTCGTCATTCGCCGCGCTCGCCTCGGACTGCTGGGCGGCCGCGAGCGAGGGCTCCGGCGCGACGTTCCCCTCGCACGCTCCGACGGCGCGGATCGACTATCTCTTCGCCGGGCGAGCGTTCCGGCCGCTCCGAGCCTGGACCGTCGGGGGCACCGTCTCCGACCACCTGATGGTCGTGGCGGAGCTCGCGTTCACAGAGACCGGGGAGGACGGGGCGAGCGTCCGGGGCTCCTGAAGAGCTGGATCGCCATGTACACCCCGAAGAGTGTGACCGCCGCCACCAGGAAGGACAGCAGTCCGAGGAAGAACCATTCGAGGAACCCGTTGATCGCGAGCACGTCTGCATCCTATCGGCGGGGGCACGGAGGAACGCTTCGGTAGGGTGGCGCGATGCGCCTCGGGATCCTCACCGGCGGAGGCGATTGCCCCGGGCTCAACGCGGTGATCCGAGCGGTGGTCCGTCGCGGCATCCGCGCGCACGGCATGGAGTTCGTGGGCTTCCACGACGGCTGGCACGGCGTCCTCGACGACGTCAGCCAGCCGCTCGGGATCGCCGACACGACCGGCATCCTCCCTCGGGGCGGGACGATCCTCGGTTCCTCCGGGGCCGACCCGTACCGGGTCGAGGGCGGCCCCGCGATGATCCTGGCGACGATCGCGAAGCACGAGCTCGACGGGCTCGTGGTGATCGGCGGAGAGGGGACGCTCGGCGTGGCGGTCCGGCTCGCCGACGAGGGGGTCCGGATCGTGGGCGTCCCGAAGACGATCGACAACGATCTCGCGGGGACCGACGTGACGGTGGGGTTCCACACGGCCGTCCAGGTCGCGACCGACGCGATCGACCGGCTGCACTCGACGGCGGAGAGCCACGACCGGGTCATGCTCGTCGAGGTGATGGGCCGGCACTCCGGCTGGATCGCCGTCTATGCCGGGATGGCGGGAGGCGCCGATGCGATCCTGATCCCGGAGCACCCCTTCGACGTCGACGGCGTCTGCCACCACCTCCGCCATCGACACGCGAGTCGGAGCTCGTTCTCGATCGTCGTCGTGGCGGAGGGTGCCCTGCCGGTGGAGGGGACGCTCGAGATCCCGGAGCCTCCCCTCGACGAGAACGGGTTCCCGAGGCTCGGGGGCCTCGCGAACCACCTCGCGCCCGAGATCGAGAAGCGGACCGGGTTCCAGACGCGCGTCACGATCCTCGGCCACGTCCAGCGAGGGGGCTCGCCCGTCTCGTTCGACCGGGTGCTGGCCACGCGATTCGGGATCGCCGCC
>DASSDW010000091.1:0-6632 GCA_035696925.1 Actinomycetota bacterium
GACCCGCCGCGATCAGCCGCTCCGCCTCCTTCATCCTCGCGTACGCCTCGTCCGGCGCCGCGCCCATCTCCTCCAGGATGTCCGCGGCCCCCACGAGGTCACCCGACGCCCAAAGGCGTGCGGCGCGGACCCACGCCGACGGGAGGTCTTCGCCACCCAGCGCCAGCAGGTCGTCCCCCCGGCCCCGCTCGGTGAACACGATCGATGCATGGAGGATCCACCACGCCCAGTCCAGCGACGGTTCGGGGGCGCTGCGAGCGAGGATCTCCGCGACGTCGGCCTCGGCCTCCTCCCCTCGGCCGCTCGCGAGCAACGCCCTCGCCCGCTCGGCGAGGCAGGGCAGGAGCGCCTGCGGGTCACCGGCCTCCCGACCCGTGGCGACGGCGCGCTCGGCGTCCTCGAGCGCCCCCGCCACGTCGCCCCGGCCCAGCCGGATCCTCGATCGGCTCTGCCGGTGCTGCGTCTCGAGGTAGTGGGGTGCGCCTCCTTCGATCCGAGCGATCTCCGCATCGTGGATCTCGAGGGAGGTATCCCAGCGGCCCGCGAGGCAGGAGTCGAACGCGACCTCCGCGAGGTTCCAGGTGATCGCGCCCTCGATCCCGAACCGGCGCGCGGCCTCGAGGTTGCGCTCGTGGACCTCGAGCGCGCGGCGGATGTCGCCCACGAGGAAGTAGCAGACGCCCAGGTTGACCTGCCCCCGGGTCAGGTGCCACGGGGTGTGGACCCGTTCCGCGATCGCGATGCCCTCCTTCAGGTCGTCGAACCCACCCATGTCGGCACGGTTGATGCGGGCCGTCCCGAGGGACGTGAGCGCGAACGCCTGGAGCTCCTCGAGGTCCAGGTCGCGGGCGATCTCCAGGGCATCCCGGCCGACGCCGATCGCGTCGTCGTGGCGGCCGGCGACCATGAAGTACCGGGCGAGGTGGGACTTCACGGCGGCCAGCTCGGGGGTCGGTGGCAGACCGTCCGCGAGCGTCATCGCCCGTTCGATATGGCGCTGCGCCTCCTCGCCCATCCCTCGGCGCCACGCCAGGTCGCCGATCAGGAGCTCCGCCTCCGCGGCCGCATCCCGTCGGTCCGTGGCGAGGAAGCCGTCCCTGGCCTCGGTCAGCTCCTCCGTTCCCGCATCGCGGTCGAGCGAGAGGGTCCGGCCGTAGCGCAGCAGCAGGGCCGGCCGCTGGGGATCGTCCGAGGGCCAGAGGTCCGCCGCGGCCGCGTAGGCGCGCTCGGCGGCCGGGTACGCACCCAAGGCGTATGCGCGGTCGCCCGCCGCCCGCAGCGCGAGCCGGGCGGGAGCCTCCAACGCCGTGGCGTCGAGGCCTGCAGCCCTGGTCAGCTGCAGCGCGGAGCCGTAGTGGTGGGCGAGCAGCTCCGCTCGGTCCTCGAGGCGATCGCCGCCGAGGGATGCGATCCAGTCGGCCGCCACACGATGCTTCTCGCCCCGGGCGGCCCGAGGGATCTGCCCGTAGGCCACGTCGCGGACGAGGAGATGCAGGAACGCGTACTCGGTCTCCCCGCCGACCGATGAACGGCGCGCGCGGCGGACGAACCGGCCGCGCTCCAGCTCGTGGAACCGCCGCTCGAGGTCGGCGCGATCCTGGCCGCCGATCGCGGCGACGGCACCGAGCCAGAACGTCTTGCCGACCACGGCGGCGTCCTGCAGCAGGGACTTGTCGGCCGGTGGGAGCCCGTCGAGACGTGCCGCGATGATCCCCTGCACCGAGCCGGGCAACTCCGCGGCCGCGAGGTCGGCCACCGGGCGGTCCGCCGCCATCCGGGCGAACTCCTCCGCGTACAAGGGGTTCCCACCCGCTCGGGCGAGGAGCGCCGACTGGAGGTCGGCGGGGAGGACGGACCGATCGAGGAGCCCCGCGAGCAACACCGCGGTCTCGTCGTCGGAGAGAGGAGTCAGTGCGAGCGTCGCCGCGTTGAGCTTGCCACCGCCCCAGTCAGGCCGGCGGACGAGGAGCTCGGGCCTCGCCGTGCACAGGACGAGGAGGGGAACGTCTCGCGTCCAATCGATCAGGTCGTCGAGGAAGTCGAGGAGGCCGTCGTCGGCCCAATGCAGGTCCTCGAACACCAGGACGGTCGGTCGGCGCTCGGCCAGGGACTCGAGGAAGCGACGCCACGCCGAAGGGCCGTCATCCATCGCCTCGGAGCTCGAGTCCCGCTCCTGGGCGAGACCGATCAACGGGCGCAGATGGCGCGCGACCCAGCGACGCTCGTCCTCCTCCGCGATCAGCTCCGTCGCGCTCCGGTCGAGCTTGGCCGCCGCCTCGCCGTCGGGATCGGTCTCCAGGATGCCCGCCTCCGCTTTCACCATCTCGCCGAGCGCCCAATAGCTCACCCCGTCGCCGTAGGGCAGGCACCGGCCTTGCCGCCAGGTGATCAGGTCCGGCATGTCCTCGATGTGGACGAAGAGCTCGTGCACGAGACGGCTCTTCCCGATCCCGGGCTCGCCGACGAGCGTGACGAGTTGCGGCTCGTTCTGATGTCGCGCGCGATCGAGCGCGTCGCGCAGGAGCGCGAGCTCGCGGTCGCGACCGACGAGCGCGGTGTCGACGCGGCGGGTGACGTCGATCCCGTAGTGCGACCGGGCCCCGATCGCCTCCCAGACCACGATCGGGTCGGCTTTGCCCTTCGCCTCCACGGGATCGCCCGCTCGGTACTCGATCGCCCGCTCGGTCGCGCGATAGGTCGCGTCGCCGACCAGCACCCCGTCGACGGGGGCGGATGTCTGGAGCCTGGCCGCCGTGTTCACCACGTCGCCGGCGGCCATCCCCTCGCCCTCGTTAGGGCGAACACCGAGCGAGACGAGCGCTTCCCCGGTGTTCACGCCGATCCGGACGTGGAGGTCGATGCCCGGGTCCTGTTCGTTCATCTCCGCCAGCGCGTCGCGGATCGCCAGCGCGGCCCGCACCGCCCGTTCGGGGTCGTCCTCGTGCGTGGTCGGGGCGCCGAACACGGCCATCACCGCGTCCCCGATGAACTTCTCCACCGTGCCGCCTCGGCGCTCGAGCTCCGTCCGGAGCCGGGCGAAGTACGGGGTGAGGGTGGCGCGGACGTCCTCGGGATCGAGCTGCTCGCTCCTGCTCGTGAAGCCCACAAGGTCGGCGAACAGGACCGTGATGACCTTCCGCTCTTCCCGGGTCGACGCCGCCTCCTCGGCGAGCGGAGATCCGCAGTTCGCGCAGAAGCTGGCGTCGTCGGGGTTCTGCTTCCCGCAGGTGGAGCAGCTACGCACGGCGGGAGCCTACCCCGCGTCCCCTCCTCCGGAGGTCGCATCGAGCTCGGCGTACGCGGCGCGCACCTTCCGGTACCGGCGCGCGATCCACCAGACTCCGACGGCGACGACGACGGCCGCGATCGCCCACGCGATCGGCTGGAGGACGTCCTCCACGGTGGTCCATCGCTCGCCGAGCACGTAGCCCAGCCAGGCGAGCGCGAACGTCCACGGGAGGCAGCCGAGGATCGTGTAGATCGTGAACCGCCAGAACGGCATCCTCGCGACGCCGGCGGGCAGCGAGATGAACGTCCGGATCACCGGCAGCAGCCGCGAGACGAACACCGCCATCTCGCCGCGCCGCTCGAACCAGTCGTGCGCCCGGTCCACCTCGTGGGGGAGCACCAGGAGGTACCGCCCGAACCGGTCGACCAACGGCCGCCCCCCCGCGGCACCCGCCCAGTAGGCCAGCCAGGATCCGACCAGGTTCCCGGCCGTCCCGAGGAGGCCGACCGCGACGAAGTCGAGCTCCTGGCCCGCGCCGGCGAACGCGGCGCTCGCGAGCGCTCCGCCGAAGAGCATCGTGACCTCGGAGGGGACGGGGATGCACGCGGACTCGAGCACCATCAGGACGAACACGGCCAGGTAGCCGTAGTCGCCGATCAGCGTCGTGATGAACTCGTTGAGGATCGCGAGCAGGTGGGAGCGCTCCTCCGGATGGGAATAACCGCAGCGTACCAGCGTGTTCCGGGCTCTCCGAAGACGGCGCGGAGGGTTGCGGCCCGTTGCCGGGCCCCGTCAGGGGCTCCCGGATGCTCCGACGGGTCGGTGGTACCGTCCGACCGGAGGCACCCGCAGACCCTCTCCGACACTCCCCCTACCTGAAGGAAGCCAGAAAAGGAAGCAGCGCTCGATATGCCAGGAACCCTCGTCGTCGTCGAATCGCCCGCCAAGGCGAAGACCATCGAGAAGTACCTGGGCGGCGACTACGCCGTCCGGGCTTCCTTCGGGCATGTCCGGGACCTGCCGAAGAGCCAGCTCGGCGTCGACGTGGACGACGGGTTCGAACCGGTCTACGAGGTCCCCGAGGACTCCAAGCGGCACGTCGCTGACCTGAAGCGCGCGCTCAAGGGCGCGGACGAGCTCGTGCTCGCCACGGACTACGACCGAGAGGGCGAAGCGATCGCCTACCACGTAGCCACCCTCCTCGGCGTCGCGCCCGACCAGGCGAAGAGGATCACGTTCACGGAGATCACGCGGGACGCGATCCTCGAGTCGGTGCGGCATCCGCGCGCGATCGACCTGAAGCTCGTCGATGCCCAGGAAGCGCGCCGTGTCCTCGACCGTCTCGTCGGCTATCGGATCAGCCCGATCCTGTGGAGGAAGGTGCGGCCCGGGCTGTCCGCGGGCCGGGTGCAGTCGGTCGCCGTTCGCCTGATCGTCGAGCGCGAGCGCGAGATCCGCGCCTTCGTCCCGGTCGAGTACTGGAGCGTCGATGTCCGGCTCACGCCGGAGGGTGACGAGCAGCCGTTCGTCGCGCGGCTCACCGAGATCCCCGAGGGCAAGCTCGCGACCGCGCCGGACAAGAAGGGCATCCTCCTCGGCGCCGAGGCCGACGCGATGCCCCACGTGGATCGGCTCGGCCGGGCCTCCTACCGCGTCGTCGACGTCCAGAGGAAGGAGCGCAAGCGCTCGCCGGCCCCGCCGTTCACCACATCCACCCTGCAGCAGGAGGCGGCGCGGAAGCTGGGGTTCTCGGCGCGCAAGACGATGACGCTCGCGCAGCGCCTGTACGAGGGCATCTCGCTTCCCGGCGAGGGGTCGGTGGGACTGATCACGTACATGCGGACCGACTCGGTGACGATCGCCGACGCGGCGCTCCGCGAGATCGCGGAGCTCGTGAAGCAGGAGTACGGCTCTGCGTACGCGCTCGCCGAGCACCGGCGGTACAAGACGAGGTCGCGCAACGCCCAGGAGGCCCACGAGGCCGTCCGCCCCACGTCGGTCCTCCGTTCCCCCGACCGGGTCGCCGCCTCGCTCGATCGCGACCAGCTCCGTCTGTACGACCTGATCTGGAAGCGCACCATGGCGACGCAGATGGCCGAGGCTCGCTTCGCCCAGGTCGGCGTGGACATCCACGCCGTCGAGGGGGACGGGCAGTACGGCCTGCGGGCGACCGGACAGACGCTCGTGTTCGACGGGTTCATCCGGGTCTACACGGAGGGACGAGACGAGGGGCCCGACGAGGACGCCGAGTCACGATTGCCGGAGCTCTCCGCGGAGCAGGTGTTGCGGATGCTCGAGCTGCTGCCCGAGCAGCACTTCACCCAGCCCCCGCCCCGGTACACGGAGGCGTCGCTCGTCAAGACCCTCGAGGAGCTGGGCATCGGTCGGCCCTCGACGTACGCGTCGATCATCCAGACGATCCAGGCGCGGGGCTACGTCCGCTTGGACCAGAAGCGCTTCCTGCCCGAGGACGTCGCGGAGGTGGTGACGGACAAGCTGATCCAGCACTTCCCCGACGTCGTCGATGTGAACTTCACCGCCCGGATGGAGGAGGAGCTGGACGAGATCGCGGAGGGGAACGCCACCCGCGTGGCCGTCCTGCAGGACTTCTACGTCCCGTTCGCGGAGGAGCTGGCGCTCGCCGAGGAGAAGTTCGAGCGGTACCTGGAGGAGACCGAAGAGCTCTGCCCGAAGTGTCCGACCGAGGGGAGGGAGCCCGGGCGACTGCAGGTGCGGCTCGGCCGGTTCGGCAAGTTCATCGGCTGCGACAATTTCCCCGACTGCGACTACATCAGGAACCTCGACGGGAGCGAGCGTCCCGAGCCGGAGCTGCTGGAGGAGGCGTGCCCCGAGTGCGGGCGGCAGCTCGTGAAGAAGGTGGGGCGGTTCGGACCGTTCGTCGGATGCAGCGGCTACCCGGACTGTCGCTACATCAAGAAGGAGCCGCCGAAGAGCACGGGCGTGACGTGCCCGCAGTGCGGACAGGGCGAGCTCGTCGAGAAGCGGACGCGGTTCGGGCTGATGTACGGATGCGATCGCTATCCGGACTGCGATTGCGCGGTCAACAATCCTCCGGAGCGGGACATCCCGTGCCCCGACTGCGGAGGGCTCCTCCTTCGCCGCCCGAAGAGCCTCCGGTGCTGGCACTGCGGCGCGGAGACCGACCTCGACCTGAAGATCACGAAGCCGGGTGACCGGGAGGCCGAGGCGGCGGCGCGCGCCGCGAAGGCCGAGGCCCGGAAGGCCCGAGCGGCCGCGAAGAAGCCGGCTCGGAAGTCGGCCGCCAAGAAAGGATCGGCGAAGTCCACCGCCAGGAAGAAGAAGGCCGCGAAGAAGAGCACGGCAGCGACGGAGGAGTCGACCACGACGGCGGAGCCGGTCCCCGAGTCGGTCGTGGCCGGCG
>DASSDW010000092.1:0-2164 GCA_035696925.1 Actinomycetota bacterium
GTGGGTGTGCATCCCGGAGCCGTTGTCCTGGAAGATCGGCTTCGGCATGAACGTGACGGTCTTGCCGGCCGCCCACGCCGTGTTCTTGACGACGTACTTGTACTTCATCACGTTGTCGGCGGTCGCCAGCAGCGAGCCGTAGCGCATGTCGATCTCGGCCTGGCCGGCGGTGCCCACCTCGTGATGGTGCACCTCGATCTTGACACCGACCTTCTCGAGGTTCAGGACCATCTGGGAGCGGAGGTCCTGATAGTGGTCCATCGGCGGCACGGGGAAGTAGCCCTCCTTGTAGCGGGGCTTGTAGCCGAGGTTGGGGGAGTCGTCGGCGTTCTTCATGGCGCCGGAGTTCCAGACGCCTTCAGCCGCATCGATGTGGTAGTAGCCCTCGTGCTGGTTCTGGTCGAAGCGGATCGAGTCGAAGATGTAGAACTCGGCCTCCGGACCCCAGTACGAGACGTCGGCGATGCCCGTCTGCTTCAGGTACAGCTCGGCCTTGCGTGCGACGTAACGGGGGTCGCGTGAGTACCACTCACCCGTCACCGGGTCTTTCACGTAGCAGTGGATGTTGAGCGTGGTGTGCTGGGTGAACGGGTCGAGGTAGGCGGTGTCCGGGTCGGCGACGAGGAGCATGTCCGACTCCTGGATCTCCTGGAAGCCGCGGATCGAGGAACCGTCGAAGCCCAGGCCGTCTTCGAACACGCCTTCGGTGAGCTCGGAGACGGGGACGGAGAAGTGTTGGGTGAGGCCCGGCAGATCGCAGAACCGCAGGTCGACGATCTCGACGTCGTTCTGCTTCGCGAGCGCGAGCACCTCTTTCGGCGTGGTCTTTGGCGGCGTGGTCACGTGCACCCCCTGTGCTGGTCGTCGGCGGCGGCTTGTCGCGCCGAGCCAAGGGTAGGTGACCATCACGGGCGCCCTGTTTCCCGGGCGTTAACTCTGCGTGAACATGGCCAGGGCCGGCGACCGCGAGCGGCGTGAGCCGCCACGGGCCGCCGGCCCGGGCTGCGAGCGGAGCGGGAGCCGCGACCGAGGGGATGAGGCGTCCCGAGGGGAGGGGACTGAGCCGCTCCCGCCCTGCTCTTGTTGTGCCCCCATCATCGGCGGCGAGGCCCGCCCGGGCGCAGGGCCCGGCCGTGTCATTTCCTCGTGGCGCGCCGTGGCTAGGTCTTCCGCGGGGCTCGGTCCGGAAGGCTTCCCCCGGCCCGCCCCTGGGCCGACCCGTTCGTGGGGTTCTCAGACGTCCTGTTCGGCAGCCCGGTAGCCGACGCTCCGCACGGTCTCGATCAGGTGCTCGTGCTCGGGACCGAGCTTCGATCGCAGACGACGGACGTGGACGTCGACCGTTCGCGTGCCGCCGTAGAAGTCGTAGCCCCAGACCTCGCGGAGGAGCGACGGTCGGGTGAAGACCCGGCCGGGACGCTGGGCCAGGAACCGGAGGAGCTCGAACTCCTTGAACGTGAGGTCGAGCGGACGGCCGGAGGCGGTGACGCGGTAGGTCTCGGTGTCGATCGCGAGCACTCCGAGGCGGATCACCGTGCCGTCCCCCGCCCCGGCGCGCCGTCGGAGCATCGCCAGGCGTACCCGCAGCTCGGCCGCCGGCGCGCCGGGGTAGACGAGCTCGTCTGCCACCTCCTGCCAGGGGTACCGCTCGAGGTGTTCCCGCTCCACGATCACGGCCGCCGGAACGCGCGGGTCACGCTCGCGGAGGGCCGTGAGGACGGAGAAGGCCTGGGGCGCGTTCTCGGCGGCGTCGACGAGGATCGCCTCGGGCTCGAGCCCCAGGACGTGCTCCAGCGAGGCCGCGGAGAGGGGCTCGACTTTCAGGTCGGGGGCGACCTCGGGCAGGGCCGGGACGGCCACGTGGGGCGATCTGTCGCTCAGCAGGGCAAGGAAGGGCATCGTCGGCTCCTTCGGGGCACGATATCCGTTCGGGATGGCCCTCGGTAGGCTTCAGCCGTATGCAGCCGAGATGGTGCCGGAGATGGTGAAGGTGCGGCTGTTCGCCGCGCTCCGAGAGCTCGCGGGCGCCTCCGAGGTGGAGGCCGAGGGGCGCACGGCCGGCGAGGTGGCCGACGCCCTGTCCGCCCGGTTCGGCGAGCGATTCGGGCAGATCGCGGCCGTCGGCTCCCTCGTGGTGAACGGCGAGCGGGCCGCCCGGGGCACC
>DASSDW010000093.1:0-2601 GCA_035696925.1 Actinomycetota bacterium
GAGGCCATCCCGCCGTTCATCTCGCACCTGACGGGCATCGACGATCTCCTCGTCCGCGAGGAGCCCCCGATCGAAGCGGTGCTTCCCGCGTTCCTCGAGTTCGCCCGGGGCGCGATCTTCGTGGCCCATAACGCGCGATTCGACTTCTCGTTCCTGAACGAGAACCTCGGTCGGCTCGAGTACCCCGCGCTGGAGGGGCCACCCGTGTGCACGGCGAAGCTCGCCCGGCGGGTGGTGTGGCCGGAGGTTCCCAATGTCCGACTGCAGACGCTCGCCCGGTACTTCCGCACCCGGGTGCAGCCGATCCACCGGGCGCTCGAGGACGCCATGGCGTGCGCCGAGGTCCTCGACCAGCTCCTCGATCTCGGCGCCCGCCTGGGGATCTTGACGCTCGGCGATCTCCGTCAGGCGGTCACGGCACGCGGACGCCCGCACTACGGCAAGATCCGCCTCGCCGACGACCTCCCCCGCGCGGCCGGCGTCTACCGCTTCGTCGGCCGGGACGAGCGGGTCCTCTACGTGGGCAAGGCAGGGGACCTCCGTGCACGCGTGAAGTCCTACTTCTACGGCGACGAGCGCAAGAAGGTGGAGAACCTCCTGGGCGAGGTCCATCGCGTGGAAGGCGAGGAGACGCCGGGTGGCGAGCTCGAGGCCCTGGTCCTCGAGGCGAGGCTGATCCGGCGCCACGAGCCCAAGTACAACCGGCGCGGCAGGACGTGGCGGCGGTTCGCCTACCTGAAGCTGGATCCGACCGAGGCGTTCCCCCGGCTCAAGCTCGTCCATCGAGCCGGGGCCGACGACGGCTGCGCGTACCTCGGACCCTTCTCGGGGTCGGGGGCGGCCCGGTTGGCGAAGGAAGCGCTCGAGGAGATCGTCCCGCTCCGTCGCTGCACCCGATCGATGGGCGCACGCACACGGTTCAGCCCCTGCGCCCTCGCCGGCATCGGCCGATGTCCCTCCCCGTGCGACGGCGGGATCGACACCGAGCGCTACGGAGAGCTCGTCCGGGATCTCCTCTCCTCCCTCGAGTCCCCGGACGGGCTCCTCGGAGCGCTCGAAGCACGGATGCGCCGGCTGGCGGACGCAGAGCGATTCGAAGAGGCCGCCTCCGTCCGCGACCGGCTCCGCGCCCTCGCCTCGGCGTTGCTCCGGTCGCGCCAGGACGCCTGGCTCGTCGGAGCCGGCCACCTCGAGGTCGTGGCCCAGGGCGAGCGGCGATTGGCCTTCGTGGGGGGTGCGCTCGCGCGGGCGGACGACACGGACGTGGAGCCCATCCCCGAGCCCTGCCCGCGCGAGCGCGCCGACGAGCTGTCGGCCGTGCGTTCCTGGCTGGCGAGGAACCCCGTCCGTCTGATCGCCTGCGACGTCCCCCTCTCGGAGCCGGTCGACGGTGGCGCCCGCATCGCGAAGATCGTCCGATGGACGATCGAGAAGGACACTGAGCGACCTCGCGCGAGCCGCCGGTAGTCTCGTGCTGTCGGGGACCCAGCCGAGGTCCTCGACGGAGGCCCGGATACACTGGCCGCCATGGAGCAGGCGGTGATCCTCGAGGGCGCCCGGACCCCGATCGGCAGGTTCCTGGGCTCCTTCGCCGCCACCCCGGTGGTCGAGCTCGGGGCGGCCGCCTCACGCGAGGCCCTGCGCCGAGCCGCTGTGTCGGCGGATCAGATCGATCAGACGATCCTGGGTCACGCGCGTCAGGCGGGCAACGGACCGAACACCGGACGGCAGGTGAGCATCCACGCCGGCGTCCCGGAGAAGGTCTCCGCCTACAACGTCAACATCGCGTGCGGCTCGGGCATGAAAGCGGTGCAGCTCGGCGCGCAGCAGATCGCCCTGGGTGACGCCGAGGTCGTCCTGGCCGGCGGCATGGAGAACATGACCCGCGTGCCGTTCCTGCTCGACCGCATGCGGACCGGGTACGGGATGGGCAACGCCACCGTGCACGACGCGATGTACCGCGACGGCCTCCTGGATCCCCTCTGCGGCCTCCTGATGGGGGAAACGGCGGAGAACCTCGTCGATCGCTACGGGCTCTCGCGCGAGGAGCAGGACGGGTTCGCCCTCGAATCGCAGACGAAGGCGGCCGAGGGTGCCGATGCCCGCGCCGCCGAGATGTTCCCGGTGGAGGCGAACGAACCCTCCGGGAAGGGGACGCTCACGATCGCCGAGGACGAGCATCCACGCCCCGAGACCACGGTCGACGGGCTGGCGAAGCTCTCGCCCGTGTTCCGTGAGGGCGGGTCCGTGACCGCCGGCAACTCGGCCGGCATCACGGACGGAGCCGCGGCGATGATCCTGATGTCGGCCTCGCGCGCCCGCGCTGAGGGACGGGAGCCCCTCGCTCGGATCGCGGGGATGAGCTGGGCGGGCGTCCCGCCGGAGATCATGGGCATCGGCCCCGTGCCGGCCACGAAAAAGGCCCTCGAGAAGACCGGCCTCTCCCTCGCCGACATCGACCTGATCGAGATCAACGAGGCGTTCGCGGCACAGGTGCTCGCGTGCGAGCGTGAGCTGAAGTTCGACCGCGACCGATTGAACCTCCTCGGGGGCGGCATCTCGCTCGGCCATCCGATCGGGATGAGCGGCGCCCGGATCCTG
>DASSDW010000094.1:0-2720 GCA_035696925.1 Actinomycetota bacterium
TACGACCGGACCCACCGCGATCTCTGGTCCGCGTTCAACGACTGGATGCTCGAGCAGGGGGCACCCGCCCTCCCCGACCTCGAGTTCATCCACGAGTCGGAGCACCTGAACCTGTCCGTGTTCCCCGATGCCGCCGACTACCTCCGTGCGCGGCCGCTCGGATCCGCCTGGCACCGTCTCGAGTCGTCGGTCCGTGACACCGAAGACGAGTGGTCCGTGCCGGAGCAGCTGCGGGACGGCGAGGGATCGCTGATCTACCTCTCGCTCGGCTCGCTCGGATCGGCAGACGTGGACCTGATGCGCCGGCTCGTCGAGGTGCTCGCGCGCACCCGGCACCGCTACGTGGTGTCGAAGGGGCCGCGCGCGGACGAGTTCGGCCTCCCCGACAACATGTGGGGCGAAGCGCGCGTCCCACAGACGAGCATCATCCCCGAGGTGGACCTCGTGATCACGCACGGCGGGAACAACACCGTCACGGAGTCGCTGCACTTCGGCAAGCCGATGGTCGTGCTCCCGTTGTTCTGGGATCAGTACGATAACGCCCAGCGGATGCACGAGCTGGGATACGGGGTTCGGCTCGCGACGTACGACTTCGCCGACGACGAGCTCATCGCCGCGGTGGACGGGCTGGCAGCGGACGAGACGCTCCGATCGAGCCTGGACGCCCTCGGCGAGCGCATCCGAGACGCGGACGGCGTCACCCACGCCGCCGATCTGATCGAGGCGGTCGGCGGCAAGGCGTAGACACCGCGGCGGGGCGAGTCACCGCGTCGGGCCGCCGTTGCCGAACCGCTGCCGGTACGACTGCGCGATCGCCTCGAGCATCGTCTCGTCGGCGAGCCCGTCGGGCAGCGACCCGACGCGACCGCGGACGGCGGACGCGAGCTGCGCGGCGAGACGCCAGCGGGCCGTCGCGTCGAGCGACCGCCGCCTGGCGAGGAACGACCGGATCACGTCGTAGTCGCGCTCCGACAACCCCGTCGCATCCACCGCCGGGAGATCGGGGCGACTCGCGGAGACGACGGACCGTGGTGCCGTGAACCGGGCCTCTCGGATCACCAGCGTGCCGGCGGCGAGGTCGCCGAGCCGTTGCGCCTTCGCGGTCACGATCATCGAGATCATCGCCAAGAACGGGAGCATGAAGACGTCGAGGATCCTGATCAGGTTGCGGACCATGATCGCCGCGCCGCCCGCCGGCTGCCCGTCGGTCCGGATCACCCGGAGCCGCTGTGCGCGCTTCCCCGGCGTCTGTCCCTGCCAGAACAGCTCGAAGATCGGGTAGTAGCCCCAGACGAGCAGGAACAGGATCAACGAGAGCACCACCAGCTCCACGCTCCCGGAGAGGTCCCCCACCCCGATGCCGAGCACGATCGGTACGGCGATCGCGAGCTGGATCAGGGTGTCGATGAGCCACGCGATCATGCGCGACCCCAGGCCGGCGACGTCGAGGGCGATCGTGACCGCCTCGGGCGTCACCGTGCGACCGTACGCGCTCACTCCTCTCCCTTCATATCGATCGGGCACCTCGACGAGCAGCTCGCCGCGGCGCCTAGACTCGCCCTCGGTGGATCTCGACTCCTACATCCAAACGCATCGGCCGGAATGGAGCCGACTGGAGGAGACCACCGCCGGGGGGAGCCGCGCGCTCGGCTCGCGACCCGGCGGCGAGATCACGGAGACCGTCCGGCTCTACCTCCGCGCATCCTCGCACCTCGCCGAGGTGCAGACGCGCTACCACGACCCCGGACTCGAGCGCTACCTCAACGGCCTCGTGTCCCGCGCGCACGGGGCGATCTACGGGGGAGGCGCGACGTCGGGTCGCTCGTTCCTCCGGTTCTTCGTGACCCGGTACCGCGCTGTCTTCCGTCGCACGCTTCCGTTCGTCGCGGTGATCGCGATCCTGATGGTCGCGGTGATCCTCGCGACCGACCTGTGGGTCGCGAGCTCGCGTGAAGCCCAGGCGGGCCTCCTGCCGTCCGCTTCGCGCCAGGCGATGCGGGACGCGGGTGCCGTTACGGGACCGGGCGACCCAGGATCGGCCGCGCTCTCCACCCTGATCTTCCAGAACAACGTGCAGGTGTCGTTCCTCGCCTTCGCCCTCGGGATCACGTTCGGGATCGGGACGATCTGGGTGATCACCACCAACGCCGTCTTCATCGGGCTCCTCGCGGGCGGGTTCCAGGCGGCCGGGGAGGGATGGACGTTCTGGGCGCTCGTCCTGCCACACGGCTTCCTGGAGCTCACCGCGATCTGCATCGCGGGCGGCGCCGGACTCCGCGTCGGATGGGCGATGGTCGATCCGGGGGACCGTGGTCGCGTGACGGCGCTGGGCGAGGAGGCTCGCGACGCCGTCCTGCTGATCCTCGGCGCGATCCCGGCCTTCGCCGTCGCCGCGGTGATCGAGGGATTCGTCACCGGCCGCACCGGCGCCCCGATCGTGGAGGTCCTGATCGGAGCGGTCGTCGTGACGGCCTACCTCGCGCTCCTCTTGTTCCCGACGAGGGGTCGGTCCCCCGATGAGGCACCGGTCGAACAGGCCCGAACGGTCAGAGTCGGCCCCGCGATTTGATCTGGAGGTACTCGTCGGCGACCGAGGCCGCGAGGGCGCCCGGCTGCGCGTCGATCACCGTGGCGCCGAGCCCTCTGATCCGCGCGGCGGCGCGATCGCGCCACGTTACGAACCCGGCCGCGGACGCGCGGTCGTACGCGTCTTCCGACGT
>DASSDW010000095.1:0-2503 GCA_035696925.1 Actinomycetota bacterium
TCTTCGGAAGGCACCATGCTCGTCGATGCGGTCGGTTCCAGTGATGCGGCCGAAACCGGCGGCGAGCAGGTCCCCTGGAACGAACTAGCGCTCCCGATGGCTTGGCCGCCGGGGATGGAGCCTTCAGAGCGCACCGAGCACCGTGTGCCGACCGACGAGGGATCACCCGACGACGAGCTCCCACCCCAGCCCGATCCAACTTGGCCGCGCCTCTTCAGTCGGACCTCTGAGGGTCAGGACACTGGTGGGACGGCAGACTCGAATGACCCGGAACCCATCATCGAGTCCGCTGATGAGAGCACAGCGTCGGAGTTTCTCGCGGAGTCGAGCCAGCGTGTTCCTTCGCCGGCCTCCGTATGGGCTGTCGGGGGCGAACCGGCCGCGGGTCACGCGGCTCGGTCCGTTGGGGAGGAAGGGGCAGTCTCAGGACAGGAGCATCCAGAGCCGCCCGGTGTCGTGCCATCGAGATCTAATGACGCGAGCAACACCCCATCGGAGGAGGCCGAGGACGACCTGACCAAGTCGGCGACGGTCGTCGACCTCACAACCGGAGAGCCGGAGAGCGCTCGTGGATCCCTGAGGCTGCCTGAGGTTGATGGGCAAGCTACGAGCACAGGCCGCCAGGACTCCGGCGCAGAGCCCGGGACGGCCGCCGTGGCTGGCAGCGCCACAACGAGCCCCGTGAACATCTCGACCGCTACGCGAGCAGAGCCAGAGGAAGTGGACGTGCGAGACGCATCGACGGTTCCGGCGAGCGTCGATGTTTCACGTGAAACATCTGTAGGCGGTGGTGAAGGGATGGAACAAGAACGCAACGACGAGGCCATGGAGGATGAGGCTGCGATTGCCGTTCGTGAGGCTGTGACAAGGGCAGCGGCGGAAGCTGGCGTCGATGTTTCACGTGAAACAAACCAGATGGCGCCAGGCGTCGCGATCGACGAGCCGGAACAAGAGCCGAGTGTTGACCTTGAGGCGGCAGCTAGAAATGCCCGAGTCACGTTCCGCATCCGCCACGACTCAGCGAACGGAACCCGTCGCGTTCTCGCCGTTGCCAACCAGAAGGGCGGAGTCGGCAAGTCCACGACGGCCGTGAACATCGGTGCCTACCTTGCGCTCGCAGGAGCACGAGTCTTGGTGGTTGATCTCGATCCGCAAGGCAACGCATCGACGGGTCTCGGTCTCGATCATCGTGAGATCGAACCATCGATCTACGACGTACTCACCGGCGACACGACTCCAGCGGCGGCGATCCGCGCGACAGGGGTCGCGAACCTTCACGTCCTGCCGAGCACGATTGACCTGGCCGGTGCGGAGGTCGAGTTGGTGAGTGCGATGTCGAGGGAGACTCGCCTCCGGCGAGCTCTTGAATCCATCGACCACCAGTACGACACGATCCTGATCGACTGCCCACCGTCTCTTGGGCTGCTCACGGTGAACGCCCTGGCCGCAGCGGATGAGCTTCTGATCCCAATCCAATGCGAGTACTACGCGCTCGAGGGGCTGGGCCAGCTGCTCCGCAACGTCGAGCTCGTCCGGGCGAATCTCAACCCTGAGCTTCGTATCGGCGGCATCGTGCTGACGATGTACGACGGCCGGACCCGGTTGGCGCTGCAGGTTGTCGACGAGGTCCGCAGACACTTCACGGACGTGGTGTATCAAACGGTCGTGCCTCGAAGTGTCCGGCTGTCGGAAGCACCGGGCTATGGACTTCCGATCGCTCTGTACGATCCTCTTTCGCGTGGCGGCATCGCCTATCGCGACCTGACCCTTGAACTCGCGGAGCGAAGTGGCTTGCTCGCGCCGACCGGAGAAGGAGCCAGCTGATGCGACGCCGTGGTGGCCTCGGCCGTGGACTGGAAGCGCTGATTCCAAGCAGCCCTCAGGACGATCGCGAGCCGGCGACGCAGCCCGCCGAGCAGGAGCCTGTGGCGGCGGAAGAGGCTCCGGACTTCGCTGGGCCGACGTTCGAGCAGCTTCCGATCGACCGGATCGATCCCAACCCTCGGCAGCCTCGCGAGGCCTTCGACGAGGAGCCGCTTCAGGAACTCACGGCGAGCATTGAGGCGGTCGGTGTGCTGCAGCCGATCGTGGTGCGACCCAACGGGGAGCGCTACCAGATCGTGATGGGGGAGCGCCGGGTTCGCGCCGCCCGGACCGCGGGGCTGGAACGCATCCCGGCCATTGTCCGGACCACCGAAGACGATCAGTTGCTTCGCGACGCCCTTCTCGAGAACGTCCACCGAGAGGACCTCAACCCGCTCGAGGAAGCAGCCGCGTACGAGCAGCTGCTGCTCGACTTCGGGATCACCCAAGAGGAGCTGGCGGCTCGCCTGGGGCGGAGCCGACCCGTGATTGCCAACGCAATGCGTCTCCTTCGGTTGCCGGGGAGTGTCCAGCGCCGGATCGCGGCGAGGACGCTGTCGGCTGGTCACGCTCGTGCCGTCGCGTCGCTGGAGGATCCCGTTCAGCAGGAGCGACTCGCCGACCGGATCGTGGCCGAGGG
>DASSDW010000096.1:0-23886 GCA_035696925.1 Actinomycetota bacterium
TCGGTCCCCACTCCGGCGGCTCGAGCGGTGGCTCGTCGGCGTCTTCATGGCCGTCCTCGTCTTCGTCCTGGAGCGGCTCGTGATGCGGCAGATCCGGAAGAAGGAGGCCGTTCGTGACGCATCCACGGCCGGCGCCGTCACGGTGGGGGAGGGCTAGCGGGTGCATCGTTGGTGGGTCTTCCTCCACATCGCCGGGGCGTTCGGGTTCCTGATGGCGCACGGCGTCTCGGCCTACGTGACGCTTCGGCTCCCGAAGGAGCGCGACCCGGCACGCGTGAGCCAGCTGCTCGAGCTCTCGGCATCCTCGGTCGGGTTCATGTGGAACTCGATCGGCCTCCTTCTCATCGGCGGGATCGCTGCGGGGTTCACGGGACACTTCTGGGGTCAGGGGTGGATCTGGGCAGCGATCGTCGTCCTGGTCGTCGTGATGGCCGCGATGTACGCGATGGGGACCACGTGGGCGAAACGGCTGCGGACGATCTCGAGCGCGATGGTGGGGGGGACGGAAGCCGTTTCGAGGCCTCAGTTCGAGGAGATCCTCCGATCGAAGCGGCCCTACACGATCGCGGCCATCGGGTTCGTGGGCCTGCTCGCGATCCTGTGGCTCATGATCTTCAAGCCGACGCTCGGCTTCGGCGGCGTCCCGGAATGTCCCGCGGGAACGGACACGATCACCGTCTGCGCGTTCGACGACCAGGCGTTCGTCCCGGACCACCTCCAACTGCCCGCGAGCGAGCCCGTGGAACTGGCGTTCGACAATCGAGACGGCGGTGTGCAGCACAACGTCGCGATCTATCGGGACGAGTCCGCTGAGGAGTCGCTGTTCGTCGGCGATCTGATCGCCGGCGCCGAGACGGTCACGTACGACGTGCCGGCGCTCGACCCCGGTGCGTACTACTTCCGATGCGACGTGCATCCGCAGATGGACGGCTCCGTGGAGGTCGCGTAGATGCCCTACCGAACGATCGTCGTCGGCACCGACGGCTCTCCGACCGCGACGGTCGCCGTGGAGGTGGCGCAGAAGCTCGCGAAACGGCTCCGCGGACGGCTGATCCTCGTCGGAGCGCTCGACGCGTACGGCGTGTCCCGCCAGCCTCTGCAGACGGCGCTCTACGAAGCTGCGGAGGGCGCGCGAGCGAAGAAGGTCGACGCCACCGCCGAGTTGATCGAAGGCACCCCGGGTGAGTCGATCCTCGCCGCCGCGGTCAAGCACGACGCCGACCTGATCGTCGTCGGGAACCGTGGGATGGGACAGGCGACCCGCTTCCGGCTGGGGAGCGTGCCGGACTGGGTCGCGCACGACGCGCCGTGCGACCTCCTCATCGTGGACACGACCGGCCGCGCCGGCCCCCGCGAACCCGCGCCTCCCTACTCGAGGATCCTGGCGGGAACGGACGGGTCCGGTACGGCGACCGAGGCCGTGCGCAAGGCGTACACGCTCGCCTCCGTGTACGCCGGCTCGGTGATCCTCGTGCACGTGGGCGATCCGGTCGTGGGTGCGATCAAGCTCGAGGAGGTCACGTCCGCCAGACCGGAGGATGTGGAGGTCCAGAAGCGGACCGTCGACGGCGACCCCGCCCAGCGGATCTGCGAGCTCGCCGAAGCAGAGGACGTCCAACTCGTCGTTGTCGGCAACAAGGGGATGGCCGGGGTCCGGCGGTTCCTCGGCTCCGTGCCGAACAAGGTCGCGCACGAGGTGCCGTCGGACGTCCTGATCGTGAAGACGATGGACCGCTCGGTCGACGATCTCGATGCCGGCCACGGCGGCCTGGTGAGCGTGGACGGACGGCAGCTTGCCGTCTACCGCGACGACGAGGGCAACACGGTCGAGCTCTCACCCCGCTGCACCCACATGGGCTGCACGGTCGATTGGAACGACAGCGCGAAGACCTGGGACTGCCCGTGTCACGGGTCGAGGTTCGCCGCCGACGGTTCTGTGGTCCACGGGCCGGCGTCGGAGCCTCTCGAACGGATCGGCGGGTCGGCGCCGTCCGCCGACGTCGCCACCGCGGCGTCCGACGGCGAGCCGGTCTCGTCACCCGATCGGGGCGCGGCGCCCGCGGAGGGGAGCCGCCGGTTCGTGATCGTCGGGGCCAGCCTGGCGGGCGCCACCGCGGCCGCCACGCTCCGCGACGAGGGGTTCGACGGCGACCTCGTTCTGATCGGCTCGGAGCCGGCCTTCCCGTACGAGCGGCCGCCGCTGTCGAAAACGTTCCTGCGAGGGGAGTCCACGATCCAGCAGGCGATGGTCCGGCCGGAGGCCTTCTACGCGGACAATCGGATCGAGACGCGCTTCGGCACGACGGCGCTCGGCGTGGACGCTGCGGCGAGAACCATCACGGTCGCCGGTGGGGACCCGATCGGGTTCGACTCGCTCCTGATCGCGACGGGATCGCGCAACCGCCGCTTCCCGATCCCGGGGATCGACCTGCCGGGCGTGCTGGACCTTCGCACCCTCGGCGACGCGGCGAGGATCCGGGCGGAGATGGTGCCCGGGCGCCGCGTGGTGATGGCCGGGATGGGTTTCATCGGATCCGAGGTGGCGGCGTCGCTGCGACAGCGCGGGCTGGAGGTGCACGTCGTCGCCGGCGGGAAGGCGCCCCTCGACCGGGTCCTCGGCGAGGAGGTCGGCCGCGTGCTCGAGGGGATCCATCGTGATCACGGCGTCGAGATGACGTTCGACGATCAGGTGACGGGCTTCGAGGGCAACGGGCGGGTGCGTGCCGTCACCACCGCGAACGGCCTGCGGCTCGACTGCGACTTCGTCGTGCTCGGTCTCGGCGTCGAACCGGTCACTGACTTCCTCGACGGATCGGGGATCGACGTGGACGACGGGGTGCTCGTCGACGAGCACTGCCGGTCGAACGTGGACGGCGTGTTCGCCGCCGGCGACGTCACGCGACACTTCCATCCCGTCTTCGGGGAGCGGATCCGCACGGAGCACTGGGACAACGCCCGCCGGCAGGGTCGCGCCGCCGCCCTGAACATGCTGGGGCGAACGACGTCCTATGACGAGGTGCACTGGTTCTGGTCCGACCAGTACGAGCACACGATCCAGTACGCCGGACACCACGAGGGATGGGACGACCTGGTGATCCGCGGGAGCTTGGATTCGAGGAGCTTCGCCGCGTTCTACCTGACGGCCGGCAGGGTCCGGGCGGTCGTCTCGGTCGACCGCCCCTCCGACGTCCGCGATTCGATGGAGCTGATCCGGGCCGGCGGTCGCGCCGACGCTCGGAGGCTCCGAGACGAGGCCGTGGAGCTCGCCTCGCTAGGATGAGCGCGGCCCGAGGCAACGGGCACGGAGAGCGACGGCCGGGAGATCTGGGGAGACATGACGACGGATGTCGAGGCGCTCCGGAGGGTCCGCTTCTTCGAGGAGCTCACCGACGACGACCTGGGGCGGGTCGCGAAGATCGGGCAGCGCCGGAGCTTCGCCGCCGGCGAGGCGCTCGTCGAGCGGGACTCGGATCGCGGCGGGCTCTTCGTGATCCTGTCCGGCTCGGCTCGGGTGGAGGTGGGTGGTGCCGTCCACGATCTCGCACCCGGCGACTTCTTCGGTGAGATGGCGTTGCTCGGCCACACACGCCGTTCGGCGAGCGTCACGGCCGCGGAGCCGGTCGAGGCGCTCGTGATCGAGACGATCTACTTCGAGCCGTTCCTGATCCAGAACCCGAGCGTCGCGGTGGCCATCCTGCACGGTGTCGTGGAGCGGCTCCGCGAGGTGCAGGAGCGGATCGACACAGGAGCCTGAACTAGCGCCTGCGGCTCCGGAACAGGTCCAGGAGCATCCCCGCCGTGAGCAGTGCGCCGACGATCCCGAACGTGATCGGAACCCAGCCGGGGACCCGTACCGAGATCGCCGTCAGCCCGCTCGCGAGGATCGCCGCGCCCGCGGTCAGACCGAGCGCGAGGTGACGCCCGGCCCGGCGCACCGTGGCCTCGAGCGGCGCGGCCCGGAAGTTGATCTCCATCTTCTGGCCGGGCCGGGCGCCGATCATCCGCTCGATCGCTTCCACGACCCGCAACGCTCGCACCTTGAACTTCTGTGACCGGTAGAAGACGGCCTTCGGGTCGAGCGTTCCCGCTATCCCCTTGAGCAGGCTCCGCATCAGGAACTTCCCCGCAACCTCGAACGGATCGAGGTCCGGATCGAGCTGCGCCGTGGCCAGTTGCATCTGCGCCAGTGCTTTCCCCGTGAGGGCGAGCGAGGCCGGCAACGGCACTCCGTGGCGGACCGAGATCTCGGTCATCTCCTGGAGGATCGGGCCGAGCTGGATGTCCTTCAGCGACGAGGTCCGGTGGCGGGCCATGATCGAGCCGATCTCCGTCTGGAATCGATCCACGTCGAGGTCGCTCCGTTCGATCGCGTTCGCGAGCATCAGCGTGACGTCGGTGAGGAACCCCACGTCGTCCTGGGAGAACGCCATCAACAGCAGCAGCAGCTGCTCGCGCATCTCCGCTCCCACCTCGCCGACCATGCCGAGGTCGAGGAAGTAGAGACGTCCCTCCTCCGGCTGCCACATCAGGTTCCCCGGATGCGGGTCGGCGTGGAAGAAGCCGTCGACCATGATCTGCTTGTAGAAGGACTCGAGCAGCTGACGGGCGGCCTCGCGCCGCGGCGCACCCTCCGGCGCCGTATCGATCGGGCCGCCGCCCACGTCGTGCATCACGAGGAGGCGCGACGTCGACAGGTCGTGGTGGACCTCGGGCACCGCGAGGCGCGGGAACGAGCCGAGCACCTCGCCGATCCGCTCCATGTTCGACGCCTCCTGACGGAAGTCGAGCTCTCGCTGGAGCGAGTCCGACAGGTGCTGGAAGACGGCCTCCATGTCGATCACGAGCTTCAGGCTCGGGCGCTTCGCGGCCTTCTCCGCGAAGACCTCGAGGAGCGCCAGGTCCTGTTCGATCAGCTCCCGGGCGTCGGGACGCTGGATCTTGATCACGACCTTCTGGCCCGTGGCGAGGGAGGCGCGATGGACCTGCGCGATCGTCCCGGCGGCGAGGGGCTGGGGTTCCACGGTCTCGAACACGTCCTCCCAGGGCACCCCGAGCTCCTGCTCCATCATGGCGACGACCTGTGCCTCCGACAGGGGCGGCACGTTGTCCTGCAGGGTCGCGAGTTCCTCGATGAACTCGGGGGGAAGGAGGTCCGGCCGGGTCGAGAGGATCTGCCCGAGCTTGCAGAACGTGGGACCGAGATCCTCGAGCGCGGCCCGGAGCCGCTTCGCCTGGCGCCGACGGCCGACCGCTCCCTCCTCGTCGGGACGACCGAACAGCTCTCGCAGGCCGTGCTTGGCGAAGACGACGCCGATCTTGGTCCCTCGCGCCACCAGGTGCGGATGGATCACGGGCTCGACGGAGGAGGAGCGGATCGCAGCCGACGTGCCCTTGCCTCGGATCGCCGTCGTCTCACCGTTCGTCGTGTTCACGATGATCACCGTGCATCGGGCGTTGTGGCTGATCCGGTTGGGCACGTTGCCGAGCAGAAACTCCTTCCGCCCGGCCATGCCGGCGTTGCCGACGATCAGGACGTCCACCGCCTGGTCCTCGGAGGAACGCACGATCGCCATCGCGGGATCGTCGTCGATCACCACGTGGGCGTGTCCGCGCTCACCGGCGAGCTGCGTGGTGTAGACCTGCAGCTCGTCGGCCGCGCCGCGGGCCCGGGTCGCCTCGGCGGCGCCGTGCTCCGTGTCGGCGGCGTGCTCCGGGACGATCACCTGGACGACGTGGAGCTCGGCGCCGAACCGCTCGGCGAACGACGCGGCCCACGCCACGGCCCTGGTCGCCGTCTCGGAGCGGTCCGTGCCCACCATCACGCGGTGGACGGGGCCGATGGGGTCGGTCTCGGTGATCGCCATCGGGTCGCATCATGGCGCCTCCCGCGCTCGCAGCCAACGGGGGAGCCCCTGTGAACAGGAGGTGATGGCTGCACCCGCACCCGTCCCGACCAGGGCCGTTGGTATCCTGCCTCGTCCGCCGGAGTAGCTCAGTGGTAGAGCAACCGCCTCGTAAGTGGTAGGTCATGGGTTCGAATCCCATCTCCGGCTCCCTGAGACCACGGAGTCCACACCGAGGAGTTGCGAAAGGAGCGAGCGGGTTGGGAGAATCGCGGCGGATGAGGGCCTTCCGAGCGATCGTGCTTGCTCCCGTCCTCATCGTCCTTTCGGCAGGCGTCGCGTTCGCCCAGACGCCGATCGACCCCTCCATCAGCCCCGAGCTCAACACGGGCGGCTGGGTCCACGGGATGGCGATCCTGCTCGGCATCATCGGAGTGATCGTGATCCTCCTGCTGGTGGCCGCCTACATCCGATTCGCGCCCCGGTTCTCCACCGATGAATCGACCCTGAAGGTGGTACGCGCCGACCGCGTCCGACCGGGCCAGGAGCTCCCGCGCCGGACCGTGGACATCAAGGCCGCCGTGCCCGTCGTCGTCGCGCCGCCGCCCCTGCCGCAACCGGCCGGCGTCGCCGCCGCGCCGGCGGCAGCAGCGGCCCCCGCCGCCGCGGCTCCGGCACCGGCCGCTCCGGCTCCCGCAGCACCCGCGCCCGCCACTCCCGCCCAGGCGGGCCCCGGTGCCGAGGCCCCCTCCACCGAGGCCCCACAGGCGGAACCCGCGAGCGAGGCAGCTCCGTCAGAGCCGGACGCCGCGACCGAGGCGAGGGAGACGCCCGCCGCCGAAGCCGCCGCGCCGACTCCCGCGCCCGCAGCGCATGCCGAGGTCTCCCTCGACCAGGAGGTCTTCGACCGAACGTTGAAGGAGCTCCTCGACAAGGGAACCGACAAGCGTGTCGCGGAGGGACAGGCGCGACGCGCGGCGATGATCGCCGCTCGCAAGAAGGCGGCCGGCGAGGCCTAGCCTCGCCGAGCGCGTAGCCTGTCGGGATGGACGCCACCCAGGTCGACTGGTCCATGGGATCGCAGGCCGCCCGGCTGGCGGACTGGGACGCCGCGCTGGCGATCGGTCGGCGAGTGGCGGGCCCCGGTGTCTCCGTCCCCGCGTCCGAACGCGCTCGCATGCGCGAGGACTTCGCCGAGCTGACCCCGTTCGCGGAGGAGCGGATCACCGAGTTCACCTCGCTGGACCCGAGTGGGTTCCGATCGCGCGCGTGGGTCATGGCGAGGAGCGAGTGGATCCGCGCGAACCTGAACGGGCTCCAGCGGATGCTGGAGCCCTTGGCCGGCCGCATCCTCGCGAAAGGCTCCGGCAACGGCTCGCTCCGCCGGAAGGCGCTCGGCGCGCAGGCGGGTGCGCTCCTCGGCTACGTCTCGCGTCGCGTCCTGGGTCAGTACGACGCGTTCCTCCCGCCCGACGATGAAGGGCTGCTCTACTTCGTCGGTCCCAACGTGGCGGAGGTCGAGCAACGGTTCCTCCTCCCGCCCCGGGACTTCCGGTTGTGGATCGCGGTCCACGAGGTGACCCATCGCGTGCAGTTCGGGTCGGCGCCGTGGCTGCGCGATCACATCCGCGGTCAGGTGGATCGGTACCTCGGCACGGTGAGCCTGGAGTCGAACGACCTGGGGAAGCAGCTCCGCCGGGCGATCGACGAGGCGCGCGCCGGGGCCGACGTCCGCGGCATGGGCGGGCTGTTCCTCCTGCTGAACGATGAGCAGCGCGAGATCGTGCGGCACGTCCAGGGCGTGATGTCCCTGCTCGAGGGACATGCCTCCTTCGTGATGAACGGGGTCGCGAAGGACCACGTGAAGGATCTCGGTCGGATGCGCAAGGCGCTCGCCGAGCGGCGGCGGCGCGCCGGCGGGATCGAGCGCTCCTTCCAGCGCGCGATCGGATTCGACAAGAAGATCGAGCAGTACGACGCCGGCGAGCGGTTCGTCCGAGAGGTCGTGTCGCGCGCGGGCATGGACGGCCTCAACCGCGTCTGGCTCGCACCCGAGGGGCTCCCCACGGTGGAGGAGATCGCCGAACCTTCCGCCTGGGTCGCGCGCGTCGCCGGGAGCTGACGTGCCGCGCCGGCCGCCGGCCGTCGCCAAGGTGCTCGAGCGGGTCACGAAGACGGCGCGGGAGCACCACCTGTTCGCGCCCGGGGACCTGATCCTCGTCTCCTGCAGCGGCGGCCCCGACTCGGTGTGCCTGCTGTACTCCCTCTGGTACCTCAGGCGGCTCTTCGGGATCCGTCTCGCGGTCTTCCACTTCGACCACAAGCTCCGGCCCGATTCCGCGAAGGACGCCGTCTACGTGCGGAGGCTCGCCGAGCGGCTGAAGCTGACCTTCCATCTCCGAGAAGCGAGCGACAGGCCGGAGCGAGGTGTCTCGGTGGAGGCCTGGGCCACGGCTCGGCGAGGCGCGGCATCGAACGACGTTCGTCGTGAGATCGGGGCCGGAGCCACGGCGGAAGGGCACACCCTCGACGATCAAGCGGAGACGGTGCTGCTCAACCTGATCCGAGGCTCCGGCCTGGAGGGCATGGCCGGGATCGATCCCGGACCCGGGGAGCGCGCTCGCATCGTGCAACCGCTCCTCGACGTCGCGCGTGACGAGGTCGAAGCGTTCTGTGGCGCGCTCCACCTGCGGCCCCGCCGCGATCCGATGAACGAGGATCGCCGCTACCTCCGGGCGGCGATCCGGCACGAGGTGCTGCCCGTGCTCGAGGCGAAGACGGGCCGGGGCGTGACCAGGTCGATCGTCCGCACCGCCGACCTCCTCCGCGCCGACCGGGACGAGCTCAACGCCGCCGCCGTGGCCGGGTACCAGGAGACGATCGAGAGCGAGCGCGGGGGCGAGGTGCGGTTCGATGCGAGGAAGCTCACGGCCCTCCCACCGCCCGTCGCTTCGCGAGTGATCCGTCTGGCCGTCTACGACGCGCTGTCGGGCGACTGGACCGCTCCGTGGTCGAAAGAGGCGATCCAAGCCGTGCTCGATCTCGCCGAGGGCCGGCCGGGACGGAGACGAGATCTTCCCGAAGGCTTGAAGGCCGTCCGCGAGAAGGGGTACGTTCGCGTCACTCGTTCTTCCCCGGATCCTCGCGAGGGTTGATGGGTTCTTCGACGCGAAGGGGGAGCGATGGCAGCGGTCTCTACACTGACCGACTACGTGCAGGCATACCAGCCCGACATCGAACGCGTCCTGATCTCCTCGGAGGAGATCCAGGGCAAGCTCGCCGAGATGGGCGAGCAGATCTCGGCGGACTACGAAGGCTCCTCCTTGTTGCTCGTGGGCGTCCTGAAAGGAGCGTTCGTCGTGATGGCGGACCTCGCGCGCTACGTGCGGCTCCCGCTGGAGTTCGACTTCATGGCGGTGTCCTCCTACGGAGCGGCGACGAAGACCTCGGGCGTGGTGCGGATCCTGAAGGACCTCGATCACGATCTCGAGGGGATGGACGTGCTGCTCGTCGAGGACATCGTGGACTCCGGGCTCACGCTGAAGTACCTGCTGAAGAACCTCGCCGCGCGGAAACCCGCCTCGCTGGAGGTCGCCGCGCTCCTGCGGAAGACCGGCATCCAGAAGGTCCCGCTCGACATCCGCTACATCGGGTTCGACATCCCGCCCCACTTCGTGGTCGGCTACGGGCTCGACTTCGCCGAGCGGTACCGCAACCTCCCGTACATCGCCACCCTGAAGCCGGAGGCCTACGGCGGTTAGCGGAACCACCCTGGGCTCGCGCCCGTCGAAGCCGGTGTGAAGCGGATCGCCCTCCTCCTCGTCGCCATCCTCGCCGCGTGCGGCGACGGCTCCGGCGACGGGGGCGGTGCCTCGGGCGTCCGTGGTCGAGCGCTCGCCGGTCCCCAGTGCCCCGTCGAGATGGCGGAGTCTCCGTGTCCGGATCTCCCCTGGGAAGGCACCGTCGTCGCGACCGCGACGGATTCCGGCGCAACGTTCACCGCATCCACCGATACCGACGGCCGCTTCGAGATCCCGCTCTCGCCGGGGACCTACGAGGTGACGATCGACGCGGCATCGACGCCGCCGGCCGCGGAACCGCAGACCGTCACGGTCGAGGAGGGCGCGTTCACCGAGATCGAGGTGTTCGTCGACACCGGCATCCGGTAGCGCGACCTGTCGCAGCAGGGACGGGTGCTACCCTTGCTGACGGGCTCGGGCGCGCACATGCCGGGGCCCGTTGCTTCCCGAAACGGCTCTCTGTGGCCCTGAAAGAGGCGATCCGTGGCCCAGCCAGAACCCCCGTACCGACGCCTCGCTCGCACGCCGACCCTGTGGATCGTCGGTGCGATCGTCGTGTTCTTCGGCGTGCTGTCGCTCGTCCAACCTTCCGAGACGGCGGAGGAGATCAACCTCTCTGAGTTCTGGGCCTTGCTCGAGGAGGGGCGGATCCGCAACGCGGAGCTCCTCGAGGGCGACCAGGTGGTCCGTGGCGAGCTCACGGGCGGTATGGAATACGTCGCCTCGTATCCGGTCGAGCTCGCCGACGAGCTGACGACCGAGCTGCGAGAGGCCGACGTCCCGCTCCAGGTCACTTCGCAGAAGCCCAACGAGCTCGTCCAGCTCCTCTACTACGTCTTGCCGATCCTGCTCCTCGCCGGGCTCCTGCTCTGGATGACGAATCGCTCCCAGGGCGGCAGCGGTCGTGTGATGCAGTTCGGTCGCAGCCGGCACAAGACCGTCGGGAAGGATCAGCCGAAGACCACGTTCAAGGACGTCGCCGGCGTGGACGAGGCGATCGAGGAGCTGGAGGAGGTCAAGGAGTACCTGCAGCACCCGTCGAAGTTCCAGGCGATGGGAGCGAAGATCCCCCGAGGCGTCCTCCTGTTCGGCCCTCCCGGCACCGGCAAGACCCTCCTCGCGCGGGCGGTCGCGGGAGAGGCGGGCGTGCCGTTCTACTCGATCAGCGGGTCGGACTTCGTCGAGATGTTCGTCGGCGTCGGCGCCGCCCGGGTCCGTGACCTGTTCGAGCAGGCGAAGGCGAGCGCTCCGGCGATCGTGTTCGTCGATGAGATCGACGCCGTCGGCCGCCATCGCGGCGCGGGGCTCGGCGGCGGCCACGACGAACGCGAGCAGACCCTGAACCAGCTGCTCGTGGAGATGGACGGTTTCGACCAACGGTCGACGGTGATCCTGATGGCCGCCACGAACCGGCCCGACATCCTTGATCCGGCTCTGCTTCGGCCGGGGCGTTTCGACCGACAGATCGTCGTCGACCGGCCCGACCTCGAGGGCAGGAAGGCGATCCTCCACATCCACGCGAAGGGCAAGCCGCTCGATCCGGGGGTCGACCTCGACATCCTCGCGCGGCGCACTCCCGGCTTCACGGGCGCCGATCTCGCGAACGTGATCAACGAAGCCGCGCTCCTCGCCGCGCGTCGGTCGAAGAAGACGATCACGATGCAGGAGGTCGAGGAAGCGGTCGACCGGGTGATGGCCGGACCGGAGCGCAAGAGCCGCGTGATGAGCGAGCAGGAGCGGCGGCTGATCGCCTACCACGAAGGCGGCCACGCGATGGTCGCGCATGTCCTCCCGAACACGGACGAGGTCCACAAGATCACCGTGATCCCCCGCGGCCGCGCCCTCGGGTACACGCTCACGCTCCCCGAGCAGGACAAGTTCATGATGACGCGCGAGGAGCTCCGCGACGAGCTCGCGATGCTGATGGGCGGACGGGTCGCGGAGGAGATCATCGCCGGCGACATCTCGACCGGCGCGGGCAACGACATCGAGCGCGCCACGAAGATCGCCCGCCAGATGGTGACGGAGCACGGGATGAGCGACGCGATCGGGCCGAGGACGCTTGGGCAGAAACAGGGCGAGGTCTTCCTCGGCCGCGACTGGGCGTCCACGCCCGACTACTCGGAGGCCGTCGCGTTCGAGATCGACCAGGAGATCAGCCGGCTGATCGACGAGGCGCACGACGTGGCGCTCGAGATCTTGAGCCAGCACCGGGAGCGGCTCGACGAGCTCGCGGCCATCCTGCTGCAGAAGGAGACGCTGGATCGCGAGGAGGTGGAGGCGTTCTTCAAGGCCGTCGAGAAGCGCGCGCCCCGCGCTCCGGAGGTCCGCAGCGCCGGCCTCGCGGTGTCCCGGACCCAGATGTTCCCCCCTCCCGACGCGCCCGGACCGCTCCGTCGGTGAGGGAACGTCTGCGATGACGGAGCGCTGGGCGACGTTCGACTGCTACGGCACGCTGATCGACTGGGACGGAGGCGTGCGCAGGGCGTTGGTCGGCGTCTGGCCGAACGAGGCCGGCGATCGGCTGTTCCAGCGCTACCACGATGTGGAGCCGCGCATCCAGGCCGGGCGGGGCATCACCTATCGGCAGGTCCTGCGTGAGACGCTCGCCGCGATCGCCGAGGAGGATGAGCTCGAGGTCCCTCCGGGACAGGACGACGCGCTCGCCGACTCCGTGCCGTCGTGGCGACCGTTCCCCGAGGTGCCGGGAGCGCTCGGGGAGCTGCGCGATCGTGGCTGGAGGCTCGCGATCCTGTCGAACACCGACCCGGACATGCTCGCCGCCTCGCTGAAGACGATCGGCGTGGAGGTGGACCTGCGGATCACGGCGGCAGAGGCCGGCTCGTACAAGCCCGCGTACGGCCATTGGGACACGTTCTTCCGAACGACCTCGGCCGACCGTGCCCGCCATGTCCACGTGGCGGCATCGCTGTATCACGACGTCGAGCCGTGCGCGCAGCTGGGGCTCCCGTGCGTCTGGATCAACCGGCTGGACGAGTCGAGCGAACTCCCACGCGCCGGCGAGCTCCCCAACCTCGGCGGCCTCCCCGCCGCCCTGGACGCGTTGGTTCCCCGGTAGCATCCGCGCGATGGATCTACTCGGGCCACCCGTCTCGTTCGACGCCAAGAAGGTCGAGGAAGGCGTCCGCCTGATCCTCGAGGGGATCGGCGAGGACCCCGACCGCGGCGGGCTGCGGGAAACGCCCGCCCGCGTGGCACGCATGTACGAGGAGACGTTCGCCGGGATCGGCAAGGACGCGTCGGAGCTCGTCACGGTGGTGGAGGGCGCCGACCACGACGAGATGATCATGGTCCGGGACATCCCGCTGCAATCGTTCTGCGAGCACCACCTGATCCCGTTCGCCGGGAAGGCGCACGTCGCGTACATCCCGAACACGGCGCAACAGATCACGGGTCTGTCGAAGATCGCGCGGGTCGTCGACCTGCTCTCGAAGAAGCCCCAGGTCCAGGAGCGCCTGACGACCGAGATCGCGGAGGCGATCGATCGCGCGCTCACGCCGCGCGGGGTGTTCGTGGTGATCGAGGCCGAGCACCTGTGCATGACGATGCGGGGGATCAAGAAGCCCGGCGCCGTCACCGTGACCTCTACGGTTCGAGGGCTCTTCCGCTCCGACGCGCGTACCCGCCAGGAGGCTATGGATCACATCGGCATGCGCTGAGCGATCCGCGCGTGCCCACTACCATCGGTTCCATGGACCGCGTCTGGCGATGCCGCGACCGCGAGCTCGCGCTCGGGGCGCAGACGCTCGTGATGGGGATCGTGAACGTCACGCCCGACTCGTTCAGCGACGGAGGGATGTTCGAGGACGCGGACGCCGCGGTGCGCCACGGGCTCCGGCTGCTCGAGGAGGGTGCCGACCTCCTCGACGTGGGTGGCGAGTCGACCCGACCGGGTTCCGAGCCGGTGGGGTCCGAGGAGGAGACGTCGCGCGTGCTGCCGGTACTGGAAGGCCTCCGGCGCGAAGCGCCGGAGGCCTTCCTGTCGGTGGACACGCGCACGCCGTCGGTCGCGGAGCGGGCCCTCACAGCCGGCGCCGATGTCGTGAACGACATCGCCGCCGGCACCCAGCCCGCGATGTTCGATGCGGTGGCCCGCAGCGGAGCGGGCATGGTCCTGATGCACATGCGGGGGGAGCCGAAGACGATGCAGGCCGATCCTCGCTACGACGACGTGGTGGCCGAGGTGCGCGCGTTCCTCGCCGAGCGGATCGAGGCGGCTGTCGAGGCCGGGATCGGCCGCGACCGCCTCTGCATCGACCCCGGGATCGGGTTCGGGAAGAACCTCGAGCACAACCTCGCGCTCCTGCGTTCGATCGGCTCGTTCCGCGAGCTCGGCGCGGCCGTGCTCGCGGGAGCATCCCGGAAGCGGTTCATCGGCGAGCTCGCGGGCGTCGCCGACGCTGCCGACCGACGCGACGGCTCCCTCGCCGCCGCCGTGTGGTGCGCGGCCCAGGGCGTGGACGTCGTCCGCGTCCACGACGTCGCCCCGACGGTCCAGGCGCTCCGGGTGGCGGACGCGATCGCGCGAGGGCGGCCGTGACCGGGCGGGATCCGATCCTGCTCCTCCTCCACGACGAGGGGCGATCGAGCGACCAGTGGAGGGAGTTCGTGCCGCTCCTCGAGTCGCGATTCCTCGTGCTCACGCCCGATCTGCCTGCAGGGGACGAGCGGGCCGCGATCGACGTCGTGCGGGGCGCGCTCGGCGGGGAGCGATGCGGCGTGATCGGCCACGGGACGGGCGGGTCGCTCGCGCAGGTCCTTGCCGCCGAGGGCGGTGTCGACGCGATGGTCCTCCTCGACGCACCTCGTGCTCCCACCGCCGACGACGGGATCCTCGCGTCCTTCGACTTCCCCGTGCTCTTGCTCTGGGGAGAGGACGACGCCGTGGTGCCGGTGTCGGTGGCCGAGGAGCTGAACGACGCGATCGCGACGTCGACGCTCGGTCTCCTGCCCGGATGCGGCCACGATCTCACCGATGAGGCCGCCGCCACGATCGCCCCGATGATCCTCGAGTACCTGCGGGCCCGCTACCTGCGGGAGCCGCACCATGCGGGCCACGCCCATGACGGCGTCGTGCGGATCCAGCTCGAACGACGCCCGCCGTGGCTGGACCTGGAGGAGGACGAGCGCGACGATTGGTTCGTGCCCGACGACGACGAGGAGGCTTCGCCATGACCCAGGCCCGTCTGTTCCTGACGGGGATCCGCGCCGAGGGCCGCCACGGAGCGCGCGACGGCGAGAAGGACCAACCGCAGCCCTTCGTCGTGGACCTCGACATCGAGGTGGATGCCCCACGCGACTCGATCGACGCGACGGCCGACTACCGGGGGGTCACGGAGGCCGTGCGCGAGATCGTGGAGGACGGATCCTTCGACCTGATCGAGGCGATGGCCGATGCGATCGCTCGCCGGATCAGCTCCTTCCCGCACGTGGGCCGAGTGACGGCGGTGGTCCACAAGCCGAACGCCGCCGGCCGTCTCGAGATCGACGGGGTGGCCGCGGGGGCCACGGTCTCCCCCGGCGAGTGACAGGGGATCCGGTGGGGACCGTCGCGTTCCTCGGACTCGGGTCGAACCTCGGCGACCGCCTCACGAACCTGCAGGCCGCGGTCGATCTGCTCCACCGGGAGCCCGGACTCCGGGTGCTCGCGTCCAGCAGGGTCTGGGAGACGGCCCCGGTGGGGGGGCCGCCGCAGCCCGACTATCTGAACGCCGTGATACGCCTGGAGACCGATCTCTCCGCTCGCGACCTGCTGGACGTGGCGCACCGCGTGGAGGAGCGCATGGGACGCGTCCGGAAGGAGCGTTGGGGCGCCCGCTCGATCGATATCGACGTCCTGCTCTTCGACGAGGAGACGATCGACGAGTCGGACCTCGTCGTGCCGCATCCGCGACTGGCCCAGCGGGCGTTCGTCCTCCTGCCGCTGCTCGAGCTGGTCCCGGATCCCGTCCTGCCCGACGGGACGCGGCTGCGGGAGCTGCGCGTGAACACGGAGGGCGTGGCGCCCTCGGCGTCTCCGCTGGCGGTGCGCCCGTGACCACGACCTGTCTCCGATGCGACCGCGTCGGCGACAGCGCCTCCGCCTCGTGCCCCGAGTGCGGTGCGCCCCTCTACCGGTCGGCGCCGCCGCGCAGCGTGAGCGGGGAACGGACGCTCCCGGGGGACGGGCCCCTCGAGACCGCGGAGGACCGCGGCCCGTCCGAGGCCCGACCCGTCACGACCAGCTCCCGATCGGTCTTCGCCACCGTGGGGATCGTCTCCGTCATGCTCGTCCTCCTCTCGCGGGGTGCTCCGGATCCCGGTCCGAGACGGGAGCACTCGGTGGTGCCGCCCGGGGGGCCACCGGGCATCCTCGTCTACGCGAGCGCGGACGGCGGAGGGTCGGCGCGTCTGTGGCGATGGAACCTCGAGTCGGGCGAGGCGAAGCCCGGCCCTCTGATCCCCGATCCGGTGGAGCTGGTGAACGTGAGATCGCCCGATCTCGGGTGGCTCGGCATCACGTCCGATCGCGGACGGGGCGTGCTCGAGGCCTCGGTGCTCGATTCCCTCGAGGTCGGAGCGGAGCCCGAGCGGTTGGGACGAGGGACGATCGTCACCTGGGCGCGACCGGGCCAGGCGCTCCTCGTCGACCGGGGGCCACGATCGGATGGATGCCGTCGCACGGTATCGGTGTCCGCTGCGCACGTGGAGCGTCCCGGGCGGGAGCGCGTGACGCGAGAGACGCTCTGCGGCGACGTCCTCTCCGTCGGCCGGACCAGCCTCGGGCACTTCCTCACCAGGCTCGGACCGCGCGGCGTGGACGTGGTCGGCGTCGGCTACCGCGACGCAGGCCTCCTCCTGCCCGATCACGGACTGATCGCGGTGTCGCCCGACGGGGACATGATCGTCGCTCCGAGCGCCGATCTCCCGTCCATCGATCTCACGTCCGCGGAGGTCGGGAGCAGCGGCAACCCGGCTCCGAACCGCGTGACCGGGAGGGCGTCGTTGTACGGCCAGTTCCGTGGACCGCCCGTGCCGTACCTGGTGGATGGTGCGCCGTTGCAGGTGGACGAGGTGTTGGCGTACGGCCCGGACTCGTGGGTTGCGCTCGTCGTCGGAAGGGTCGGTGAGGGCCGGCCCGGCCTCTGGGAGCTCCCCCTCCTCGCGTCCGGTCGGTCGATCGAGCCTCGCCGGGTGGGCTCCGACGGTGGCTTCACCTTCGCCGCGTACGCGGACGACGGGACCGCGTACGTGGTCACGGGCGGCTCCTTGTACGTCCTGCGGCATCACGTGCTGAAGCCGCTCGAGGGGCCGGAAAGGGCTCCGACCCCCGCCGGACCGCTCGCGTGGATCGCCCAGGAGCCCATCGCCGACCTGTGACGGCTCTCCGGGCGCGGTTGCGATACTCGGGCGCATGAGGGTCGCCGTGATCGGTGCGGGCACGGTGGGCACGGCCGTGGCGGTCCTGCTCCAGCGAGCGGGGCATCGGCTCGTCGGGGTGTCCGGCGGAGCCGGGACCCGAGACCGCGCCGCAACCTATCTCCCGGGGGTCTCGGTGCGAGAGTCAGCCGACGCGGTCGCCGGAGCGGAGCTCGTCGTGATCGGCACGCCCGACGATGCGATCGAACCGGTCGTGGCCGAGCTCGTCACGGCCGGGGCGCTTGCGACCGGCACCTGGGTCCTGCATCTCTCCGGCTCCCTCGGGCTCGACGCGCTCCGGGTCGCCGTCGGGGTGGGTGCGCGCCGTCTCGCCCTGCACCCCCTCCAGACGTTCCCGGACGTCGGGGCCGCGCTGGAGGGTCTGCCCGGCTGCTGGATCGCGGTGACCGCGGACGATGCCGAGGGCGCCCGCATCGGAGAACGGCTCGTCGAGGATCTTCTCGGCGTGCCGTTCGCCCTGGCGGACGAGCTGCGGCCTCTGTACCACGCCGCCGCCGTCTTCGCGTCCAACTCGCTCGTGACGGTGTCCGCGATCGCCGAGTCGTTGTTCGAGGCCGCCGGGGTCCCCGACCCCAGAGCGGCGATGGCCCCGTTGCAGCGCGCGACCCTCGACCACGTCGAGCGGCTGGGCGCCGCTCGAGCCCTGACGGGCCCTGCCCTCCGCGGCGATGCGGGGACGGTCCGGCGGAACCTCGAAGCGCTGGAGCGGCACGCTCCCGACCTCGTCTCCGTCTACGTCGCGCTGGCGAGATCGACCCTGCGTCTTGCCGAACGTTCCGGGCGGGCCTCTCCCGCAGCGCGGGGCGCCGTGGAAGACGTGCTGGCCGGATGGACCTGATCCGGACCGCGGAGGACGTGCGTCGCCTGACGGACGCCTGGCGGAGCGAAGGCGACGTGGGGTTGGTCCCGACGATGGGTTCCCTGCATCCCGGACACACGTCGCTGATCGGGAGAGCGCAGGAAGAGGCTCGTCACGTGCTCGTGACGATCTTCGTGAACCCCGCTCAGTTCGGTCCCGACGAGGACCTCGCCGCGTATCCCCGCAACGAGACCGGGGACCTGGAGATCTGCGCACGGTTGGGCGTCGACGCGGTCTGGGCGCCGCCGATCGAGCAGGTCTACCCGGACGGTGTCCTCCTCCCGGAGCCCGATCCGGGGCCCGTCGGCGACACGTTCGAGGGCGCCGCCAGGCCCGGGCACTTCCGCGGTGTGCTGAAGGTGGTCCATCGCCTCTTCGACGTGACGGGGCCGTGCCGCGCCGTCTTCGGCCTGAAGGACGCCCAACAGCTGTTCCTCGTCCGGCGGATGGTGCGCGAGGAGGGGCTGCCCGTCACGATCGTGCCGGTCGCCACCGTGCGCGAGTCCGACGGTCTCGCGTGCTCGTCCCGCAACGCCCGGCTCTCGCCGGAGGAGCGGGAGCAAGCCGGCTGCCTGTTCCTCGCCCTGTCGGAGGCGGCGGGGATGGCGCGGGCCGGCGAGCGGGAGACGGCCGTGCTCGTCGCGGCGATGGCCCGAGAGATCGGGGCGACGGCGATGGCGCGGCCCGACTACGTCGCGGTGGTCGGGGACGACACCTTCGAGGCGATCACGCGCGTGGACGGACCCGCGCGGGGCCTCGTCGCCGCGCGGTTCCCGTCCGCGCGTCTGATCGACAATCTGCTGCTCCCCGCGCCCGCCGGCGTGCCCTGAACGGGTTGTCGCCGCTCGGTGGGTGGGCCACGATGGACCGTTCCTGCCCGCATCCGTCCAGGGGAGTGCGCGATGCTGCTCACGGCCTACGTCGGCAACACGGAGACGGTGCTCGGGGTCTTCGACGGCCCGGGGCTCGTTCACACCTGGCGCCTCTCCTCGCAGCCGGAGCGCTCCGCCGACGAGATCGCGCTCGTGTTCGCGGGGCTGCTCGAGCATCGAGGGCTGTCCCTCGAGAAGCTCTCGGGCCTCTGCATCGCCTCGGTCGTCCCGGACGTCACGCAGCAGCTCCGAGAGATGGCCGCTCGCTACCTGTCCTTCGAGCCGCTGGTGGTCGGTCCCGGGACGAAGACCGGCGTCTCGGTGCTCACGGACAATCCGCGGGAGGTCGGCGCGGACCGGATCGTGAACACGCTGGCCGCGTACACGCGGTTCGGCGGCCCGTCGATCGTCGTGGACTTCGGCACGGGTACGAACTTCGACGTCGTCTCCGAACACGGCGAGTTCCTCGGCGGGGTCATCGCGCCCGGTCTGCAGATCTCCGCCGAGACGCTGGTCCGGCGCGCGGCGAGGCTCACCCGCGTCGAGATGGAGGCCCCGGCATCCGTGATCGGCAAGAACACGGTCGAGGCGATCCAGTCGGGTTTGGTGTTCGGCACGGCGGGCGAGGTCGACGGGATCGTCGACCGGATCCGGCGCCAGCTCGGCGGCGCCACCACGATCGCGACCGGCGGGCTGGCGACGGTGGTCATCCCGCACTGCCGCACGATCGATCACCACGAGCCGTTCCTGACCCTCGAAGGTCTGCGACTGGTCCACGAGAAGAACGTGGATGACTGAACCGGCGGACACGAGCGGCCCCTCGCGCGAGGAGGAGGTCCTCAGAGCCCGACGCGCATCGCTCGAGCGACTCGGGGATCGGGCGTTCGCGCTCACGCTGGAGGACGCGCTCGGCGTGGACGAGCCCGCCGCGACCGCGGATCTCCGTGATCGGTACGGGGACCTCCCTCCGGACCACCGGGCCGCGGAGACGGTCACCGTCGCCGGTCGCGTGGTCCTGAAACGGGACATGGGGAAGCTGAAGTTCCTCACGCTCCGCGACGGCAGCGGCGACCTCCAGCTCGTCTGCAACCAGGCCGAGCTGGAGCCCGAGCCGTTCGCACTCCTCGACGAGGTGGATCTCGGCGACATCATCGCGGCCACCGGCCCGGTCGGGACGACGCGCCGCGGCGAGCTCTCGGTCTTCGTCAGCCGCTGGGCGATGCTGACGAAGTCGCTCCGTCCGCTGCCGGAGAAGTGGCACGGCATCAAGGACCCGGACCTGCAGCAGCGGCGTCGCTATCTCCATCTGATCGCGGACGAGACCCCCCGACGCCTCTTCGCCGCGCGCGCGGCGGTCCTCCGGGCAGCGCGCGAGGTGCTGCACGAACGCCGCTTCGTCGAGTCCGAGGGACCGATCCTGCAGACGGTGGCCGGCGGCGCGAACGCGCGGCCGTTCACGACCTTCCACGACGCGCTCGGCATCGAGATGAAGCTCCGGATCTCGCTCGAGCTCTACCTCAAGCGACTCCTCGTCGGTGGGATCGAGCGTGTCTACGAGCTCGGGCGGAACTTCCGCAACGAGGGGATCGACCGCGACCACAACCCGGAGTTCTCGATGCTCGAGGCGTATCAGGCCTACGGCGACTACACGACGATGATGGAGCTGTCGGAGGCGCTCATCCGCGCGAGCGCCCGCGCGGTGAGCCCCATCATGGGCCGCGCCCCCGGAGACCTCACGATCCCCTGGAGAGGAGCGGTGATCGATCTCGCATCCCCGTTCCGTCGGCTCGCGATGCTCGACGCCGTGTCGACCGCGACGGGTGAGGAGATCACGCTCGAGCGCACCGATCTCCCGTCGATCGCGGCGCGTCACGACGTGCCCGTCGATGACGTGTGGGGCCCCGGGAAGATCGTGGTAGAGCTGTTCGAGAAGCTCGTCGAGGCGACGATCGTCGAGCCGACGTTCGTCTGCGACTTCCCCCGGGAGGTGTCGCCGCTCGCGAGACCGCACCGGAACGATCCCGGCCTGACGGAGCACTTCGATCTGATCATCGGAGGGGTCGAGCTCGTCACGGCGTTCTCCGAGCTGACCGATCCGCTCGAGCAGCGTGCGAAGCTCGAGCTCCAGCAGCAGCTGAAGGCGGTGGGTGTCGAGGAGACGCATCCGCTCGACGAGGACTTCCTCCGGGCGCTCGAGCACGGGATGCCGCCGGCCGGAGGGTTGGGTCTCGGCATCGACCGCCTGCTGATGGTCCTCACGGAGGCCGCATCGCTCCGCGACCTCATCATGTTCCCGGCCCACCGCCCGGAGGCGCTCGACTGACCCGGACGTGACCTCCGTCACGCTTCGGCAGGTGACGAACGGCACCCGCCGCTTGTCACGCCCGTGACATCCCTCGCAGAGCTCCGTGGATACGGTCGGAGTGGGTCGCGAACGACCCGGATGGCCCGGAAGCGCGGCGCCGAGCGATCGGCGAGGCGCGGCTGGGGGAACAGGGGGTGGCCCCGACGCACCCGGGGCATCCGTGGGGCCGGCTCGCCGAAGGCGAGCCGGCCCCGTCCGTTCCGGCACTCAGCGATCCGCGGTCCAGCGCCTCCCGGCGCCCCTGCCTCCGCCTCCGAGCGCGCCGAGGTCCACCAGGACGCCCAGGATCACCAGGAAGAGCCCCACACCACGCACGCCCCCGTAGCGGTTCTGGGCCACCGCGTAGGCGAGCGTGGTCGTCGGGAGCACGAAGAAGCCGATCAACGGCCAGACCCAGGTCCCGAACGCGGTCGAGAGATAGTCGGAGAACAGCCACAGGGCGACCATGATCGTGCGAGGCAGGAGAAGGACGAACAGGACGATGAGGCATCCCACGCGGGGACCCTATCGCGAGGCTCAGCTCGCGGCCGTCACCTCGTGCAGCGCACGCAGGATGTCCTGGAGCCCGCGTCCCTTCGCGACGAACCCCGAGGCGCCGGCTCCACGGGCCGCTCGCTCGACGCCCTCGTCCGCATGAGCGGTGAGGATCACGACGGGGAGCTCCGGAGCCGACGAATGGATCCGCTGCATCGCCTCGATGCCGGAGATGTCGGGCATCGAGAGATCCATCAGGACGACGTCGGGCTGCAGCTCCTTCGCTCCGACGCATGCGTCTTCGCCGCCCGACGCCTCCCCCGCGATCTCGATGTCGCCGACGAGTTGCAGCGCGGATGCGAGGGCCTTCCGGAACGCGGGATGATCATCGACGACGAGCACACGCACTGTCTCGCTCCCTTTCTCCATGGTGTCCACATGGGGAAGGCCGGACCTCCGAACGCTGGGGAGGGGCTCCCATGTGGGGACACGAGGAGCGTTGTCACGATGCTGCCAGCCGGAACCCCGGGATGCCAACGGCCGTCCGGGTGGTCCTTCTGGTCCGAAAGGTCTATGCCTCGTCTCACCCCTGGGAAAGATCGTCCGGGACTCATCCCCGGGCTCGGTTCTTCCGAAGATTGAGACGAGAGTTGGATCGGGACGAGATCGTCCCGGAGTGAACGGAGCGGATGTTGGGCGGCATGCTGGCGTATCGGGGGCGCTGGGTATACTGCGTGCAGAGAGGCGCTGCCACCGCGAGGGAGCGGCGCCTCATGCACCTCGGGGGTAGGACGGAGTCCGAAGATCCCCGGGGCCGGACGGACGGGTCGCCGCCTGGAGGGATGTAGCGCATGTTCGAGCGATTCACCGACCGAGCCCGGCGGGTGGTCGTCCTCGCCCAAGAAGAAGCGAGGATGCTCAACCACAACTACATCGGCACGGAGCACATCCTGCTCGGCCTGATCCACGAGGGCGAAGGCGTCGCGGCCAAGGCCCTCGAGTCCTTGAACATCTCTCTCGAAGCCGTTCGCCAGCAGGTCGAGGAGATCATCGGCCAGGGGCAAGCTGCTCCCACCGGCCACATCCCGTTCACGCCGCGCGCGAAGAAGGTCCTCGAGCTCTCGCTCCGCGAGGCGCTGCAGCTCGGACACAACTACATCGGCACCGAGCACATCCTTCTCGGGCTGATCCGCGAAGGCGAGGGGGTCGCCGCGCAGGTGCTCCAGAAGCTCGGCGCCGATCTCAACCGCGTCCGCCAGACCGTGATCCAGCTCCTGTCCGGCTATACGGCCGGCAAGGGCGAGCAGGTCGCCGGCTCCCAGGAAGGCGGCGGACAGGGCTCCATGGTCCTCGATCAGTTCGGCCGGAACCTCACCCAACTGGCCCGCGACGGCAAGCTCGATCCCGTGATCGGCCGTGAGAAGGAGATCGAGCGGGTCATGCAGGTCCTCTCGCGCCGGACCAAGAACAACCCCGTGTTGATCGGGGAGCCGGGGGTCGGCAAGACCGCCGTCGTCGAGGGCCTCTCGCAGGACATCGTCCGAGAAGAGGTGCCCGAGACGCTGAAGGGCAAGCAGATCTACACGCTCGACCTCGGCGCGCTCGTCGCCGGGTCCCGCTACCGGGGCGACTTCGAGGAGCGTCTGAAGAAGGTCCTCAAGGAGATCAAGACCCGAGGCGACATCGTGCTGTTCATCGACGAGCTGCACACGCTGGTGGGTGCGGGTGCCGCGGAGGGCGCGATCGACGCCGCCAGCATCCTCAAGCCGATGCTCGCGCGCGGCGAGCTCCAGACGATCGGCGCCACCACACGCGACGAGTACCGCAAGCACCTCGAGAAGGACGCGGCGCTCGAGCGGCGGTTCCAGCCGATCGTGGTCGAGGAGCCCACCGTCTCGCACACCATCGAGATCCTGAAAGGCCTCCGGGATCGCTACGAGGCCCACCACCGGGTGAGCTTCACCGACGACGCACTCGTGGCCGCAGCCAACCTCGCGGACCGCTACATCGCGGACCGGTCCCTGCCGGACAAGGCGATCGACCTGATCGACGAAGCCGGATCGCGCACGCGGATCCGCCGGATGACGGCACCGCCCGACGTCCGTGAGGTCGACGAGAAGATCGCCGAGGTGCGTCTGCGGAAGGAGTCGGCGATCGACGCGCAGGACTTCGAGGGCGCGGCGTCGCTCCGCGACGAGGAACGACAGCTCCAGGAGGAGCGCCAGCGTCGCGA
>DASSDW010000097.1:0-10900 GCA_035696925.1 Actinomycetota bacterium
GGGCAGGTTCACCTCGCCGAGCATCATCACGTCGCCTCTGCGCCGGGACATGAACGACCGGAGGTCCCGGAGGAAGTCGTGCGGGTCGAGCTCCACCTCGCCCGCGATCCCGCCGGTCTCCAGGAGGAACGGCACGGCATCCACGCGGAAGCCGTCGACGCCGAGCTCGAGCCAGAACCCGACGATCCTCGCCATCTCCTCGCGGACCTTCGGGTTCGCGATGTTCAGGTCCGGCTGATGGGAGTAGAAGTGGTGGAGGTAGTACTGCCCGGCCTTCTCGTCCCACGCCCAGATCGTGTCCTCCTGGTCGGGGAACACGACCTCGGCCTTCGGCTCGGCCGGCGGCTCGTCCGCCCAGACGTAGTAGTCGCGGAACTCCGAGGTGGGAGAGGAGCGCGCGGCGCGGAACCACGGGTGCTTGTCCGACGTGTGGTTCACGACGAGGTCGATGATCACGCGCATCCCGCGGTCCTTCGCGGTGCGGATCATCGCGACGAAGTCGCCGAGCGATCCGAGGCGCGGGTCGACCCCGTAGTAGTCGGTGATGTCGTAGCCGTCGTCGCGGTTGGGCGAGGGCTGGAACGGCATCAGCCACAGACAGCTGATCCCGATCCCCGCGAGGTAGTCGAGCCGCTCGGTCAGCCCGGTCAGGTCCCCGGTGCCGTCACCGTCCCAATCGAGGAACGTCTCGACGTCGAGGCAGTAGACGATCGCGTTCTTCCACCACAGATCGCTCGTGCGGGCGGTCGTCACGACACCAGCTCCGGGAGGACGTGGTCGGCGAACGCCTCGATGAAGGCGTCCTGTTCCTTCCCCACGTGATGGAGGTAGATCGCGTCCACATCGAGGTCCGCGAGCTCGAGGAGCCACTTCGCGTGCTGGCCGAGGTCGGCCGAGACCAGGACCGCCTCCGTCACGGCGTCCGGCCGCACATGGGCGGCGGCCTCGTCGAACTGGGCCGGCAGCTCGAGGTTCCACGCGAGCGCCGACCCGAACACGTTCGTCCGCCACTGGTCGTGCGCGATCGCGAGGGCCGTCTCCTCATCCTCCGCCCAGGAGACGTGGACCTGCACGGCGACCGGCGCGCGATCGCCGCCTCCCTCGCGGAAGGCGTCGATCACCCGCCGGAGGACGTCGACCGGCTGATACACGGTGATCATCCCGTCTGCCCAGGAGCCGACCGTCCTCGCCGTCTCCTCGCTCACCGCGGCGCCGTAGAGGGCGGGCGGCTCGGCGGGCAGGCTCCACACCCGCGCGCGGTCCACCCGCACGAGGCCGTCGTGGGTCACCTCTTCCCCGCCGAGGAGAGCCCGGATCACTTCCACGCACTCGAGGAGCCGGGCGTCCCGATCTTCCTTCCGCGGCCACGGGCCGCCGGTCACGTGCTCGTTCAGCGCCTCGCCCGAGCCGAGCGCGGCCCAGAACCGGCCGGGGAACAGGTCGCCGAGCGTCGCGATCGCCTGGGTGATCACCGCGGGGTGGTAGCGCTGTCCGGGAGCGGTCACCACCCCGAACGGGAGCGACGTCGCCTGCATCGCGGCGCCGAGCCACGCCCAGGCATGACCGGATTCCCCCTGACGCTCGCTCCACGGCGCCAGGTGATCGGAGCACATCGCGGCCCGGAACCCGGCCGCCTCAGCTGCTCGCACCATGTCGAGGAGGCTGGCGGGCGAGAGCTGCTCGTGCGATGCATGGATCCCGACGGTGGGCACCCTGGTTCCGTACCCGCAGGAGGCACGGTCCACGCACGGGACCGGCGATCGTGGTTCAGGACGCCGGAGGACGCTACCCTCCGGCAGGGTGAGGGCGACAGCGCGATACCGATGCGGAGGGCTCGTTCTCGTGGTGGTGTCCCTCACGATGTGCGCGCAGATCGAGGATCCCGGATCCCGAGAGCCGTCGCCGGCCCGGCCTCCGCGTATCCCGGACGGGTCGATCACCGTCGCCGCCGCGGGCGACATCAGCTGCCCGTCGGACGACTCCGACTTCGAGGGGAAGGACCCCACTGAGTGTCAACAGCATGCGACCGCGGCGTTGCTCGCGGACGCCGATGCCGTCTTGGTCCTCGGCGACCTCCAGTATCCAGATGGAACGCTGCGAACGTTCGAGCTCGGCTACGACGTGAGCTGGGGGCGGTACGCGGACAAGACGTACCCGGCCGCCGGCAACCACGAGTATCACGTCGACGGTGCGACCGGGTACTTCGACTATTGGGCGATGAAGGATCGACCCACCGGAGGGGAGGGATCGGGCTACTACAGCTTCGACCTCGGCTCGTGGCACCTCATCGCTCTGAACTCCGAATGCGATGCCGTCCCGTGTGAGGAGGGCTCACCACAGAACGACTTCCTCGAGGGCGACCTGATGCGCACGTCGCAGCCGTGCCTGCTCGCCTTCTGGCACCATCCGCTGTTCAACTCCGGGGCGACGCACGGCGACTCGGCGCCGTCCGGAGCGCGCGCCTTCTGGGACGACCTAACGGTCGCGGGGGCCGACATCGTCGTGAACGGTCACGAGCACAACTACCAGCGATACGGAAAGCAGACCGGAGCCGGGCGAGCGGCATCGCAGGGGATCCGCCAGTTCGTCGTCGGCACCGGTGGGAAGGCCCTCTATCCGATGCTCGAGGAGAAGGACCCGAATTTCGAGGCCGGTCGCGCGAGCGAGTTCGGTGTGCTGAAGCTCCACCTCGGAGAGGGCGCCTACTCATGGGAGTTCGTCTCCATCGACGGGACCTTGGTCGATTCGGGTGGCCCTGTCCCGTGCAACTGAGCCCGTATCCGCTCCGGCCTGCGCGCGCTGTCCCCCGATCGGGGTACAGAGCTGAAAACTCGTGTCCCCCGCTTGGTGGCCTCGCGCCGGTTGCCATCGTGCTCAGCTGGGAACGAGATACCCCGTTGTAGGTGTAAAGCCCCTCGCCCATTCGGCCGATGGGGATTCCATGTCGCTCGCCGAGCGCGCCTCGCGCGTACCCGTGTTCGCCCGACCGAGATCGGATGCCCCGCGCCGTCGGGCGACCGACACGGTCGTCACCGGTCCGATCGGACCTCAGCCCTTCCGGCGCGTGGGCGACGGGTGGCTCGATCGATGGATGGAGACCGTCGCGGACCTCGCTCGGTTGAAGGACTCCCACCCGATGCTCGACGCCGTGATCGATGAGCAGGACGGCCGGCGGATCCGGATCGGTGACCGATGGCTGTTCGACTTCGCCTCATGCAACTACCTGGGCTTCGACCTCGATCGCGAGATCATCGACGCGGTGCCCGCCTACCTCGACCGATGGGGCACCCACCCCTCCTGGTCCCGGCTCCTGGGAAGCCCGGTGCTGTACGAGGAGATCGAGGAGAAGGTGACCGAGCTCCTCGGCGGCGAGGACACGCTGCTGTTCCCGACGATCAGCCACATCCACATGTCGGTGATCCCGGTGCTCGCGGGCGCGGGGACGGTCTTCCTCGACGGACGGGCGCACAAGACGATCTACGACGGCGCGATGATCGCCCGCGGCCATGGCGCGACCGTCGAACGCTTCCGCCACGACGATCCTGCGCATCTCGAAGAGCTCCTGCGAGCAAGCGCGATCTCCCCACGCGTGATCGCGCTCGACGGCGTCAACTCGATGCTCGGCAACGCGCCCGACCTCCGGGAGTTCGCTCGACTGGCGCGCGAGTACGACGCGGTCCTCTACGTCGACGACGCCCACGGGTTCGGCGTCGTCGGCGAGCGCGCTCCCGACGAGCTCACCCCGTGGGGCAAACGCGGGAACGGCGTGATCCGCCACCAGGGCGAGTCCTACGAGAACGTGATCTTCATCGCCGGCTTCTCCAAGGCGTACTCGTCCCTGCTCGCCTTCCTCACCCTGCCCACGCGACTGAAGGACGTGCTCAAGGTCGCCGCTCCTCCCTACCTGTACTCGGGGCCGTCGCCGATCGCGTCGCTGGCCACCACGCTCGCGGGTCTCGACGTGAACGAGCGACGCGGCGATCGGAACCGGCTCGAGATGTATCTGAAGACCGAACGGGTCCTCGACCGGCTGCACGAGCTCGACATCTACACGCCCAACCGATCCGGCTACCCGCTGATCGAGGTTCCGCTCGCGGATCACGAGGACATCGACGCGGTCGGTCGCTACCTCTTCGACCGCGGGATCTACGTGACGATGGCCGCGTACCCCCTCGTCCCGAAGGACGAGGTCGGCTTCCGGATCCAGATCACCGCCGCGAACGGCGACGAGCAGATCGAGCAGTTGTGCGAGGTCTTGGGCGAGATCAACGAACGCTTCGAACTCCAACATGACGGACATCGCGAGCTCCTCCGGGAACGAGCCGCCCGAGCAGGAGGGATCACGGGATGACCAAGGGTCCTGTCGCCGAGGGGTTGGGCCGCGTGGAGGAGCTCTCCGACGCCGGCCACTACCAGGCGGCGCTCGATGAGCTCGACCGGCAGCTCGAGGAGCACCCGAACGAGCCCGCCGTGCACACGGCGCGAGGCTGGGCGCTCGAGAACCTCGGCCCCGGCGGTCTCGCCGGTGCGCGCGACGCCTACGCGCGCGCGCTGGAGCTCGATCCCACCGCGCTGTGGGCGAAGGAGGGTCTCTCCAACGTGTTCCGGCGGATGGGTGACAACGAGGAGGCGAACCGGCTCGCGAAGCAGGTCATCGAGGAAGGTGGACCGCGGGCAGAGAAGGAGATCGACCTCCTCGAGCTGATCGGCTGGTGCCAACTCCGGCTGGGGCTGTACCCGGAGGCGGTGGCGACGCTCCGCCGGGCTCTCGAGCTCGACGGACGGTGGACCGCCGTGCGGTTCGACCTCGCGCTTGCCCTCATGTGCGAAGGCGATCGGGGCAGGGCGTTCCTCGAGTACCAACGGGGGATCCATCAGGCGGTCAACGGAGGCGTCGAGCGGCTCCGGGGGGTCGTCCGCATGGGTCTCGACGATCTCGAGGAGTGCCTGGCCGAGCGTCCCGCCCTGGCGGGGACGCGGGAGGCGATCGCGGCCCGCGACCTCCTCCGGTCCACCCTCCGAGTTGCCTCCCAGACGGCGTGACCCATGAACCGCCTCGTCGAACGAGTCCGGATCCTGCGGCCTCTCCGGCACCGCGACTTCCGGTTGCTGTGGATCGGGATGACCGCGTCGTTGATCGGCGACGGGATCTTCATCGTCTCGCTGGCATGGCAGGTCTACCAGCTGTCGAACGCTCCCACGGCGCTCTCGATCGTGGGCGTCGCGATGACCGTGCCGCAGGTCGTCTTCCTGTTGTTGGGAGGCGTCGTCAGCGACCGGTTCGACCGGCGTCGCGTGATGATCGCGGCCGACGCGCTCCGCGCGCTCAGCCTGATCGCGCTCGGCCTGCTGTCGATCGCTCCAGAGGGAACCCTCCAGATCTGGCACGTCATGATCGTGGCCGCCGTGTTCGGGGCGGGGACGGCCTTCTTCGGACCGGCGTTCGACGCGATCGTCCCGCAGCTCGTCCCGAGCCGTGACCTGAACCAGGCGAACTCGCTGGACCAGTTCGTCCGTCCGGCCGCGGCCCGCATGCTGGGGCCGGCGGTCGGCGGGTGGCTGATCGCGGCGTGGGGTCCAGGCACCGCGTTCCTGATCGACGCCTCCACGTTCGTCGTCTCGATCGCGTGCGTGGCTCTGATGCGGGCGCGCGCCGTCGACGAGACGGAGGAGCGTCGCTCGGCGTTCCACGACATCCGCGAGGGGTTCCGGTTCGTCAGGTCGAGGGTCTGGCTCTGGGGCACGTTCCTCGCCGCGACCCTGGCGTACCTGATCTTCTGGGGGCCGTCGGAGGTCCTGCTGCCGTTCATCGTGAAGAACCACATGCACGGCTCGCCGAGCGATCTCGGTTTCATCCTGGCGCTCGGGGGGGTCGGGGCGATGTTCGCGGCGATCGTCATGGGGAACCGGGAGATGCCCAGTCGGCACATCACGTTCATGTACGGGGTCTGGACCATCTCCACGGTCGCCATCGCAGGCTACGGTCTGGCGTCGTTCCCGTGGCAGCTGATGGTGGCGAGCTTCGTCTTCAATGCCCTGGAGGGCGCCGGGACGATCGTGTGGGCCACCACCAAGGGCCGGCTGGTGCCCGCGAGGCTCCTCGGGCGGGTGTCCAGCTTCGACTGGTTCATCTCAACGGGCCTCGTCCCGGTGTCCTTCGCGCTCACGGGGCCGGTCGCGGCCATCTTCGGTCCCCGGACGACCCTGGTGGGTGCCGGGATCCTCGGTGGGGTCGTGACCCTCGGGTTCCTGTTCCTCCCGGGCATGCGGGACGTCGAGCGGAGCGGTGACCTCGCCAGGGCCTCGGCGGAGGATCCGGACAGGCCCCTGCCCCCGATCGAGGAGCCCTTGGTCCCCAGCCGCGCACCGGCTCCCCTGTGAGCCGGATCCAGGCCCCTTTCGAGGGGCCTGAGCAGGCCAAACGCCGACTAAGGTCCGCCTTCACCCGTTCCGATATCGAGCCTGTGAAGCGGACAGCCTGGATCCTCTATTCCTTCGGCGGCGTGCTCGTGACGGCCGCGTACCGCTTCGTCCCAGGTCTGCGCCAAGGATGGCTGTTCAACGTCATCGCCATCTCCTCGCCGATCGCGATCGTGATCGCCGTGCGGCTCTGGAAGCCGCAGGCGCGGCTCCCCTGGTACCTGTTCGCTCTCGGCCAGGCGTTCTTCGTCGCCGGCGACGTGATCACGTACAACTACCTCGAGTTCTTCGGAGAGGACCTTCCGTTCCCATCGGTCGGCGACGTGTTCTACCTCTCCGTCTATCCCTGTCTGATCCTGGGGATCCTCTGGCTGATCCGCCTCCGCACCCCCGGTGGCGACCGAGACAGCGTGATCGACTCGCTGATCGTCGCGATCGGGATCGGCACCGTCTCGTGGGTGTTCCTGCTCTCACCTCTGGCCCGCGACTCGACATCCAGCCTGATCCAGAAGCTGACCGCGATGGGGTATCCGGTGATGGACCTGATCCTGTTCACCGCGGTCGTCCGGCTCGCGATCGGCGGCGGGCGGCGCGCCCTCGCCTTCTACCTGATGGCGGGAGCTGCGCTCGCCCTGTTCCTCACGGACTTCATGTACAGCTACATCTCGGTGTCGGGTGCGATCTATGACAACCAGAGCGGCATCCTGGAGACCGGGTGGGCGACCTTCTACGTCATGTGGGGCGCGGCCGCGTTGCACGGGTCGATGCGAGCGCTGTCGGAGCGCACCCCGGACGTCGAGCCGAGGTTGACGAGGGGCCGGCTCTGGCTGCTCGCGCTCGCCTCGCTCCTCGCGCCCAGCGTGATGATGATCCAGCACATCCGAAACGAGGCCGGTGACCTGAACGTGGCGGGTGACCTTCCGGTCCTGATCGGCGCGTCGGCTGCCCTGTTCCTCCTGGTCGTCGTGCGGATCGCCGGTCTCGTCCGGAAGCAGGAGCAATCCACCGTCCGTGAGCGGGCGCTCCGTGGCGCGGGGACGGCGCTCGTCACCGCGACGAACCGCGAAGGGATCTACGCCGCGACGCTGCAGGCCGCGCGGTCGATCGCGGGTGAGAACGCGGTGATCCGCGTGCTGGTCGGCGAGGAGGCCGATCACTACACCGTGGTCGCCGCCGCCGGCGGGCGAGAGGACGTCGTGGGCGTCGCACTCTCCCTGTCGATCCTGCCGCAATGGAAACGCGACCGACTCAAGACGCATCGGTCCATCGAGGTGGTGGTGGAGGAATCCGAGATCGCCGGACCGCTCGGGTTCCCGCCGGAGTCGGCGTTCGTGTTGAGCGGTCCGCTCTTCATGAAGGACGAGCTGCGAGGGCTCCTCGTCGTGGGGAGCAGCTCCGCGCTCCCGAGGGCGAACCGGGAGACCCTCGAAGCGCTGACCTCCCAGGTGGCGCTGGCGCTCGACAGCGCCTTCCTCACCGAGGACCTGTTCCGCCAGCAGACCGAAGCTCGATTCCGCTCGCTGGTCCAGAATTCGACGGACGTCGTCATGGTCGTCGATGCCGACTCGACGGTCCGCTACGTGAGCCCCTCGGTCGAGGGCGTCTTCGGCTACGACCCCGAGGAGCTCGAGAACACGCAGCTCACCCTGCTGATCCACCCCGAGGACAGGACGAAGGTGCTCCAGTTCCTCACGCTGAGCGGGCGGGAAGGAGGGACCTCGACCGGTCTGATCGAATCGAGGATGCGGCACCGAGACGACTTCTGGCTGCACATCGAAACGCTCCGCACCGACCTGATGCACGATCCCAACGTGAAGGGCATCGTCCTCAACTCGAGAGACGTCTCCGAGCGGAAGGCGTTCGAGGAACAGCTCTCGCATCAGGCCTTCCACGACTCGATCACCGGGCTCGCCAACCGCGCGTTGTTCCGGGACCGGGTCGAGCACGCGCTGGAGCGGCTGACGCGTGAGGCCGATCCCGTCTCGGTGCTGTTCATGGACCTCGACGACTTCAAGACGATCAACGACTCGCTCGGACACGCGGCCGGCGACCGCTTGCTCGGCGAAGTGGGCGAGCGCCTGCGCACCTGTCTGCGGGCGCCCGACACCGCTGCCCGCCTGGGTGGGGACGAGTTCGCGATCTTGATCGAGGATGGGGGCGAGAGCGTGGGCGCCGCCGGGGTCGCGGGCCGGATCCTGCAGGCCCTCGACGGGCCATTCCTGCTGGATGGCAAGGAGGTCTTCGTTCGAGCGAGCATCGGGATCGCCACGTCCGGGATGGGCAGGGCGACCGGGCCCGAGGGAGCGGAGGAGCTGCTCCGCAACGCCGACGTCGCGATGTACATCGCGAAGGAGGCAGGGAAGAACCGATTCCAGGTGTTCGAGCCGGAGATGCATGACACCGCGCTCCGGCGCCTCGAGCTGAAGGCCGACCTCCAACGAGCGGTCGAGAACGAAGAGTTCGTCCTGCATTTCCAGCCGGTGATCCGTCTGGCGACGGGTGACATCGCGGGGTTCGAAGCCCTCGTGCGTTGGAACCATCCCACCCGCGGTCTCGTGATGCCGCTCGACTTCATCGCGCTGGCCGAAGAGACGGGCCTCGTCGTGCAGATCGGCACCTGGGTGCTCCGGGAGGCGTGCCGCCAGGGCGATGCGCTGCAGCGGATGGTCCCCGAAGGGTCCGCCCTGCACATCGCCGTGAACCTCTCCGCGCGGCAGCTGCAGCGGCCGGAGATCGTTCGCGAGATCGCGCAGGTGCTCCTCGAGACCGGGCTCCCACCCGAGTGTCTCGTGCTCGAGATCACGGAGAGCGTGATGATGCAGGACATGGCCCTGTCCAACGAACGGCTCACGCAGCTGAAGCACCTCGGTGTGTTGCTCGCCGTGGATGACTTCGGGACGGGGTACTCCTCCCTCAACTACATCCGTCGCTTCCCGGTCGACATCCTGAAGGTGGACAAGTCATTCGTGGACGGGGTGAGCGAAGGGGGAGAGGAATCGGCGCTCACCGCCGCGATCATCGAGCTCGCCGGGATCCTCAACCTCCGCCCGGTGGCCGAGGGCATCGAACGTGCCGACCAGCTGGACAAGCTCCTGGAGCTCGATTGCGAACTCGGTCAGGGGTACTACTTCTCCAGGCCGCTCCCGATCGAAGGGGTGGAGGAGCTCCTGCGCGCACGCCACATGCTGGCCGCGCGAGACGCAGAGCTCACGTCGTAGGCGGTCGTCGTCCGACATCCTCGGACGTACCTCCACGTCGAGTACACTGACGAGGTCACGCGTCGATGCGAAGACGCATCGATGCCAACGTGGTGAAGGCCGCCTCAACTCCCTTCCTTCCGGAGCAGTCGTTCATCCCCACACGCATCCGAGAGGAAGCCTGTCATGTCCCAACGCACCCAAGTGCGGCGCCCAGTCGTCGCGCCACCACCGCCCGAGGCATCGGAGACGACCACGTCGTTCACCGACCTCGGTGTCTCCCGATCCGTCGCCGACGCTCTGCGGATGCGCGGCATCGCCGAGGCGTTCCCGATCCAGTCGCTCGTCCTCCGGGATGCGATCGCCGGCCGTGACGTCCTGGCCCGCTCGCGCACCGGCTCCGGGAAGACCCTCGCGTTCGCCGTCCCGATCGTCGAACGGCTGACGCCGGGCGGCGGGAGCCCGAACGCCCTGATCCTCGCGCCCACGCGTGAGCTGGCGAGCCAGGTCACGGAGGAGTTCCGGGCGATCGCCGACGTGAAGCACCTGAAGGTGGCGGCCGTATACGGCGGCGTGGGCCTCGGCCCCCAGGCCAAGCGCGCCCGCCACGCCGACATCGTGATCGCCACGCCGGGCCGCCTGCTGGATCTCGTCCAGCGGAAGATGCTGCGGCTGGACCGTGTCCGCATCTGCGTCCTCGATGAGGCGGACCGGATGCTCGACATGGGTTTCCTGCCCGACGTCACGCGGATCCTCCAGCTGCTCCGGCCGGACCGCCAGACGATGCTGTTCTCCGCGACGCTCGACGGCGCGGTCGGCCGGCTCGCGGCCCGGTTCATCGAGGACCCGGTCCGGCACGAGGTGGCCGGTCATCACGGTCCGCTCGTGACCGAGGCCCGCCACCGCTTCGTGGCGATCGATCACCAGGGGAAGTCGCGCGCGCTCGTGCGAGAGCTCGCCGCCGACCGCGGCCTCACGCTCGTGTTCGTACGGACGAAGCGAGGCGCCGACCGCCTGGCGAAGACCCTCAGGGCGGAGGGCTTCCGGGTGGGAGCGCTCCACGGCGGGATGGCGCAAGGGGCGCGGGAGCGCGCCCTCGGCCACTTCGCCGCCGGCGCGAACGACGTGCTCGTGGCGACCGACGTCGCCGCGCGCGGCCTCGACCTCGAGCACATCACCCACGTGATCAACTTCGATCCGCCGGCCGACGAGAAGGACTACCTCCACCGCGTCGGCCGAACCGCCCGTGCGGGGCGGACCGGAACCGGGATCACGTTCGTCAC
>DASSDW010000098.1:0-2521 GCA_035696925.1 Actinomycetota bacterium
CGGCTCGACGAAGTGCGGGACACCGTCGCCGAGGCGGAGACGCGGGCACGGGCCGCCGGGGACCGCGTGGCGGTCGAACACGCCACGGTCGCGCGCTGGACGCTCGTCGAACGAGGGGTCGAGCGGCACGAGCAGATACGCGCCGATGCGAGCCGGGCGATCGCCGTGTTCGAGGCGGCCGGCGACCAGCGTGGACTCGTTCGAACATGGAACCTGCTCTCGAGCGTCGAGTGGCTGCTGGGGCACGGCGAGGCCCAGCTCGACGCGGTGGAGCGCGCGTTGGAACACGCCGGCGGCGGAACCGCCCCCTACGAGGAGCACGATGCTCTGGGCAACCTCACCTCGTCGCTCGTCAGGGGCCCTATCCCCGTGTCCGAAGGCATCGCTCGCGCCGAGCGGACGATCGAGTCGTACTCGGGAAGCCGCTATGTGGACGCGCTCATGTGTCACGCGCTCGCCCACTTCCGCGCTCGGCTCGGCGAATTCGATGCCGCGCGCGTGGCGATGGACCGATACCGGTCCTTCTATCGCGATACCGGCCAGACGCTCGCCTACATCCGCTCCGCCGAGGTCGCTTTCGACGTCGCGATGCTCGCCGGTGACGCGGACCATGCTTGCGACGTCGCCGAGGACGCCTCGCGATCGCTGAGCGAGCTCGGCGACGCCTGGCCGTATCTCGCGGCGTTCCTGGGGCAGGGTCGCTACGCGGCGGGGAGGTACGAGGACGCTCGAGAGCCTGCGGCGTTCGCCGCCGAGCACGGGGACGAGGTCGAGGGATCGCTGGCACTCGGCGTGCTCGCGAAGCTCGCGGCGAGGTCGGGAGACGCTGCCACGGCCCTGGAGACCATCGCCGAGGCCGTCGCGCGGGTGGATCGAACGGATTTCCTGTTCGACCGGGGCACGGTGCACACGGATCGGGGCGAGACGCTCCGCCTCCTCGGCCGAGAAGAGGAAGCGCTGTCGGCCTTCGACGAGGCGATCAGGCTGTTCGATCAGAAAGGCGACCTCGTCTCCTCGGAGCGGGTCCGCCGCCTCCGCGCCCCGGCCATGCCGTAGGGCGCCTCGGCCGGTGACCGCTTCGTGCCGCGGCGTTTCGGAGGAGACTTCAGCGTTGGGGGCTCCTCGTGCATCCATGGAACGTGCGAGCAGAAGGCGAGGTCGTGAGGTTCCCCTCCGAGCGTGTCGAGGCACGGGCCCGCTTCGACACGTTCTTCGAGGAGGAGCATGAGCGCCTCTTCAAGGCCTTGTACTTCGTCACGGGGCAGCGCCAAGACGCTGAGGAGCTCATGCAGGATGCGTTCCTGCGGTTGTGGGAACGGTGGGACCAGATCGAACGGATCGAGGACCCGACCGGCTATCTCTTCCGCGTCGCGCTGAACGGGTTCCGGATGCGTCGCCGCCGTGCGGCGATCGCGGTCCGCCGGGTCCTCCCCACGGCGGATGTGCGAGACGTGTTCGCCGATGCGGAGATGCGCGCCGATGTGCGCAAGCTCCTCCTCGGCCTCACGCCGCGACAGCGGGCCGCCCTTCTGCTCGTCGACCTGCTCGGCTATCCGTCCGAGCAGGCAGGCAGCATCCTGGGCGTCCGTGCGTCCACCGTGAGGGCCCTGGCTTCGCAGGGCCGACGTGCCCTCCGGTCGACGGAAGGAGCGAGGGATGCCTGACGTGCAGGAGGTGTTCCGCGTGGCCACGCAGAAGGTCCGGCCCGATCCGGGCGCCCTCGAGCGGCAGCAGGATCAGCAGCGGCGACACACGACGCGGCGCAGGGCCGGCGCCTACGCTCTGGCGGCGGCCCTCTTCGCAGCGATCGCGGTCGTGGCGGTGCGAGCGGCGGTCGATTCCTCGGGGCCCAAGGACGTTGGGACCCAGCCATCGAGATCGACGCCGATCGTTCCCACCGCCGGACCCGTCGGCACCGTGACGGCGGACGGAACGACGTGTTCGATCGACTTCGCCACGGCGGATGCGATCGTGCCGGGGTTCGTGGTCTTCGAAGCCGTCAACGACACGGACGCGCGCGCGATGTTCGACTCGTGGGTGCTGTCCGACGGATACACCTTCGGCGCGTTCGAGCGGGCGGTCCGGCGCGACGTGCGGTTCGCCGAGGAGGACCAAGGAGCCTGGCCCGGCGACGACGAGGTGACCTACCTCAGAAGCGACGTCATCCCGGCCCACAGCTCGGGGACCATCGCCGTGCCGATGTCGACGGGCATCCACGCGATCACGTGCCTCAAGCCGTACGAAGGCCAGGGGCTCCGGCCCTACGGGATCGCCGGCCCGATCACCGTGCCATAGCCCAGATCCTCACGAAGGGAGAACACCGATGCGGAAGAAGCTCCTGGCAACGACGGTCCTCGTGATCGCACTGGCGGCGGGCCAAGCACCCGTTCGGGCGGTGAACGGCGAACTGGACGGCAACGCGCATCCGAACGTCGGCGTGATGCTCGTCCAGAACGCCGCCGGTGACATCTTCGAGTTCTGCGGCGGCGTGCTGATCTCGCCGACGGTGTTCCTCACCAAC
>DASSDW010000099.1:0-5167 GCA_035696925.1 Actinomycetota bacterium
GTAGGCGTTGGACACCGCCTCCACGTCCGTGCCGAGCAGGCTCTTCGGGTAGTGGCCGATCCCGGGGAACCAATCGAACCGTGCGTCGCCGAGCAGCCGGAAGAGCCACGGTGTGGTCAGCGCGACGAGCCCTGCCAGGCCGCCCACGACCATCTCCCAGAACCGCCGGGGAGGCCACCGGGCGAGGGTCCCGTCCGCGTACGCGTGCCCGAGCTGGTGCGGGAACAGCAGCACGAACGCGACGTTCAGCCAGCGCCAGACCCGGACACCGCTGGAGAACGCCACCAGATCGACGACCACCGCGCCGATCGCCATCGCGAGGGGAACCCACAGACCGAAGCGCCGGTGCAACCGGATCGTGAGCGGGGCGATCACGACGACCACCAGATAGACGCCGAGGAACCACAGAGGACCGAACGGGATCGTGGCGCCCGGCGGCTTCATCCCCCGGAGGAGCGTCTGGCCCCAGAGCGTCGGCCCGGTCGGGGCGCCGATGTCCGAGAGGTGGAGGACGATCTGCACGACCGTCCACAGGCCGAGGAACACGATCGAGGGGCGAAGCAACCGCTCGAGCCGGCCCCTGATGAACGTCCAGGTCGAGGATCCCCTGCGGCGGGTGGAGTCGTAGGCCACGAGGTTCGCGAACCCGCCCACGAAGAAGAAGACCGGCATCACCTGGAACGCCCACGTGAACAACCACAGACCGGAGGTGACGCCGATCGCGCTCGTGGAGCGGATCACGCCGCCCTCCCAGTGGTTGATCGAGATGAACCAGTGCCCGAAGACGACGGCGGTGATCGAGGCGGCCCGCAGGAAGTCCATCGAACGGTCGCGGGAGGACGGGGTCGCTCGGACGAGCGCGTCGACATCGGGTCCGGTCACGGCGGGACGAGCATGGACCCTAGGCGGCCTTCGTGGAAGGGCTCGCCCCTGCGAGCGATGCACGGTTCGCGACGATCCGCACGATGCGGTCCTCGATCGCCACCGCGGCGGACTTCGCCATCCCCCGGGACATGACGGAGAACTCCGCCCAGGTGCCTTCCCGTTCCAGCCACACCCAGCCGGAGAGGGCCGAGATCCCGATCAGCGTGCCGGTCTTCGCCCGGACCTTCACCCCGAGCAGGCGATCCTCGAGCGTGCCCTGGTCGCCCGCCGCGAGTCCGGCGCGGAACGCCGGGCCCCACGGCCTCTGCTGCGCGAAGCGCAGGAGCGCCACGAGGTCCTGCGGACGGATCCGGTTGCCGTACGACAGGCCGGACGAGTCGTTGGCGACGACGGTCACCCCCCGTCCGCCGGCGAAGGCCTCGATCGCTCGCGCACCCTTCGCGATCGAACCTGCGCCGCCGTGCACCAGCCGGCCGAGCCACTTCCCGAGCACCTCGGCGTGGAAGTTCCGGGAGCGCCGGTTCATGTGACGCAGCAGGACCTCGAACGATGCCGATCGCCGCGTCACCACGCGACGGAGCCCGCCGGGAGGGATCCCGGCGCCCGCATCCTTCGTCACGGGGACACCTCTGGCTCGGAGCCGCTTCGTGAGGGAGCGCGCCGCCCGCCGCTCGGGGTCGCGGATGTGCACCCCGCGCGCGTCCGCGTTGCCCTCGAACGCGAGCGCCGTGGGGAGCGCGATGTAGTCCCGTGGGAAATAGTCCTGCCATCCGGGCGCCCACCAGTCCCGCAGGAACCCGGTGGTGGCACCCATCACACGGCCGCGCACCCGTTCGATCCCGGATACGTCGACCGCCCGGGCCAGCGCGGTCATCGTCGCCCGGTCGACCTCCGGGTCGCCGTTCCCCACGATCCACAGGTCGCCACGGAGCACGCCGTTGGTGGTCGTCCCTTTCGCGAACACCTGCGTCCGCACGCGCGTCCGGAGCGAGGTGCGGTGCAGCAGGGCCATCGAGAGCAGCAGCTTCTGGTTCGAGGCGGGCGTCCGCTGCTTCCAGGCACCGTGCCGGTAGAGCCAGTCTCCGCGGACCGCGATCGCGACGGACACGTCGTGCCCGTTGACCGTTCCGTTGATCTGCCGGACCCAGCGTGGCGGCGCCGCGACCGCGGGGGCGGCCCCGGTGATCACGAACGCGGAGACGACCGCGACCACCGTGGGTCGCACGAGCGTGGGGAGGCGCGGCACGCGCGGAGGATACGTCACACGACCCCGGGGCCGAGGGAGCTCGACACGGATCGTTCCGCCGCAACGATGCCCGCCGCGGGCGCGGCGAGCCGCGCCGTCCCCTCGGACAGCTCGGACGGGCTTGTAGACTCCGCGCCTCCTGGACGCGCCTGGACGGATCTCCTCCGGACCAGAGACGAGCATCGGAGCGCGCTGTGACCACGATCGATCGCGAACGGCTCTCGGGACTGATGGCTCGCGAACGCAGGCTGTTCCGCGAGCGCCACCCGGCGAGCAGGTCGTTGTTCGAGGCGGGCCGAAGCTCGCTCCTATGGGGCGTCCCGATGAACTGGATGGTCCGGTGGCCGGGTGATCACCCCGTCTACGTGGCCGAGGCGGAGGGCGCGCGGTTCACCGACGTCGACGGCAACACCTTCGTGGACTTCTGTCTCGGCGACACCGGGGGGATGGCGGGGCACGCACCGCCTGCGGCCGTCGAGGAGATCGCACGCCAGGCGTCTCGCGGCATCACGACGATGCTGCCCACCGAGGATGCCGCATGGGTGAGCGGCGAGCTCGCGCGCCGGTTCGGCGTTCCCTATTGGTCGTTCACCCTCACCGCGACGGATGCGAACCGGTTCGCGATCCGGTGGGCGCGTCACATCACGGGCCGCCCGAAGATCCTGGTGCACAACCACTGCTACCACGGCACGGTCGACGAGACGTTCGCGGAGCTGGATGACGCCGGCGACGTGATCGACCAGCCCGGGAACACGGGTCCGCCGGTGCCGGTCGTGACCACCACGCGGGTCGTGGAGATCAACGACCTCGAGAGGCTCGCTCGCGAGCTGGAGCACGAGGACGTCGCGGTCTGCGTCTTCGAGCCCGCGCTGACGAACATCGGGATCGTCCTCCCGGAACCGGGCTACTGGGAGGCGGTCCGTGCGATCTGCGACCGCACCGGGACGCTCCTCCTGATCGACGAGACGCATACGCTCAGCGCGGGACCGGGCGGCGCGACCCGGGCATGGGGGCTCGCCCCGGACCTCCTCACGATCGGGAAGACCCTCGGCGCCGGGATCCCGTCGGCCGCGTACGGGATGACCGAGGACGTGCAGCGCCGGATCGTCGAGGCGGTCGATCCGGACGTGATCGACGTCGGGGGGACCGGTGGCACGCTCGCGGGCAACGCGCTGTCGCTCGCAGCGATGCACGCCACCCTCGAGCACGTGCTCACGGACGCCGCGTTCGATCGCATGATCGAGGTCGGCGGCCGGTTCGAGGACGGCGTCCGCGACGTCATCGTCTCCCGCGAGCTCCCGTGGCACGTCGTGCGGCTCGGGTGCCGCGTGGAGTACCTCTTCCGTCCCGAGGCGGCCCGCAACGGTGCCGAGGCGAACGCCGGACAGGATGCCGAGCTCGACCCGTTCATCCACCTCTACCTGCTGAACCGCGGGGTGCTGATGACGCCGTTCCACAACATGGCGCTGATGTCGCCCTCGACGAGCGAGCAGGACGTGGATCGGCACACCGAGGTGTTCGCGAGCGCGGTCGACGAGCTCCTCGGGGGAAGCGGGGGTTCTGCGTGATCGGCCGCGTGTCGTTCCTGACGATCGACGCGAACGATCCCGCCCGGCTCGCCGCGTTCTGGTGCGAGGTGTTGGGCACGCACGTGGTGGAGACGTCGGACGAGGGTCGGTTCGTGTTCCTGGCCGCCGCGAACGGCTACATCCTGAGCTTCCAGCGCGTGCCGGAGCAGAAGTCGGTGAAGAACCGCGTGCATCTCGACATCCGTGTGGAGGACCTCGGCACGGCAACCGACGCGGTGCTGGGACTCGACGGGACGTGGGACGGCAACGAGCGCGCCCTCGATGATGCCCGGTGGAGGACGCTGGCCGATCCCGAGGGCAACGAGTTCGACATCTACGTGTCAGCCGGATAGCCGGTGAGCCGCCTAGCAGGGTGACGTCGATCGGCCGCGCGGCGTCTGAACCCGACCTTCACCCGCGCCGGAGCGGCCTCGTGAGGCAGGTCGGTCCGCCGTCGCCCTTCCGAGAGATCTCCTCGCCGACGTAGGTCCGGACGTCCACGCCGGCGGCCTCCATCCGACGACGCGTCTCCGGATTGCCGTCGAGCGCGAGGGCGACCCGGGGCCCCAGCGCCAGGACGTTGGGACCCATCGAGTCGAACTCGTCGGCCGGCACCTCGACGATCGCGATGTCCCGGGCACGGAGCAGCTCGACGAGTCGCACCGGAAGGTGCGGGAGCGAGGCGACGACGAGATCCTCGTCGAGGATCGAGAGGAACGAGAGGAGGTGGGTGCAGGCCGCCGGCCCGGCGAGATGCGGGAGATCGAACGCGACGACGCGCACGTCCGGCAGCAGGGCGCGGAGCGCATCCAGCCCGGCCGCGGTCGTGCGGTAGCCCACCCCGGCGAGCAGCGTTCGCCGATCGAGCCAGCAGAGGTCGCCGCCTTCGGCGAACGCTGGTTCGCCGGCGTCGCCGCGGGCGGCGACCACCGGGATGCTCGCGGCCTCGAGGTCGGTCGCGGCGACCGCGGGTTCCCCGCGGCGCCCCTCCTTGGCGGGACGCAACAGGATCGCCCCCGCGTCCGTCATCAGCACGGGGTCGTAGACGTAGACCGCGTCCGGATCGCCGACGGCGGGCGCGGCGCCCACGAACACCTCGGCGCCCGCGTCGGCCAGCTGCTCGCGGAACGCCTCGTGCTCTGCGGCCGCCCGCGCCGGATCGGGAGCCGCCCGCCATCCGTACTCACGCCAACGACGTAGGGCGTCCGGCTCCGGCGGCCGCACGGAGACGGCTCGCAACGTGGCGTACTGATTCTGGATCGACACTGACCGGATGGTAGTGGGCCCTTCGCCTCATGTGGTCCCTCATTCCGCCTCTGCCCAGCGTCGGGGACCAGGGGTACACTTGCGCGACCATGCGACGGGGCGCCACGAGACAGGGCAAGGACGTGCGACGACGCCGGAACACGGAGCTCGGCGTCATCGACTACACGCTCGCGAAGCGCGCGCTGATCCGCGACGCGCGCCG
>DASSDW010000100.1:0-18728 GCA_035696925.1 Actinomycetota bacterium
CGCGGGACCGGTCTCGGGCTGACGCGGCGCCGGGTCCGATCGGAAGACCTGGTTCTCGAGCTCGTCCGCGCGATCCTCCAGCTCCTCGACCACCTCGAGGTAGTCGTCCACGATCTCATCGGCGATCGCATAGAGCGCCGACGCCGTGCCTGGCGCGAGCGCGCACACGATCGGCCACCGCAACTTCGCCTTCGCGAGGTCGAAGGCCGGCGTGAACCGCAGGGTGACGAGGAAGCGAGGCGATGCGAACACGAACAGCTCGGATCCCGCGAGCCCGTCCGATCCGACGGCGAGTGGGCGGAAGACGGCGAACGCGTGAGCGGGATACAGGTCGAGCTTCGGCCGCTGGTTGCGGTGCCGGACGTCCTCGACGGCGAGATCGTGGAGATCCAGCTGCTGCTGGAGCTCCGCGACCTCATCGTGATCGGGGTCGACCGCATCGACCCAGACCCACGCCCCGTCATCGAGGCCGGAGACGGTGCTCCGGAGATCCGCGACGGGCACGCCGCCGGACTGGATCGCCCCGTCCCGGACGACGTGTGCCTCCATCGTCGGAGCGTACCCCGGAGCCGACCGGACCCGGCGGACATGCCGTGATCCGCCGCCCCGAGGGCTAGCCTTGTCCGCGACGAGCGAGGAAGAGGGAGGCAGATGGTGCCGCGACGCGAGACCCCTTGGACCAACCCGATCCTGAGGGAGTCTGCCGAGGAACGTGCGAAGAAGCTGCAGAACAGGATCGCCGACGCCGTCACCCGCTTCGCCGGCTCGATGCCGTTCGTCTACCTCCACGTCGTCTGGTTCGCGCTGTGGATCGCCCTCCGTGTGGAACCGTTCCCCTTCGGCTTGCTGACGATGATCGTGTCCCTGGAGGCGATCTTCCTGTCGACGTTCGTGATGATCAGCCAGAACCGGGCGGACGCGAAGCGCGAGGCGCTCGCCGAGCACCAATGGCAGCTCGTGCAGGCTGAGGAGAAGCAGAACGAGGAGCTCCTCGAGGTCTCCCGTCAGATCCTCGAGCTCACGAAGGAGCTCCATCGGATGAGCACGGCGAACCCGGCAGCCTCGACCTGACCCGCGCTCATGCCACGAACGAGAAGACCTTCTGCAGCGCGTACCCGAGCAGAGCGCATGACGGCCACGTGAGGACCCACGCGGCGACCACCTGCCCCGCCACGCCCCACCGAACGGCCGAGAAACGTTTGGTCGCGCCGACGCCCATGATCGCGGAGCCGATCGCGTGGGTCGTCGAGACGGGGATACCGAGGCGCGCCGCAACGGTGATCACGGTGGCGGCCCCCGTCTCGGCCGCGAACCCTTGGACGGGTTCCAGGTGGGTCATGCGCATCCCCAACGTCCGGACGACCCGCCAGCCGCCGACCATGGTCCCGACTCCCATCACCAACGCCGCCGAGACGATGATCCAGGGTTCGATCGTGAGTTCGTCGACGTTCCCGGCCGTCCCGGCTTCGTTGAGTGCGATCGCGAGCGCGATGATCCCCATCGTCTTCTGTGCGTCGTTCGTCCCGTGGCTGAACGCCATGAATGCAGCCGAGAGGATCTGGGCCCGACCGAACACCTTGGAGACGGTCGCCCGCCGAACCCTCCGGAAGATGCGGTAGATCAGCACCATCAACAGGAAGCCCAGCAGGAAGCCGCCCAACGGCGAGGTCACGAGGCCGATGAGCGCGGCGTTCGTGCCCTTGCTCTCGAGGGCTTCCAGTCCGCCCGCGGCGAACCCGGCTCCGAGCAACCCCGCGATGATCGCGTGGGACTCGCTGGAAGGGAGTCCGAAGTACTGGGCCGCGAGCGCCCAGATCGTGGCGCTCAACAGGGCGGCAGCGACCGTCTCGAGACCGACGAAGTTGGGGTCCACGATCCCTTCGGCGATCGTCTTGGCAACCGCCGTGCCGGCGAGGGCGCCTACGAGGTTCAGAGCACCCGCCATGATCACGGCGTGATGAGGACGAAGGACCCGCGTCGATACGACCGTCGCGATCGAGTTCGGGGCATCGGTCCAGCCGTTGGCGAACTCGAACAGATAGGCTAGGAACAGAACGAACCAGACCATCAGGCGTTCTTCAAGGCGATCGCCTCGAGCATGTTGGAAACGTCCTCGAGCTGGTCGATGGCTCCTTCCGTCTCGTCGATGACGTCCCGCCACTTCAGGACGTCCATCGCCTTGTACTCACCGCCGAAGAGCCCCGCGATGGCCCGCCGGTAGACCCTGTCGCCTTCGTTCTCGAGTCGATTGACCTCGACCCAATACCGTTCGAGCTCCTTGAACTTCGGGAGCGTCCCGAGTGCCTCCCGGGTGACCCTGCAGGTCTGCACCAGGATGTCCGCCTGCGCCTTCATCTCGGGCAGTGGGCGCTCGATCTTGTGGAGCACGAACAGATCCGCGGCCGCTTCGATGTGGTCGAGCACATCGTCCAGACCGGAGGCGAGCCGGTGGATGTCCTCATGGTCCAAGGGGGTCACGAAGACCGTGTTCAACCGCTTCATGATCTCGTGGGTGACTTCGTCGCCCTCGTGCTCGAGGTCCTTCAGTCGATCGGCCTTGCGCGTCACGTCTTGGTAGTCCACGACGAGGTCCTGGTACGCGGCTGCTCCCTCCTCCACCTTGACGGCGAGGTTGACGAACATCTCGTAGAAGCTCTCGTCACGGGGGACGAGCCGGAATCGTAACTTCGGCATCCAGGAGCCCTTTCGCTCGATGGCCGGAGGCTGGATATCACGCGGGCGGCCAGGACCGCAATACCCGCTCGAGGTCAGTCGAGGAACCGGTACCCGAGACCGCGCACCGTCACCAGATGCACCGGCTGGTGGGGATCCTGTTCGATCTTCTGTCGGAGCCGCTTGACGTGCACGTCGAGGGTCTTGGTGTCACCGAAGTAGTCGCTCCCCCACACCTCGGAGATCAGATGATCGCGGGTCAGCAGCCTCCCCCTCAGCCGTAGCAGCATCTCGAGCAGGGCGAACTCCTTCGGAGGGACGGCGATCAGCTCGCCCCTGACCCGAACCTCGTGGCGGATGGGGTCGAGCTCCACCGGACCGCCGGCGAACGTCGCGCTCGTCGCCGATCCGCCCGTCATGTCCTCCCGGCGGAGGTGGGCCCGCACCCGGGAGACCAGCTCCCGAACAGAGAACGGCTTCGTGACGTAGTCGTCCGCACCGAGTTCGAGCCCGGAGACCTTGTCGGCTTCCGAGTCTTTCGCGGTGACCATGATGATGGGGACATTCGAGATCTGCCGGATCTGCCGGCAGACATCGAGGCCCGAGACCTCTGGCAGCATGAGATCCAGGATCACGAGCGAGGGATCGTCCGCCCGGAACCGCTCCAATGCACGGCGTCCGTCTGACGCCACCGCGACGGAGTATCCCTCCCGCTCGAGGTTGTACCGCACCGTATCTGCGAGGGCAGCTTCGTCCTCCACGATCAGGATCCGCGCCTGTGTACCCCCCGAAGTCACGCCGGCCTTCCGGCCTCGGGGACATCGTGGGATGCGTCGGTGAACTCTCGGAACTCGCCGGTGATCAGGAACCCGACCTGCTCGGCGATGTCCACGGCGTTGTCGCCGACTCGCTCGAGCGCGCGAGCCGCAAGGTTCATGTGCAGACCCCACTCCAGTGCACGGGGATCCTCGGCCAGCTTCAACGCTTCGAGGTGGGTGGCTCGGTTGAGGCGATCCACAGGGTCATCCATCGTCGGCAGCCGGAGGCACAGCTCGAGGTCTCGCGTGCGGAAGGCCTCCATGACGGTGCGGATCATCGTGACGACGTGGGATCCCATCTCTTCGAGCTGTTGGAGGAGGCTCTGGCTCGGTGGCAGGTGCTGCGTGGCCAGGTGCAGCTTGGCGATGGTGACGGCCTGATCTCCGATCCGCTCCAGATGCAGGCAGCTATGGAGCACCGCCGAGACGAGACGCAGCTGTGTGGCGACCGGGGACTGGAGCGCGAGCATCTCCAACACGCCGTTGTCGATGCGCAGGTACAGCTCGTCGATCGGGTCGTCGTCCCTGATCACCGCCTCGGCCGCATCGCCGTCGCGCTGCACGAGCGACGCGACCGCACGCTGCACGGCGGTGGACGCGAGCTCCCCCATCGAGAGCAGGTCGAGCTCGACCCGTTCGAGCTGCTCGTGGAAGTGCTCCCGCGTCATCCGAACCTCCCCGTGACGTAATCCTCCGTTCGACGATCGGACGGGTTCGTGAAGATCGACTCGGTGCGATCGAACTCCACGATGTGTCCGGTGCGCTGACCCTCGGCGGAGACGTCCACCGTGAAGAATGCCGTCCGATCCGACACCCGCGCCGCCTGCTGCATATTGTGCGTGACGATCACGATCGTGTAGTCGGCGACGAGGTCCCGCATCAGGTCCTCGATCCGGGATGTGGCGATCGGGTCCAGGGACGAGCAGGGCTCGTCCATCAGGATCACGTCGGGCCGCGTGGCGATGGCCCGAGCGATGCACAGGCGCTGCTGCTGGCCTCCCGAGAGCGCCATGCCCGAGTCCTTGAGCTTCCTCTTCACCTCGTCCCAGAGTGCCGCTCGTTGGAGGGACTCCTCGACCAGATCGTCCATGTTGCCCTTGAAGCCGGCGATCTTCGGACCGAAGGCGACGTTGTCGTAGATCGACTTCGGGAACGGGTTGGGCTTCTGGAAGACCATGCCGATCTTCCGCCGGACCTCCACCGGGTCCACGCGTTCGTCGTAGAGGTCGACCCCGTGGTAGAGGATCTTGCCCTCGACTCGAGCGCCCTCGATCAGGTCGTTCATGCGGTTGAACGACCGTAGCACCGTCGACTTGCCACATCCGGACGGCCCGATCAGCGCGGTGATCTCGTGCTCGCGGATGGGCAGCGAGATGTCACGGACCGCTCGGAACTCTCCGTAATAGACCGAGACGCCGTCGATGTCGAAGATCAAGGGGTTGTCGTCGTCGGCGTGAACGGACCCGCCGCTCGTATCGACGGTCACGATCGTCTCCTCGCCGGTGGCCGTGGAGTCTGGCTTGCGAACCACATCAGTATCCATGGCGTCACCACTTCCGCTCATATCGGTTCCTCAGCAGGATCGCTGTCAGGTTCACGACCAGGATCACGGCCAGGAGGACCACGATCGCGGCCGCGGTGAGGTGCTTCCACTCCTGGCCCGGTTGGCGTGACCAGGTGAAGATGATGGTGGGGAGCGCCGTGTACGCACCCTGGATCGTCTCGACGATCCCCTTCGACCCGCCGGGAGAGAGATACCCGGTCACCGCGCCCACGAGGAGGAGCGGCGCCGTTTCCCCGAACGCGCGGGCGAGCGCGAGGATCCCGCCGGTGAACACTCCGGGTGCGGCGTACGGGAGGACGTGACTGCGGACGACCTCCCACCTCGTGGCCCCCACACCGTAGGCCGCCTCGCGGATCCCCGAGGGGACCGCTCGGAGCGCCTCCATCGTGATGATGATGATGAACGGCATCACCAGGACGGCCAGCGTGAGACCTCCCGAGAGGTAGCTGAGACCGGAGACCTCGGGTCCCGTGATGCTCCGGAACGTCTGCGCGAAGACGACCACGCCGAGGATCCCGTAGACGATCGACGGGACGCCGGCGAGGTTGCGGATGTTCGCGATCAGCAGACGGTTCGCCCTCGTGTCGAGGGCGTACTCCTCCAGGTAGATCGCCGCCCCGATCCCCAGCGGCACCGCGATCGCCCCCACGAACGCGATCAAGACGAGCGAGCCGATCAGTCCCTGCCGGACTCCCGCGCGCTCCTCGAACGAGGATAAGTTGTCGTTCAGGAACCCGAGCCCCCTGTCCGAGAGGACCGGCCAGGCTTCGCCCACGACGGATGCGAGGAGGATCAGCAGGACGAAGAGCGAGAGGAGCAGCGTCACGAGCAATGCACCGGCGAAGAGTCGTCCCCCGACGTCGCGACGCTGCCCGCGAAGAGCGAGCTCGACGGTGGACCGGGTGGCGGCAGGGGCGGCGGCTGCCATCAGTAGTGCTTCCTGATCCGTCGCACGAAGCGCTCGCTGACGACGTTGAGGACGAGCGTGGAAACGAAGAGGAGCAGTCCCACGAGGTAAAGCACCTCGAACGCGTTGAGGCCCGAGCCCGTCGTCTTGACCTGGTCGGATCCGATCGCGAGCGAGGCGATCGCCGCCGTCAGCGTCTGGTTCGGCGCCAGCGGGTCGATGGTGCGGCTTGCGTTCCCGGTGGCGCCAGCGGCGATCGCCACCACCATCGTCTCGCCGAGCGCTCGCGAGATCCCGAGGATCAGCGCGGCGACGATCCCCGAGATCGCAGCGGGGAACACCACACGGATCGTCACGGTCCGCCGCCGGGCGCCGAGCCCGTAGGCCGCTTCCCGCAGGGCCCGAGGCACCGCGTACATCGCGTCTTCGGCCACGGAGGCGATCAGCGGGATCGTGAGGAGTCCGACGCCGATCCCCGCGGCCATCATCGTGAACGAGTGGGTGGCGCCGAAGACATCCTGCACGATGATCGGGTTGACCACAGTGAGGGCGAAGAAACCGATCACGACGCTCGGGATCCCGGCGAGCGTCTCGAGGATCGGCTTGAGGGTCCGGCGGGCGCGCGGCCGGGCGTTCTCGGAGAGGTAGATGGCCGCACCGAGGCCGAGCGGCGTCGCGACGATCATCGCGATGGCGGTCACGACGGATGACCCGAGGAACAATGACGGGAGGTCGAACTGGCCCTGCCGCGGACGCCAGGTCCCCGACCAGAGCGCACCGAGCTCCGCCTCCGACAGGAAGTTGACGCCGCGGAACAGCAGAGCGAGGACGATCGCGATGCTGATCAGGATCGAGACTCCCGCGGCGCCGGCGAGGAGCCCGTGGATCGCCTTCTCCTTGCGACGGCGGCGCGTGCTCCCCTCGAGCGAGGAGAGGATGTCGTTCCGTGTCCCGGCGGCGACGGAAGCCATCGCGCGGAGCCTACCGGCCGGACCGAGTGGGGTGAGCGCCAATGCGACGCTCACCCCGCCGAGGGATCTTGGTCACGAGACGGCCGACTCCCACGCCGATCGAGAGGCGTCCTGGCGGTCGGCCGGCAAGGCGATGTACCCGGCCTCCTCGACGGCCAATACGAGACCGTCCTCCGTGAGGTAGTAGTCGACCAACGCCTTCACCGCTTCGTCGTCTCCCGCGGTGGCGACGTTCGGATAGATGAACAGTGAGCGAGACAGCGGATAGCTGCCGTCGGCGATGGTCTCGCTCGAGGGCGCCACGCATCCATCACCCGCGTCGATCTCCACCTCCTTCACGGCATCTCCGGCCTCCTCGGCGAACGCGAACCCGACGAATCCGATCGCGTTCGGGCTGCCCTCCATGGCCTGGATGATCACGTTGTCGTTGGCCGAGGATTGGTAGTCGGAACGAAGCGCGGCTGCGTCGTCCTCCCCGACTCCGTGCTCGATCGCCATGTCCTCGATCCCGGCGAGGTCGAGGAACGCGTCGTAGGTGCCGGACTCTTCACCGGGAGCAGTGACCTCGAGGTCCTGCGACGGCATGGCTCCTTCACCGCCGACCTCCTTCGAGAGGCTATTCGCGTCGCCGGTCGAGTCGACCCCGTCCGACTCGGGTCCGAAGATCGCATAGAGGTCCGCCGTGGACAGGCACTCGATCGAACTCGCTGAGTTCACCATCACGGTGATGCCGTCGAGCGCGACCTCGAGCTCCTGATATTCGATCCCGCCGTCCTCGCAGGCGGTCACCTCCTCCTCGTCGATCGGTCGCGACGCGTTCGCGATGTCGATCTCGCCCTTGCAGAAGAGTTCGAACCCATCGCCCGTCCCGGGGCCTTGGACGGTGATCTCGACGTCGGGGTTCGGTTCGTTGAACAGCTCGGCCACGAGGGAGGAGATCGGCTCCACCGTGGATGAGCCCGAGATCGTGATGGAGCCCGTCAGCCCCTCGGGTGCGTTGCCGTCCCCAGATCCTCCGTCGTCGCCGCATGCCGCGGAGACGAGAGTCAGAACCGCCACGCCGGCGAGCATCCGTGCCCACCGCTTGCCCTTCACCATGCTGCCCCTCCCCTGTGATCGGGTTGTCGCGCTAAGGCTAGGGAGGCGTGGTGAAGGCCTCGTGGCACCCAGATGAACGGCGGGTGAACCCCTCTCGGACCGCGATCTGTGTCGAGATGTGCTTCCCCCCAACCGTCGGATGGACATCGGGTGAATCGTCCGGAACGACGCATGAACCAGGTGAACGCCCGCCTACACTCCGATCGTGGACTGGGGAGCGATCGTGGCGGTGCTGGTGGCGATGGTCGTCGCCGCCCTCGCGTCGTTCGGATGGCGTCGTTCGTCGCGATCGGCGCGGCGCTGGGAGGAGCGGGCCCTCACGGCCGAGGCGATCGGCAGGGAGCAACAGCTCGATGCCCTCGAGCACCGCAGGGTCCGGGACATGACCCTCTCCACGATGCGGGAGGGTCTCCTCCTGATCGAGGCCGATGCTCAGGTCGCGTTCGCGAACGACGCGATCGGACGGCACCTCCCATCGACACCCGCCACGCTGGACACCGTCCAGCCGTTCGCCCTGCGGAGCGCGATCGAGGACAGCCGCGAACGTCGCGAGGCGGCTTCGGTGCTGATCGAGACCGGCGTGCCGACGCGATGGCTCCGCGCCACGATCACTCCGGCTGCCGACGGCGCCACGCTCGTCGTCGTCCGCGACGTCACCCAGCAGCGTCTGCTCGACGTCGTCCGGCGTGACTTCGTGGCGAACGCCTCCCACGAGCTGAAGACACCCGCCGCCTCGATCCAGGCGGCCGCGGAGACCCTCCGGCAGGTCGTCCTGGATGACCCCGAAGCCGTGCCCAGGTTCGCCGTGCAGTTGGAGCGCGAAGCCATCAGGCTGTCGCGCATCGTCGCCGACCTCCTCGACCTCTCCCGGCTCGAGTCGGGCAGCGCCCTCGACGACGTCGTCTCCTTAAGCGCGATCACGCGCGAGGAGCTGCACCGCTTCGAGGAGGCAGCGCGAGAGGCGAAGGTGACGCTTGAGATCGAGACAGCGGGGGAACGTCAGATCCGCGGGTCGCACCGGGACCTCGCCCTCCTCGTGCGCAACCTCGTCGACAACGCCATCCGGCACAGCCATGAAGGCAGCGTGATCCGGGTGGAGATCGCGTGTGACGACGACGCCGTGATCCTCCGCGTGAGCGACACGGGTATCGGCATCCCGTCCAAGGACATCCCTCGGATCTTCGAGCGCTTCTACCGGGTGGACCGTGCTCGCTCCAGGGAGACGGGCGGCACGGGACTCGGTCTCGCGATCGTGAAACACGTTGTCGAGAACCACGGGGGAACGATCGACGTCGAGAGCGAGCTCGGACGAGGCACGACGTTCTCGGTCACGTTCCCGACGCCATGACCACCCTCTTCCTCGTCCGTCACGGCCTCACGGCCGTGACGGGATCGCGCCTGTACGGCCGCACGAAGGGGATCCACCTGGACGAGCGCGGCCGCCGACAGGCGGCCGCGCTCGTCGATCGCTTCGAGGGGGTTCGGCTCACCGCGGTCTACTCGAGCCCCCTGGAACGCTGCATCGAAACCCTTGCGCCACTCGCGACGGCCCGCCGACTCGAGATGCGCACCTCCGAGGCGCTGATCGAGATGGACGCCGGCGACTGGACGGGCCGCACGCTCCCCTCCCTTCGACGTACCAAGCTCTGGGGTACGGTGCAGCGCAGTCCTTCTCGCTTCCAGTTCCCTTCCGGCGAGAGCTTCGTGGACGCAGAGGCACGCCTCATCGACGAGGTCGAGCGGATCGTGGCGCGGCACCCTCGCGGCCGTGTCGTCGTCGGGACCCACGGGGATCTCCTCGGGATGCTCGTCTCCCATTACGCGGGCGCCCACCTCGACCAGTTCCAGCGCGTCGTCGTGGACCCCGCATCCGTCTCCGTCGTGCACCTCGCCGACGGCGTTCCGCGGATCCTGCTGGTGAACGACACGGGAAGCCTCGATCGGTTCGCAGCGGCCCCCCCGAAGGCGGCGAACGCCGCCGCCCGGGGCGGAAGGGGCGGTCGCGGGAGGAAGCTGCGAGGATAGGTCGATGGACCTGGGACCGGTCGATCGCATCACCGCGGACGCCATCGGGGAGCCGGGAGCCCGCGTCTTCTACATCCAGGCACGAGCGGGCGTCGAGCTCGTCACGGTGATCGTGGAGAAGCAGCAGGTGCAGCTGCTGGCCGCCTCCGTGCTCGAGCTGTTGGAGGACGTGCCCAGCGCCGAGCTCGTGACGGAGCTCGGGAGCGGGTCTGCCGGGACGCCAGCCCTCGAGGGTTCGGCGATGGCCCTCGAGGAGCCGATCGATCCGCGCTGGCGAGCCGGCCGCCTGTCGATCGGCTTCGACCAGGATCGCGACCTCTTCCTCCTGGAGGTCGAAGAGTTCCGGCCCGATCCCGAGGACCTGGAAGAGGACGATCCGCGCTCGGTACTGGGTGCGGAGATGGGAGCGGAGCCGGAATCGATCCGGATCTGGGCGTCGCCGACCCAGATGCTGGCGCTCTCTCGGCACGGAGCGGAGGTCGCCGCGAGGGGCCGGCCGACGTGCCAGTTCTGCGGCAATCCGATCGACGCGGAGGGCCACGCGTGTCCCGCGATGAACGGGCACTCGAAGCGGGACTGAGCGACCCCGCCGTCCCGCACGTCCTTGGCACCGGCGAGCTCGAGGTGCTCGGTCTGCTGCCGAACGCGTCGAACCACACGTTCCTCGCTCGCGCCAAGAACGCCGACGAGGACGTCCTCGCCGTCTACAAGCCCCGCCGCGGCGAGGCGCCGCTGTGGGACTTCCCGGAAGGGACGCTCTGTGCCCGCGAGGTGGCCGCCTACGTCGTCTCGCGGGCCCTAGGGTGGCCGAACGTCCCCGCCACCGTCCTCCGTGACGGGCCGTACGGGGTGGGGTCGGTGCAGCGGTTCGTCCCGCACGATCCCGAGGAGCACTACTTCACCCTCGCCGAGCGGTTCCCTGAGGAGTTCCGCCGCGTCGCGGCGTTCGACATGGTCGTCAACAACGCCGACCGGAAGTCGGGGCATTGCCTGCTCGGAGAGGACGGACAGATCTTCCTGGTGGATCACGGAGTGTGCTTCAGCGACGAACCGAAACTCCGGACGGTGATCTGGGACTTCATCGGCGACCCGGTCGAGGAGGGGACCAGGGCCGACGTGCGCCGTCTCGCCGGCGAGATCCGCGGTGGACAGGTGCGCGACGAGCTCGCCAACCTCCTTTCACCGGCGGAGCTCGCAGCACTGGCGGAACGCGCGGACACGGTCGCCGCGGCCGTTCGGTTCCCGGAGCCGGGGCCTGATCGCCCGTTCCCGTGGCCCCCCATCTAGCGCCGATGGCGGACGAGGGCTCGACGCTCTGGCGCACCACCGCCGAGACCCCGCTCGGGCCGTTCACGATCTTCCTCAGCGAAGCCGGCGTCGTGCGCACGCACTTCGACGAGGACGGTGGCCCCGACGACGACCTCGACGCCGTGGAGGACCGTCGGCGGACCGCTCCCATCCGCCGCGAGGTCGACGCCTACTTCCGCGGCCGGCTGCGAGCGTTCGAGACGCCGGCCGATCTCTCGGAGACGGGAGAGGGCTTCACCCGGCGAGTGTTTGAGACGGTACGGACGATCCCGTACGGCGAGCTCTGGACCTACGGCGACGTGGCGGCCGCCGCGGGTGCCACCCGCGCCGGCCGCGCGGCGGGAAGCGCGCTCGCTCGGTCCCCGATCGAGCTCTTCGTCCCGTGCCACCGCGTCGTCCGGGCCGGGCCCTCCCTCGGCAGCTACGGGCGCCACGACGACCGCCGGCGGTTCCTCCTGCGACTCGAAGGCGCACTCCCCGGTGCTTCACCGCGCGCGTGAGAAGGTGGAACGGATGACCGTTCGGCGCGTCTCGCTGGCGACCCTCGCGCTCCTCCTCGGGGCCATGTCCTGCACCGCCGAGACCCCGGCTGGGTCCGACGTGGACACGACCTTCGCCGCTCAGATGGCCAGCACCTGGCACTATGTGGGCGCACCTCAGCGGGTCCAGGTCGGCATCGCGGCGAGCGATACGAATGGCGTCCGCGTCGTCACGCAGGGCACGGTCGACTTCGCATTCGCCTATCTCGGGACCGACGGATCCAGCGCTCCGGAAGAAGGACCCAGCGCCACCGGTGAGTACGTGCCCGTGCCGGGAACGGACGCATCCGGTGAGGCGCCGACGATCGCCTCGGGAGCCAGAGGCGTCTACGAAGCGGAGGGAGTCACGTTCGATCGCGCCGGCATCTGGCGCGCCACGCTGTCGCCCGAGATCGACGGGGTCGTCCGCCAGCTGACGGTGGACTTCCCGGTGACGGAGCTCTCCGACGTCCACATCCCCGCTCCCGGCGAGCCCGCCCCCCACACGGACACGCTCACGATGAACTCGAAGGGGCGGAAGGGCGCGATCGACTCGATGGCGGACGGAAGGGGCGAGATCCCCGACCCCGAGCTCCACAGATGGTCGATCGCCGACGCGATCGACGAAGGGCGCCCCGCGCTCGTGCTGTTCGGGACCCCCGCGTACTGCGCGAGCCAATTCTGCGGTCCCGAGGTGTCGGAGCTGCAACGATTCGCCATCGAGCACCCCGACCGCGCCGTCTACATCCACGTCGAGATCTGGAAAGACTTCAACGCCCAACCTCAGGTCATGAACGAGGGCGCCGCCGACTGGCTCCTCCGCACGATGCCCGACGGTTCGCAGAACATGACCGAGCCCTGGCTCTACCTGATCGGCGACGACGGGGTCATCGTCGACCGGTGGGGATCACTGTTCGATGCCGCCGACGTGGAAGCCGCCCTTGAGGCGCTCCCGCCGATGGACGCCTAGCCCTCGTTCCATCACCTCCCACGTACGATTGGCCGGTGGAACAGACACCCACGATGCCCCCGCCGCCCATCAGGGAACGGTGCTACCGGCACCCCGACGTCGAGACCGGCGTGCATTGCACGCGGTGTGGCCGACCCATCTGCCCCGACTGCATGATCCCCGCGCCGGTCGGCCATCAGTGCCCGGAGTGCGTGGCCGAGGCGCGGCGCGAGTACCGGCGGGGTCCCGGTCGCCAGATCGCGGTGGCGAACGTGAAGTCGACGTCGGTCACGAAGCTCGTGCTGATCGCGATCGCGATCGGGTACGTCTGGGAGCTCGTCGTCGCGGGAGGACCAGGCTCGCTGTTCCAGGGACCCTCTGGACAGGCCCTGAGCGATGCAGGAGCTCTCGTGCCGTTCACCGGGGCGAGCGGCGCGCAGCCCGTCGGCGGGATCGTCGGAGGAGAGTGGTGGCGGCTCCTCAGCTCGATCTTCCTCCACGCCGGCGTGATCCACCTGGCGCTCAACGCCTACGTCCTCTGGATCTTCGGCACCGCGATCGAGCGGGACATCGGGCGCGTCGCCACGCTGGCAGTGTTCCTCGTCACGGGCGTCTTCGCCGGCGCGACGTCCTTCGCGTTCGCCTCCCGGTTCCAGGTCGCCGTGGGCGCCTCGGGGGCGATCTTCGGTCTCGTGGGGGCCTTCGTGGCGTACAACTACCTGCGCCGGAGTCACGTGATGGCCCAGGCGAGGCTCCGCTCCGCCCTCTCGATGCTCCTCATCAACCTGGTGATCGGCTTCTCGATCCCCGTGATCGACTGGCGAGCCCACGTCGGAGGACTCGTCGCCGGCCTCGTGGCTGGCTTCGCGGTCGATCCGTCGCGGCCCGTGGCGATCCGTCGGGTCGCCGCCGCCGGCGGCCTCGTCGCGTTGCTGGCGGTCGCGGCTGCGCTCGTCGCCTACCGGAGCGCACAGATCACCGCGGACCCGTCGATCCTCTTCGGCGCTTGACGGACGCCCTCAAGGAGCGATGTCGACGTTCCCCCGCTCGGTGAGCCCGTAGAGGTAACCCTGCCGCGTGCCAAGGTAGATCCAGCCGCGCCACACGGCCGGCGTCGCTTCGATGCAGTCGCTGAAGTGCAGCTTCCAGAGCAGCACCGGGTCCGCCTCGGGCTCCGACACGTCCCATGCCCACAGATCCCCGGCGCAGTCGCCCTGGATCAGCACGCCGTCCACGACGACCGGCGATCCGATCGCCGGGGCGCCGATCCGTCGCTCCCAGCGGACGTCGCCGGTGTCCCGCTCCACGGCCAGCACGCGACCGGCGGCCGTCGTGAAGTACACGAGATCCCCGTAGAGGGCAGGCGTCGACCAGCTGCCCCCGGCCCCCTCGAAGCCGATCTCCCGGGCATCGATCGACCACACGAGCGGGTCGCTCGGCCGCGAAGGATCGAGCTTCATCAGCTGGCCCACCTCGCTGCTCCGTTCTCCGGATCGCTGATATTCGCTGGCCACGTACAGATCGCCGGCGTCGTCGATCACGACCGTGGCATCGGTGTCGTCCCCGGTCCAGAACCGGAAGACGCGCTCGAGATCGGAGCCGCCGGCGAGCACGTCGGAGACGTCCCACCCCTGCACCAGACCACCCGAGTTCGCGAAGTACAGGATCCCTTCGTGGAGGGAGACCGAGTTCTCGATCGAGACCTCGGTGTCGCCGAGCGCTCGGAGGAGCTCGTCGTCGAACCCCGGGACGGTCGCCACGACCTCGGGATCGACCGCGACCAGCCCGAGCTCGTCGTAGCTGCGATGCAAACGGATCACGTAGAGCCACCCGTTCTCGCCGCCCTCGAACAGGACGTCGTCCACGACCAGCGCGGCGCCGTCCCAGTCGTCGTTGCGGAGCGGCCGCTCGACACTCGTGGCGCCGTCGATCGACCACAGCACCAGTGGCTCGCCGCGAGCGTGACGATCCGTCGCCACGATCCGGAACCGGCCGTCCCGGGAGCCCGCGTAGTAGAGCGGGAACCCGTCCGGGTCCGACGTCGCCGAGCCCTTCGCGAGGTCGCGGGTCGCGAGCGGCTGCCGCAGCGGCAGGCCCGTCAACCCGTCCAGGAAGTGGTACATGCCGTCGTAGGCGCCCTCGCGGACCTCGATCGAGCCGTCCTCGCCCACGAGGACGTTCGGCTGCCCCGTCCAGCCGGTCCCGCACCACTCGCTCCGCTCGATGCCCACGAACGACACCGAGCAGAGCCGGGTCGAGGGAGCGCGCCACCCGATCACCGGGTCCAGCGGCACGGGCCCCTCGCCGTAGTAGCTGCGCGTCGCGTTGCCTCGGAACGTGACCAGGCCCTCGAACGCCGTGTTGATGGGGGCTGCGCCCTCCGGCGGACGATCGTTCCTGAGCGGGCCACCGCGGTGCTGCTCCTCCTCGATCCGAGACAGGAGGAACGCGATCAACAGGACGGCGACGCCGATCACGAGGGCGCCCGACACGATCGGAAGGACGGGGAACCTCTTCGTCACCGGCGCCCGGGACGTCGCACGACTCGCACGAGCCACCGACCCATGCTATGCGGTCAGACCGGTTCTCCCGCGGAGCGGTAGGAGCCCAGGACCTTCAGCAAGGACGTGTGCTCCCGGACCTCCTTGAGGGCGGACTCCACCTCGGGGTCGTCGGCCGCCGCCATGAAGTCCACGTACATCAGGTACTCGAAGGCAGCCCCGTGCCTCGGTCGCGACTCCAGCTTGTGGAGGTTGATCCCACGCGCCGCGAACGGCTCCAAGGCTCCGAGCAGCGACCCCGGCTCGTCGAGCACCGCCATCACCATCGACGTCTTGTCCGCAGGGCCGAACCCCGGATCGGTCCCGCCGATCACCGCGAACTTCGTGAAGTTCTCCTTCTCGGTCTGGATGCGCTCCGCGAGCACCGTCAGGCCGGCGAGGCCGGCGGCATCCACGCTCGCGATCGCGGCGTCCGCGGGGTCGTTCGTCTCCGCGATCTTCCGGGCGGCACCCGCCGTGTCGTGCTCCGGCACCGGTTCGATGCGCATGGAGGTCAGGAAGTCCTCGCACTGCGCGAGGGCCTGCCAATGGGAGTGCGCGCGGCGCACGTCTTCCAGGCGGGCGCCCGGAACGCCGAGCAGGGCATGGTCGACGCGCACGATCGACTCCCCCACGATCCTGAGCAGGCTGGTGTTGGAGAGCAGCTCGTAGGTCTCGTTCACGGATCCCGCCTGCGAGTTCTCCAGGGGAACGACGCCGTAGGACGCCTCGCCGCTCGTGACCCGGGAGAACGCGTGCCGCACCGTGTCGCAGGGCAGGGGCTCGGCATCCGCGAACAGCGAGCGGACGGCCCGCTCGCTGTACGCGCCGGGCTCTCCCTGATAGGCGACCTTCATGCCGCCGGAGGCTAGCGGGTCGGCGGGGGAGCCGACAGCCGGCTCACGCGTTGATGAACTGTTCCCAGATCTGGATCGCGCCCGGCCCGACGATCACGATGAACAGGGCGGGCAGGATACAGAGGATCAGCGGGAACACGATCTTCACGGGGGTCTGCTGCGCCTTCGCCTCGGCCGCCTGACGGCGCTTGATCCGCAGCTGCTGCGCCTGGGTCCGCAGGACGCTCGCGATCGATACACCGAAGACATCGGCCTGGATCATCGCGAGTGCGAACGCATTCAGCTCCTCGACGTCGGTCCGCTCGGCGAGGTTGCGGAACGCGTCGCCGCGCGGCACTCCCAGCTGGATCTCCTGGAGCATCCGCGCGAACTCGGAGGAGAGGATACCGGGCACGTTCTGCACGACCTGGGCGATCGCGGCGTTCAGCGAGAGCCCCGCCTCCACGCTGATCGTCAGGAGGTCGAGGGTGTCCGAGAGCGTGCGGAGGATCTCCTTCTGCCTCTCGTCGACGCGCCGGTTCAACATGGAGTCGGGCGCGACGAACCCGACGAATCCCAGCAACCCGAACAGCACGATCCGGATGAACGGGGTGACGTCCCCGATGACGGACGACACGACCAACGCCAGGACGATCCCGGCGACAAGTCCGATGATCTTGAACGCGAGGACACGCTCCGCGTCCCACCCCGTGGGCGCCCCCGCCAACAAGAGCTTGCGCGCGAGGCGATCTCGCGCATCGATCGGTGTGATGCGTCGCGCGACCCTCGTGGCGCCGGCGACCACCGGCACGATGATCCGCGACGCGAAGCTCTCGGAAAGGTGTTGCTCCCGGAGGTTCACGTTCTCGCTCGACGTCCCCGCGACCTGCGATTCGAGCAACCGAACGGCGCGGCGGCGCTCTGACTGGCTCAGGTCGAAGAAGATGCCGAAGAGAAGGATGGCTCCGGCGATGCAACCGACAGCGAGTACCAACCAGACCTCAGACATCGATATCCACGATCTTTCTCATCCAGAGGATCCCGAGCACCAAGAGGACGCCACCGGTGCCCAACATGATCAGACCGACCTGCTTCGTGAAGAGCAACGAGATGTACTCGGGGTTCACGGCGAACATGTAGAGGGCGATCGCGAATGGGAGGATCGCCAGTACCCAAGCGGAGAGCCTGCCCTCCGCCGTGAGGACCTTGATCTGGCGGCGCATCATCGCGCGCTCCCGGAGCGTGTCCGCCACGTTGTCCAGGATCTCGGCCAGGTTCCCACCGACCTCGCGCTGGATGTTCACGGCGAGGACGGCCCATCGGAAGTCCGCGCTCCCGACGCGGTCGGCCAACGACTCGAGGGCATCTTCCGGTGGACGGCCCAGTCGGATCTCGGCCACGAGCCGCTGGAACTCGACGTCGGCCGGGGCAGGGATCTCCCGGGCAACCGTGTCCAGCGCCTGGAGGAACGAATGCCCCGCGCGCAGCGACGACGCCATGATCGTCAAGACGTCCGGCAACTGCTCGCGCATCTTGTCCCCGCGGCGACCCAGGGACATCCTGAGGAGGACGGTCGGCGCAGCGGCGCTGAGGAGACCGATCACACCCGCCAGGAGAGGGTTCTGGAGCAACGCCGCGCCGAGCACCCCGCCCAGGATGGCGGCCCCGACGGTGGCGACCACGAACTCTCCCGACCGGAGGCTGACACCGGCGGCCTCGAGCTGGGCGTCGAGCTTCTCTCCGAAGCCCTGCGCCTTGGCGAACCGGTCGCCGAAGGACGAGACGCTCTCGGGGATCCAGCCGGAGCCCGGCTTCCCGACGGCGGATGCGGTCTGCTGGGGCACCGGGCGGCCGATCGCAGCCATCCTCGCCGCCATGTCACGGTCCGCCTTGACGCGAGCGGCGGTCCCCAGCAGGAGCCACCCGAGGGCGAAGGCCGCCAGCGCGACGAGCGCGACGACGACCGCCAGCATCGCCTGGCTCGAGAAGAAGGTGTCTGCAGCCAGCATCGTTATCGGTCCCTCGATTCGAGCGCGAACAGCTCCGGGTCGACGTGCACGCCGCGCTCCTGGAGCTTCTCGACGAACTTGGGCCGCAGACCCGTGGACTTCAACCGTCCCCGGAACCGGCCCTCGTCGTCCAGACCGGCCGAGTAGTCGAACAGGAAGATGTCCTGCAGCGTGATGACCTCGCCCTCCATCCCGGCGACCTCGGTCACGTGCGTGAACCGACGGGTTCCGTCCTTGAGGCGCGACTGGTAGACGATCAGCTGGATCGCCGATGCGATCTGCTCGCGGATCGCGCGAGAGCCGAGGTCCATCCCCGCCATCATCGTGATGGTCTCGAGACGGGACAGCGCGTCGCGCGGCGAGTTGCAGTGGATCGTCGAGATCGAGCCGTCGTGACCGGTGTTCATCGCCTGCAGCATGTCCAGCGCCTCGGCGCCACGGACCTCACCGACGACGATGCGGTCGGGCCGCATCCGCAACGAGTTCCGGACGAGGTCGCGGATCGAGACCTG
>DASSDW010000101.1:0-4637 GCA_035696925.1 Actinomycetota bacterium
CACCAGGAAGGCCGCCGTGCAAGAACGACGTAAGCGGACCGGTGCGCGCCAGTTCCTGAAGGAGGTCCGTCAGGAGCTCAGCAAGGTCGACTGGCCGACGCGTCGGGAGCTGGTTTCGTACTCCATCGTGGTGCTCGTGACGGTGACCGTCCTCACGGCCTTCGTGTTCGGGCTCGACTCCCTGTTCACGAGGTTCGTGTTCGACGTGCTCGGCAACTGATGAGGACCGGGGAATTGAACGAGACCGAGTCCACGTCCGGATCCGACGAGCGCGAGCTCCCGCAATCGGTGGAGTCGGTCGGGCCCGTCTCCGATCCCGACGTCGACGCGGGAGACGGTTTCGCCGCCGAGCAGGATGTTGTGCCCGTCACCGAGACCGAGACCGAGACCCAGCCCGAGGCCGACCTCACCGACGCCGTCCAGATCGAGGGGGAGACCGTCGAGCCCGACCCCGAGCCGATCGAGCCCGAGCCCGTCGAACCCGATCCCGAGCCCGTCGAGCCCGACCCGGAGCCGATCGAGCCTCAGCTCGAGGCCGCCGAAGCCGAGGCGGTGGAGCCGGTGGAAGCGGCGGCGGAATCGCCCGTCGCGGACGAGGCAGCCGAGGTCGTGGAGACCGAGGCGGTCGCTGCCCCCGTGGAGGACCCGTTCCGGGGTCAAGGGGACTGGTACGTCGTCCACACCTACTCGGGCTACGAGAACAAGGTGAAGGCCAACCTCGAGTCGCGTATCCACACGATGCAGATGGAGGGAAAGATCTTCGGCGTCCACATCCCGATGGAAGACGTGATGGAGATCAAGTCCGGGAAGAAGCAGGTCGTGAAGAAGAAGCAGTTCCCCGGCTATCTCCTCGTCCGCATGGTGTACGACAACGACTCCTGGTACGTCGTCCGCAACACGCCAGGCGTCACCGGCTTCGTGTCCGCCGGGACCGGAACGAAGCCCACGCCGCTGTCGAAACACGAGGTCGACAAGATCCTGACCGTGAAGAAGGAGGAGGTCCGGCCGCAGGTCCGCCTCGGGTTCGAGGAGGGCGACATCGTGCGGATCACGTCGGGGCCGTTCGCCGACTTCAACGGCACGATCAACGAGATCAACCCGGACCAGGCGAAGCTCAAGGTTCTTGTCAACATCTTCGACCGGGAGACCCCGGTCGAGCTCTCCTTCGATCAGGTGTCGAAGGTCTAGCGCTCAACCCTTAGACGCGGGAGGCCGCGAGGCCGCTGGGACCGCAGGAGGTGGGAACGATGGCTCCGAAGAAGAAGGTGCTCGCGACCGCGAAGCTCCAGATCGTCGCCGCGCAGGCAACCCCGGCACCTCCGGTGGGCACCGCGCTGGGTCAGCACGGCGTGAACATCATGGACTTCTGCAAGCAGTACAACGAAGCGACCCAACAGTTCGCCGGACAGGTGATCCCGGTCGAGCTCACGATCTTCGAGGATCGATCGTTCACGTTCGTCCTCAAGCAGCCGCCGGCCGCGGAGCTGATCCGCAAGGCGGCCGGGATCGAGAAGGGGTCGGGCGAGCCGAACCGGGAGAAGGTCGCCCGGATCTCCCGGCAGCAGGTGAAGGAGATCGCCGAGCGCAAGATGGTCGACCTGAACGCGAACGACATCGACAACGCGATGCGGATCATCGAGGGCACCGCGCGCAGCATGGGCGTGGAGGTGGCCTCGTGAGCGCGAAGCCCGGGAAGCGGTACCGAGAGGCAGCCGAGTCTTTCGATCGTGAGCAGCAGTACCTCCCGGCGGACGCGATCAAGATCCTGAAGTCGCTGCCGGGAGCGAAGTTCGACGAGACCATCGAGGTCGCCTTCCGGCTCGGGGTCGACCCTCGGAAGAACGACCAGGCGATCCGCGGCACCGTGGCCCTGCCTCACGGCACGGGCAAGTCGGTACGTGTCGGCGTGTTCGCGGCAGGGGAGAAGGCGCGCGAGGCGCGAGATGCCGGAGCGGACGTCGTCGGCGGCGAGGAGCTGGTCGAGGAGGTCTTGAAGGGGACGATCGACTTCGACGCCGCGGTCGCCACGCCGGACATGATGGCGTCGGTCGGGAAGGCCGGCCGGGTGCTGGGTCCGCGGGGACTGATGCCGAACCCCAAGACCGGGACCGTGACGAACGACATCGCGAAGGCGGTCGCCGACATCAAGGGTGGCAAGGTCGAATACCGAGCCGACCGCACGGGCAACGTCCATCTGATCATCGGGAAGAAGTCGTTCGAGGAGCGCAATCTGCTCGAGAACTATCTCGTGGTCATCGATGAGCTCCTGAAGGCGAAGCCGTCGTCGGCCAAGGGCCGCTACATCAAGTCGCTGGCCGTCTCCTCGACGATGGGACCGAGCGTGCGGATCGACGCGTCCAAGCCTCGAGGCGTCCAGATGGCCGCCGCGGAGGGATAGCCCGGCGCGCGGCCGGCTCGGCTCCGGCGACTCCATCTGAAGTGCGCGGGCACGAGTAGGCCGAACCTCGGGAAGGACCAGCCTTCTCATCGCGCAAGCGGATCCTCTTCGAAGGAGTTGCGCTCAGGGAATATCGGGCCCAGGCGGCGTCCAGGCCTCTCGGCCGACTATCCCTCCCCCCTTTTCGTTTCGCCGCAGCCTCGATACACTTCTGTCCCCCCGACGAACCAGGCCGTCCGGTGGACGCCAGGGAGAACTGGGAGAGCGTGGGGTGGGGCGTTCGAATGGCAGCAACGGCGGCGCCATCGCGCTCATCGTCGTCCGGGACGGCACCCCGCTGTTCAGTGAGGTCCTCTGCGAGGCCCTCAAGAGGGAGGCGGGCGTCCGCCTCCTTTCGCGGCCGCTCCTGCTCGACGAGGCGATCGACTTCTGCGGGGCCAAGCAACCCGACGTGATCCTGGTCGAGGCGACCAAAGCTTCCCCACGCTCGCTGCGGGACCTGGTCCGGCCCATCAGTGCGGCGTGTGAGGCACCCGTCGTCCTGGTCGCCGACGAGAAGATGGACGACACGTTCCTCGTGGCTGGCGTGGAGGCGGGCGCGTACGGGATCGTCGACTCTTCCGGCGGGATCGGGCAGGTCCTTCACGCGGTTCGCGCCGCGGCTGCGGGGGAGCGGCTCGTCGATTCCAGCCGGCTGCTGGATGCCATCGAGAGGGCGGCTCGGCTCCGCGAGGGAGAGCGCAAGCGCACCGAGCTCCTCAGGCTCCTGTCCGATCGTGAGCGCGAGATCCTGGCGGAGCTCGATCGCGGGCTCGGGAACTCCGAGATCGCGGAACGGCTCAGGATCAGCCCGCGGACCGTCGAGAAGCACGTCCACAACATCCTTGCAAAGCTCCAAGTGCCTTCGCGCCTCGCCGCGGTCGCTCTCGCCAAGAAGATGAGCGATTCCGCGTACGAGCCGATGCGTGGAACCGCGTAGTTCCAAAGGCGTAGATGCGCCGATGCGGTGGCCCGCCGTTCCCTCCTAGCCTGGAAGGCGGTGCCTCGCGTTCCATCGCCGCCAGGGGGGCGACGACCGCGGGGCAGAGGAGGCGACGGATGAAGCATCCCTTCAAGTTGGGTGTCTTGACGCTCACGCTCGTCGGGCTGATGGCGGCTCCGGCGCTGGCGCAGAGCGGGCACTTCGTACAGACGCAGACCTGTCGTGACATCGGGACACAGGTCGCGTGCTCCGGCAAGGTGGCCGGGCTCGGGGGGACGACCTTCGAGATCACCCTCGATGCGGCGGGCATCGCATCGGTTGAGTGCACGAACCCCGGCGGCAACGTCGCCCCGGGGCAAGACACGTCAGTCACCGTGGCGGGAACGACCGACCCGCGGCCGACACCGAGGAACGGTCAATTCCGATACACCATCACGAGTGACGATCCGGAGCCGCTCCCGCCGACGCCCACATGCCCGAACAACCAGTGGACGCCGAACATCGTGGACGTGACGTTCACGACAGCGACACTGACGCTGCTCGAGGACGGCGTCGAGTCGGACACCGTCACGGTGCCCGTGAGCTAGCGCGCACCACGGATCATGCGAAGGGGCCGGGCTGTGCTCGGCCCCTTCTCCTCTTCTTTGAGCCGGATCGACGGGATGGGTCCAGCAACTGTTGTATCCTGACCCGGCCGCAGACAGCAGGGGCGTGTGAGCGCATAATCCCGATTCGGGTACCTGCCGAGGCGACGATCTTCGGGTCGTACGGGCTCGCGCCACTCGCGCGTCTCCGCTGTCTGCCGGGACGCGTTGTTCATTCAGGAGGCGCGATGCCGAGTACCCAGAAGATCGAACGGGTCGCGGAGCTGAAGGAGCAGATCGAGGGCTCCACAGCGCTGCTGCTCACCGAGTACCGCGGGCTCACCGTGTCCGAGATCACGGAGCTGCGGAAGTCCCTCGGCGAGGGGGGCGCGCGGTTCGCGGTCATCAAGAACACGCTGATGCGCCGGGCGCTCGAGGACACCGACGCGGCCGGGCTCGGGTCGCTGTTCGACGGGCCGAGCGCCGTGGCATTCGTGCTCGAGGATCCGGTCGCGGCGGCCAAGAGCGTCACGGCCGCATCGAAGAAGTTCCCCGCCCTCGTGTTGAAGGGCGGATTCGTGGAGGGGCGTGTCCTCTCGGCCGACGAGGCGAGATCGCTCGCCGAGCTCGAGTCCCGAGAGGTGATGCTGTCCAAGATCGCGGGGTTGATGAA
>DASSDW010000102.1:0-10454 GCA_035696925.1 Actinomycetota bacterium
GCGAGGGTCCGGGAGTTCCCGGAGGTCGAGGACTGCTACTCGGTCGCCGGTGAGGCGAACTACGTGCTGAAGGTCCGGACGAAGACGACGGGTGACCTGGAGGACCTGATCCGGCGGCTCCGCGAGAAGGCGGCGGTGACCACGAACACCACGATCGCGCTCTCGATCCCGTTCGAGGGCCGCGCTCTGCGTCCGTGACCCTCGGCAGGCCGAAGCCCTCAGTAGGATTGGCTCGTGCGCCTCTACAACACCCTTTCGCGTGCCGTCGAGGAGATCGTTCCCGTCGACGGCCGGCTCGTGCGGATCTACTCGTGCGGTCCCACGGTCTACCGGTACATCCACATCGGGAACATGCGCTCGTTCATGCTGGGCGATCTGATCCGCCGCGCCCTCCGCTTCGAGGGGCTCGACGTCCGGTGGATCATGAACATCACCGATGTCGGTCACATGACCGACGAGGTGAGCGATTCCGGCAGGGACAAGATGGAGCTGGCCGAGTCCGATGAAGGGCTCTCGGCGGCCGAGATCGCCGAGAAGTACACGCAGGCCTTCCTGGAGGACGCCGACCTGGTCGGCATCGAGCGGGCCGACCTCTACCCGCGGGCGACGGACCACATCCCGGAGATGATCTCCTTGATCGAGACCCTGATCGAGAAGGGCCATGCCTACGAGGTCGACGGGACCGTCTACTTCGAGACCACGACCTTCCCCGGGTACGGGAAGCTCTCGGGGAACACGCTGGATCAGTTGCGAGCGGGGCACCGAACGGAGCTGGCGACGGATCCGGGCAAGCGGCACCCCGAGGACTTCGCGCTGTGGAAGAAGGCCGGCGCGAACCGTCTCCTGCGATGGCCGAGTCCGTGGGGCGACGGATATCCGGGGTGGCATATCGAGTGCTCCGCGATGTCGATCAAGCACCTGGGCGATCGCTTCGACGTGCACACCGGTGGCAACGACAACAAATTCCCGCACCACGAGGACGAGATCGCGCAGTCGGAGGGCGCCGTCGGCCATCCTGTCGTGTCGATCTGGGCACACGGCGGGTTCCTGCAGATGGGCGGCCAGAAGATGGCGAAATCCGCCAAGAACATCAAGCGGGTGACCGATCTCGCCGAGCAGGGCATCGACCCCCTCGCCTTCCGTTGGTTCACGTTCCAGACCCGGTATCGATCCGAGATGGACTTCACGTGGGAGGCGCTGGAGACGGCCGACCATCGGGTGAAGCAGCTCCGGAGGCACGTCGCGGAGTGGGGCGCGCCGGTCGACAACCTCGGCTCCGCCGCGGAGGAGTTCGATTCACGGTTCCGCGAGGCCGTCGCGAACGACCTCGACATGCCGGCCGCCGTCCGTGCGGTGAACGACCTCGATCACTCCGCTGACGTCTCGACCGGCGAGAAGAGGATGCTTCTGGCGACCTGGGATCGCGTCCTCGGACTCGATCTCGAACGGGAGGCGCGAGCGGCATGGGAGCCCGCGGAGGAGGTCCGGCGGCTCGTGGCCGAACGCGACGCCGCTCGAGCGTCGAAGGACTACGCGCGCTCGGACGAGCTCCGGGACGACCTGCAGGCGATGGACCTCGAGGTCATGGACACGCCCGAAGGAACGAGGGTCCGCCCGCGAGACTGATCGCTCAACCCATCCCGAGCGGTCGGCCGAGCCGGGTCGCCGCTCCCTCCAGCGCGTCCGTGAGGAAGCGGCTGCCCTCCAGGCCCGGAAGCTCCCCGAGCGTCGCTTCCATCTCCTTGACGGCGACCATCCCGTCCGCATCGCCGAAGAGGGAGCGGATCACGAAGTCCGTCTCGGCCTGCGGCCGGACACCGGTCCCCACGGGGGCCCAGAGATGTTCGAGCGCCCACCGGGTGATCGTCCGCGCCTGCCGCGATCGTGCCAGGCGCATCCTGGCCTGCGCCCGGTAGAAGGCGAAGTGTCGGCGTTCGTCCTTGATCACGGCCTGGAGGAGCTGGATCAGGACGGGGTGCTCGGTCTTGGCGATGATGCGGTGGTACCCGGTCAGCGTCCCGAGCTCGTTCACGGCGCCCCAGGTCATGTGCACCGCGACGAAGTCGCGGAACAGCGCCGATCCGAGCAGCGTGCCGATGTGGGAGACGTACCCCTTCGTCCCGAACTTCTGTCGGACCCATTGGTTCCGGTCGACGCGGGTGGGGAACGGGTCGTCTCCCGACACGTCCTCGAAGGTCGGGGCGACCCGGTACCCGGCCTCGCCGAGGAAGCGGCTGAACGCCTCCCCGTGCCAGAGCTCCTCGTAGACCCAACAGGACAGGAACGCGGTGACCTCGGGATCGAACGAGGCGCGGGTCGCGAGGAGGTCCCGGAGGAACACCACCGTGTGGGTCTCGATGTCCATCATGTAGGTGAGGCAGCGCGCCTCGGTGGTCGTGACGGGGTGCTCGCGGATCCGCGCCCACTCCACGGAGGACAGGTCGACCCGCTTCGAGGCACGCAGGTACTTGTCCAGATCGAATTCCGACGTGTCCATCGTCATCGTCCGGTCCTTCATGCAGCCGCCCTCCCGCTCGCGAACGCTCTGGGACGTGTTCGCATCTCTCGGGGGTGAGGATTACCCGAGACCCCGCCGGCCGGTCAAGCGACGATCTGCAGGTCCCTGGTGCTCCGGTTCAATCGCTCGACCCCGTCCTCGGTCACGGCCACGATGTCCTCGATCCGGATCCCGAAGCGTCCCTCGAGGTAGACGCCGGGCTCCACGGAGAACGTCATCCCCGGTTCGAGGACGGTTCCGTCCCCTTCCACCATGTAGGGGGGCTCGTGCAGCTCGAGGCCGATCCCGTGGCCGGTGCGGTGGATGAACCGCTCGCCGTACCCGGCGGCCTCGATCACGGCCCTGGCGGCCCGATCGATCTCCTCGGCTCGGATCCCCGGCCGGACGGCGTCCACGGCCGCTGCCTGGGCCTCCTGGACGGCCGCGTACGCCTGCTCGAACCCCTCGGGGGCCTTCCCCACCACGACGGTCCGTGTGGTGTCGCTGAGGTAGCCCCCGAGCTCTCCCCCGAAGTCCATCACCACCGCGTCGCGGGGCAGGATCGTCCGGAGCCCGGGCTCGTGGTGGGGGGAAGCGGCGTGCGGGCCGCTCGCGACGATCGTGAACGCGGCCTCGGCGTGACCGTGGCGGACCAGGAGCTCCGCGAGGTCGTGCGCGACGGCCTCCTCGCTCCGGCCCTCGAAGGGCGTCGTCAGGATCCCCCGGAACGTCTCGTCCGCCGCCCGGGCGGCGCCACGCAGGGCATCGAGCTCGGAGGCGTCCTTCACGCTCCGGAGCCGACCGAGCACCTCGGACGCCGGGGAGAAGGAGGTGCCCGGCAACGCATCCTGGAGGCCGATCAGGTGGGAGGCCCAGAGGCGATCGGCCACGGCGACCCGGGCCGCCCCATCCAGCAGGCTCGCGGCGGCCTCGTACGGGTTGGCGCCGTCCAGCCAGGGCACCAGCTCGAGCTGCTCCCCCGTCGGCGAGGCCGCCGCGAGCGGCCGCTCCAGCTCCGGGACCAGGAGCACCGGGTCGCGCTCCGGCCGGAGCACGAGCAGCGTGGGGCGTTCCAGGGGCATCGGGTCGTAGCCCGTGAGGTACGCCAGGTCCGGCGAGGGAGCGACCACGAGGGCGTCCAGCCCGCGACGCGACGCCTCCTCGTTCGCGCGGCCGATCCGGTCGAGGTGCGGCGCGCTCATAGCTTGAAGAGGATCGACCGAGGCATGATCTGGAACGTCACCGGCGTCGTGCCGAGGGCGACACCGTCGGCGATGACCGGCAGCGGCCGCTCGGATCGGATCTCGAAGCGGATCTTCGCCTTCAGCTCCTGGATGTGCGGGTCGGGGACGTGATCCCCGTGGCGGAAGAGCCGCGGGAGCTGCGTGTAGGCGCCCGAACGGGGGCCGGTGAACACGAGGGCGTCCAGGACGCCGTCCCCCGGGAACGATCGAGGCGACAGGCGGAGGCCGCCCCCGGTGAACTGCGCGTTCGCGACGACGACGTTCCATGCCCGGCCCTCCCAGGTCCGCCGATCGTGCTCCACCGTCACCCGGGACGCCTTCGTCTTGAGGTAGCCGCACCAGAAGCCGTAGAACCGTCGCGAGCCTCCCAGCCAGGCCGGAGCCTTCGCCGCGCACGCGACCTGTTGCGCGCCCATCCCCACCTGCGCGAGGTTGTGCCCGTACCTCGTGCGGCGCTCCCCCGTGACGCCCGTGGCCGTGATCTTCATCAGGTCGAGACCGTAGGTGTTGTCCCCCAGGAGGTGGGCGGCCGCCGACTCCGTGTCGCCGGGGATGCCGAAGCTCCGCACGAGATCGCACCCGCTCCCGGCTCCGATCACCCCGAGCACGGGCTCCTCCCTGATCGTGCGCCCCTCTCGGAACATCCCGTTCACGACGTCCTGGATGGTCGCGTCGTTGCCCATCGCGACGAGGAACCGGTACCCGTCGTCGAGGGCCGAGGCCGCGAGCGCGGAGGGATCCGACCCGTTCGCCACCAAGGTCCTGTGCTCGAGGCCGCGCTCGTCGAGCGCCCGCTCCAGCAACGGGAGCTGGGAGAGGATGCCCGCACGGGGGTCGACGATCACGGCGATCGTGCCGAAGGGGCTGGTCATGGCCGAGGTCCCATGGGCGAAGCGTAGCTACACACCCGTGTAGGCGACGACGCCTCGGAGGATCGCGGCGCGCCCGGCCCGGACCCTCTCCGCCGTGCCGGGCGGGGCGACGTCCTCGATCTGCCGGAGCAGGTCGACGAGCTGCTTGCAGTTCCGGATGAAGTCCCCGGGAGCCATGTCCGTCTCCGCGAGGATGTCGTCGAGGGCCTCGCCCTCGGCCCACTGGTGGATCGGCCTGGCGAACCCCGCCTCGAGCTCGCGGCAGAGCTGCACCTGGTGCTCGTCCTCGGTGCGCCGGACCTTCCGCCACAGACGCTGGAGCCGCTCGTAGCGCTCCTTCGTCTCCGCGGTCGGCATCTCGCCCGAGAGAGGGATCCGCTCCCGTCCCTCGTAGATCACCGCCGACAACAGGGCGACGACCTCGGATGGCCCGAGCTCGTCCAAGAGGCCCGACGCGAGCGCCTCCCCCACCAGCAGGTCGCCCTCGCCGTAGATGCGGGTGAGCGTCTGCCCCTTCACGGTGAGTGTCCAGTCGTCCACGTAGCCCAGCGCCCGAAGGACCGACAGGACCCGGTCGAACTGTCGCGCGAGCGTCTCGGTGCGGACCCTGATCCGGCGCTCGACACCGCCGAGCCGTCGCTGGAGCTCCGTCGCTCGGCTCGCCCAGCGCTCGTGCTTCCCGCGCTCCGGGCACCGCCGACACGGATGTGCTGCCGCGAGCTCCTCCAGCCGGGCCGCCTCGCGTTCGACCTTCGGGTTCGTCTGGCCCCGCCGCTTCCCTCCCCCGGTCTTCACGTCGAGGGCGACCAGGCGGGCCGCGACGTCGCGGCGGAACCGAGGGTTGCGGACGCTCCCGGACCTGGGCAGCGGGATCTTCGTCAGGATCTGCGGCGGGTCCTCGAGATGGCGCGGCGTCAGCCGGAAGAACTGGCGGTCCTGGGCGAGGACCGTCGGCTTCCCGTCCCGCGACGACACGACCACCGCGAGACCGCGTCGCCTGGCGCTCGGCACCCACACCACGTCGCCCGGACGGAGCCCGGCGATGCCGGACCGGACGTCGTCGCGCCGTCCCTGATCGCGGGCCCGCCGGTCGTCCTCACGGAGCCGGTGGGCCTTCTCCAGATACCCCCAGTACTCCTCGAAGTCCCCCACATGGCAGGTCATGTTCTTCCGGTAGCCCTCGAGCGTGGCCAGATCCTGCTGGCGGGAGCGCTCCAACACCACGACGCCGCGGTCGGCGAGGAACTGAGCGAACGACGAGTTCAGGAGGTGATGCGACTGCTCGGGTGTGTAGTTGCGGACCAGGTTCACCGCCATGTTGTAGGAGGGCCGGAACGACGACGCGAGGTCGTACGTGCGTGTGGCCGCGAGCCCGGCCACGCGCTCGAACGGCACCTGGCGCTGGTAGACGACGACGGCGTGCCCGAGCGCATCGATTCCCCGCCGCCCCGCTCGGCCCGTGAGCTGCGTGTACTCCCCGGGTGTGACCAGCTCGTGGCGTTCACCTTGGAACTTCCACAGGTCTTCGATCACGACGCTCTTCGCCGGCATGTTGATCCCGAGCGAGAGTGTCTCCGTGGCGAAGACCACCTTGACGAGCCCCTCCTGGAACAGCTCCTCGACCGTCTCCTTGAACAGCGGGAGCATGCCGGCGTGGTGTGCGGCGACGCCGGTGCTGAGCGATTCGAGGAACTCGGAGAAGCCGAGGCTCGTGAGGTCGTCGTCGTCCACCCAGGCGGCCCGCGCCTCGGCGCGATGGCGGATCGTGGCGGCCTCCTCCCTCGTCGTGAGGCGCACGCCGGCGTCCCGGAGCCACCGCACGCTCTTGTCGCATCCGGACCGGCTGAAGACGAAGTAGATCGCCGGCAGCATCCCCTCCTGCGCGAGGACCTCCACGACCTCCTCGCGACGAGGCACGTAGACGCGGCGGTAGCCCTCGCGCGGGCGCGTGATCCGCTGATGCTGAGGCACGCCCGACCCGCGCCGGTAGTACGTCTTCGTCTTCAGCTCGTGCTGGTCCAGGGAGACGACGTAGGGATTCGGCATCAGGATCCCGTCCTGCTCGATGTGCATCGGATGAAGCCGGGGCCCCACGAGGTAGTGATGCTCGAGCGGCACCGGGCGGCGTTCCTCGATCACGACGCGGGTGTCGCCACGGAGGGTCGTGATCCACTCGCCGAACTCCTCCGCGTTGGAGATCGTCGCGGAGAGCGCGATCACGCTCACGGAGGGCGGGAGGTGGATCAGGACCTCCTCCCACACGGCACCGCGGTAGGGGTCTTGGAGATAGTGCACCTCGTCCATCACGACGGCGTGCAGGCCCGTGAGGGTCGACGACCGTTCGTACAGCATGTTGCGGAGGACCTCGGTCGTCATGACGACGACGGCCGCTTCGGGGTTGATCGCGTTGTCGCCCGTCAGGAGACCGACCGTCCCCGAGCCGTGCTTGGCGACGAGGTCGCCGAACTTCTGGTTCGACAGGGCTTTCAGCGGGGTCGTGTAGAAGGCCTTGGCGCCGCGGTCGAGCGCGCGCTCGATCGCGAACTCTGCGACGACGGTCTTCCCCGAGCCGGTCGGCGCTGCGACGAGGGTCGACATCCCGCGATGGACGGCATCGATCGCCTCGTGCTGGAACGCGTCGAGCGCGAAGGGGAACTGCCGCGCGAAGTCCTCGGGTGTGGTCACGGTCGGGCCAGTCTACGGGCGGTCCTCCGTTGCCCCGGTTCGCGACCGCCTCGGCGCGTAGGCTAGAGACCGAGCCCCGTGAGCACGCCGGCGAGCGCGGTGTCGAAGGCCTCCGGCGCCTCGAGGTTCGACAGATGGCCGGCGCCCTCGATCCGGAGCAGCTCCGCCCCGGCGACGCCGTCGGCGATGCCCGCCGTGACGTCAGGGGGGATCAGGCGATCCTCCGAACCGGTGATCACCAGCGTGGGCACGTCGATCGTCGCGAGGTCCTGCACCGAGTCCGGACGCTCGGCCATCCCGAGCGAGGCTGCCGCGATCGCGTTCGGGGTCTGCTCCTCGATCCATCCCCGCACGCGCTCGCGGAGCTCCGCCGGAGCATCCTCCCGGAGCAAGGGCGGGGGCTCGTCGATCAGGAACCCGTGGCCCTCGGTCCGCAAGCGCTCGGCCAGCTCCCGGCGCTTCGCCGAGGCCTCGGGCTGGTCCGCCTCGGCTTTCGTGTTCGCCAGCACCAGAGCGGCGATACGCGGCCGCGCAGCCCTCCACAACTCGAACGCCACGTACCCACCCATCGACAGGCCGCACACGACCGCGGTGTCGACGCCGGCCTCGTCGAGCGCGCCGAGGCACCGGTCCGCCGCGGCGGCCATCGTGAGGACGTCGGGGCCGTCGGTCGCACCGAATCCCGGGAGGTGCGGGGCGACCAACGGGAGCCGAGCGCCCAACGAGCCGAGCTGCGGTTCCCACAGCCGGGCGTCGAGGGGGAAGGCATGGATCAGCAGGAGGCCCGTCGTCATGGGGTCACCGTACGGCCTTGGCGTCCGGACCGACCACCACGGCGAGCGCGCCGGGCCGGATCTCGAAGATCGCGGGCAACGGTCCGATCGGCTCCCCGTCCGCGTAGACGAGCACCCGCCGGTTCGCCTCCACCTCCACCTTCGTCCCGGTGCGCATCGTGACCTTGGGGTGCGTGGTGTGCGACCCGATGAAGACCCGAGGGAACGCTCGCAGGAACGCGGCCTTGGAGAGCGCCTGCACGATGCAGACGTCCAGGAGTCCGTCGTTCATGACGGCGTCCGGAAGGACCCGCATGCCTCCACCGGTCCAGCGGCCGCTCCCGACCTCGACGAGCATCGCCTCGCTCTCCAGCCGCTCGCCGTCGACCGTCACGACGAAGGCGGCCGGGGAGAACCGGGAGAGCGTCTTGACCAGGGCGGCGACGTACGTGCCCGTCGCACCCAGCTTGATCGTCATCCCGTTCGCGGTCTCGTTCACCTCGGAGTCGAACCCGGCGCCGGCGATGTTGAGGAAGCTCCTCGTGACGACGCCCGCGGTGACCTCGATCACGTCGAGGTCCGCGGTCTTGGGGTCGGCGAGCAGTTCGATCGCGGTCCGGAGCTTCCCCGCGCCGATCGCCTTCGCGAAGTCGTCGCCGGTGCCGGCCGGCAGGGCCGCCAGGGCCGTTCCCGTCCCGAGGATCCCGTTCGCGGCGAGCGAGGCCGTCCCGTCGCCTCCGAGCGCCGCCACGATCCTCGCCCCGTCGGCGGAAGCGGCCCGAGCGAGACGCTCCACGTCCGGCCCCGACTCGGAGACACGGATCTCGTGCGCGACCCCGAGCCGGCGCAGTGCGGTCGTGACCGATCCGATCAGCTTCCCCGCTTTCCCGTGGCCGGCCGTGGGGTTCGCGACCACCACCAGGTCCGCTGCGCCGGTCATGCGCTCCTTACGAGCCCGGTAGACCCGGGAGGGCCGGCTGCTGCGGGTTGATCCCGGCGCCGCTGAGCGCCTCGACGTGGTGGGTCTGGAAGCGGGTCATCGAGGCGTCCGACCCGGCGAGCAATGACCGCGCGCGGCCGAGCACGCCGGTCCGGTCGGCGACGTCGAGACGCGCGGCGGCCACGCCGAGGAGTGCAGCTTCGCGGATCAATGTGAGCGACGAAAGCAGCTCGTCCCTCGCCGAGAGGAATCGGAGCACCTGGCCCTTGTCGAAGCCCTTGCCCGTGAGCGAGCCCGAGAGGTCGTAGGACTCGATCGCGTCCGAGACCTCCTTCGCGCCCGCCGCCGCATCCTGCAGCGCTCCGACGGCGTCCTCGGGGGTGCGCTCCCCCAGCTCGGTGAGGGTGGTCCGCACCTCCGGTAGGACGACGGGAGGCGACCCTTCCTGCACCGTGCCGATCGTTCCCACCTCGGTCTCGATCAACGACTTCCAGGAGGCGCCGGCGCGTCGGCGGAGGAGGTCCTGCTCCTCGGACCGCGTGGTGCGGTCCTGGGCGCGGAGCCCGTTCGTGAGCCAGACGCCGCCCCAGAAGACCAGCAGGCCCGCCAGGAACGCGGCGAGGGCCTGCACCCCTCGCCGTCGCAGGAACGGCACCGGGACGGGGACGGGCCCGCGCCGAGGCGCGCGCACCGGCTGCCTCGTCTTCGTCCGTCCCTTGCCCTTGATCGTCATCGTCTCGTCCTATCGCTTCATCAGGCGGCTGACGATGATAGCTCCCTCGTAGAAGAGGTAGAGGGGGATCAACAACGCGAGCATGGAGATCGGGTCCGGGCTCGGCGTGATCACGGCCGCGAAGATGGCGAGCCCGAGGACCACCTGTCGCCGGTAGCGCCGCATCGTCTCGTTCGTGAGCACGCCCGCAGCCGATAGGGAGATCAACAGGATCGGGAACTCGAAGCCGAGCCCGAACGCGAGGATCGTGAAGATCACGAACCCGATGTACTTGTCGACCGTGAGCAAGGGGCTCACGAAGTCGCCGCCCAGCCCGAGCAGGAACCCCAGGGCCTTCGGCAGGGTCAGGTAGGCGGCCAGTCCGCCCAACAGGAACAGGATCAACGAGAGGGCCACGAACGGGATCGCCCAGCGACGCTCGCGATCCGTGAGGCCCGGCACGATGAACGCCCACAGCTGGTAGAGGATCACCGGGAGCGCCACCACGAGGGCCAGGAAGACGATCACCTTCACGGTCACGAGGAACCCGTCGATCGCGCCGAGGAAGACCAGCGAGCACCCCTGTTGCGGGAACGGGTTCTTGTCCGGGTTGTCGCGGAGGAAGTCGCAGTACGGGCTCTGGATCAAGCGCATGGCCGGCTCGTAGAGGAGGAAGCCGGCCACCGAGCCGCCGAGCAGGGCCCACAGGCAGATCAGGAGCCGGTGGCGGA
>DASSDW010000103.1:0-8416 GCA_035696925.1 Actinomycetota bacterium
GCGTGGCTGATGCAGCAGAACCGAGGCGTGTTCAAGTCGCCGTGGGCCAAGATGGAGACGTGGACGCTCTCGATCGCACACTCGGACGACGACGCCCGGCGCTACGTGGAGAACTTCGAGGCCTTCGCGGCGGCCGTGTCAGGAGTCTGAGGCCGAGCCGCTGAATCGGGGTCGCCGACCGGTCCCACGGACGACGGCCACCCCGATGATCGAGAGCATGAGCGCCGCGACGATCCATGGGAGCGCCTCCCAGCCGGTGAAGGCCAGCAACTTCCGGATGATCTCGGCGACCCTTCCCGCCAGGGAGTCCTGAGCGGCCTGGCTCGTCGTCTCGCACGTCGTCGGTGTGACCGTGACGCAGGGGGTCGAGCCGATGTCGGACGCCGGAACGGCCCCTTCTCGTGCCTCGAGGAGGGCCGCTCCACCGGAGGGGCCGAACTCCATCGCCCTGGTCGAGGACGCAGAGCCGGTCGCATCCCTGCCGGAAGATCCGGCTGAGGAGGCACCCGGCTGACCGCCCACGGACGCTCCCGCCGGCAAGGTCGAAGAACCGCTCGTGCCTGAGGCAGCCGTCCCGAGGGCGTTCGTGACTCCGCCCACGACGTCCGTGGTCGAGCCGGCGACGGCATCCACGGTCCCGGATGTGGCGTCGGAGACGGGATCCACGACGTCTTCGACCATGTCGGTCGTCGTGTCCACGACCTCGTCCACGGGGTCGGGCAGGGGGTCGGAAAGGGTATCGGCCGTGTTGGACACGGTATCGGCGGCCTGATCGACGGTCCCCTGGACCTGATCGACGGTCCCCTGGACCGGGTCCACCAGATCGGCCGCCCCGGACGTGGTCTGTGCGACGGATCCAAGCAGCGGATCGACGGGTGGATCCCCTGCGAGCGCTTGTCCTGGTGCCCATCCCAGAGCTGCGACCGTCACCACTACGGAGATCAGCGTCCTACGTAGCGCGCGAACCGCTGCGCTCCTCATCCCGTCCCTCCAGACCATCTCGCCGGCTTTCATCGCCCATACCCGCGGCCGCTGAAACCTAACCCGACCATCGTAGGCCATCTGCCTGACGATGGAAGACGTATCCGCGACATGGAAGCGGGGTCCGACCTAAACCAGCCGGAATGACCCGATAACCTCCACGACGGCATCTAGGTCGCCGGGATCACTCGCGGGGAACCGAACCACGATCGCGTGGTTCCCGTCCGGCCCCCTGATGGTGGTGACAACCAATTGGATCGAGGTGCCCACCGCATCTCGCGCCGTCCCCCCCACGGACGTCGAGGGGTACCCTTGCTCGGTTCGTGCTGTCTCCGTCGCGAGCCTCGCGAAGCCACTGAACGGCGCGGTGACCTGTTCGACGAGCTGATCCGACGCGGTCGTGAGGCGACCCGGTGGGGCTCGGAGGAACTCGATCACCACCTGATCGGCCGAATCGGAGAGCACGGTAGCCTCGGAAGACTCGTCGATGTCCCAATCGCTCGGGTACGAGAATCGGTACCCGAGGTCCAGGTTCGCGTGCTCTTCCCAGGCGCCGAGCGCCGTCGACGGAGGGGTGGCCGCCGGCGTGGACGGAGCCGATGCCTCCCGCGTGGGGGCTATGTCTGCCTCGGTCCCGGGGAGAACGATGGGCGTGGAGCCGGAGTCGACCCTCTCGGCGTTTCGAAGGGGGAGCATCACGACCACCGCGAATGCCAAGGTGAGAGAGACGCCTGCTGCGGCGACCGCACCTCCTCGGGACGCCGGGCCCGGCAAGCGCTCCCAACGCGCGGAGAGATGGAGGAGGAACCGGTTCCAGCGGATCAGGAGCAGCTCGTCGAGGAGCTCCAAACGCTCGGCGCCGGACAGCAGCCAACCGCGGAAACGCGTCCACAGTCCACCTCGATGGCCGGTCTTGCTCAGGTGCGCCCGGCGGTCGGCGAGGCGGTCCCGCCGCTGCTCCAGGCGTTCGGTGAGGCGGTAGATCCGCCGCTCGCGCCATCGCTCGAACCTCGCGGAGCGCCGCTCCCGGCGGGAGGACGTGCGCGATCTCGTCCGCCGTCGAACGGGGGCAGCAGGAGACAAGGCGAGGAGTTTTTCCGGGATGTCCACGTACGGGGTCTATCCACCCCCTCTCTCGTCCAAACCCGAGCTCGAGCCGGGCAGATCTCGAGCAACTACGGGGAGCATTCCACAGATGGCGTAGGGAGGACCACCCACGCAGTCCTGGGCGGCCGGGTTCCTTCATAGAGGATCCATCAGATCGGCACCGACGGGCCGACCCAGCAACTCCGCGAGGGCGGCTACCATCGATGTGTGACTCGATCGAGCGCCGCCGATGTTCGGAAGAAAGCCCAGCACGCAGACGCCCGGCTCCGGCCGTTCCTGGCGCGGATCGGCATCCCCATGCTCCGGATCTCCGTCGGCGTGGTGTTTCTCTGGTTCGGGCTGCTCAAGATCTTCGACGTCTCGCCGGTCTCCGGCCTCGTCGCGAAGACGATCTATTGGTTCGATCCCGACCTGGTCGTCCCGGCGCTCGGCGCCGTGGAGGTCTTCGTCGGGCTCTGTCTCCTGGCGGGCAGGTTGATGCGGCTCGCGCTGCCGCTCCTCGTGCTCCAGATGGCCGGCACGTTCCTCGTGCTCGTCCTGCTCCCGGAGATCGCGTTCCGCGACGGGAACCCTTTGCTGCTCACCGTCGAGGGCGAGTTCGTCATCAAGAACCTCGTCCTGTTCTCGGCAGCGCTCGTGATCGGATCCCGGCTCGCGCCCCTGGGTGAGGGCGGGACCGGCAGCGCCTGAGCCGGCGGACGGCGTAATCTCCTCGGCGATGGATACCGTTCGGACCGTGGACATCGACCTGGAGTGGGTCGAGGAGCTGACGAAGCGCGAGACCGAGGCGCTCGACCGCAGACACGCCCGCTCGCTCTCGTATCGGGAGGAGGCGAAGCGCTTCCTGCCCGGAGGCGTCTCCTCCTCGTGGCAGTCGTGGCCGCCGCACCCGATCTACGTGCGACGTGGCGAGGGCGCGCACGTGTGGGACATCGACGGGAACGAGTACGTCGACCTCCACAACGGCTACGGCGTGATGGTGATGGGGCACGCCCATCCGAAGGTGGTGGAAGCGGTGCAGCGCCGGGTCGCCGAAGGGACGCACTTCGCTCAGCCGACGGAAGAGGCGCTCCCGGTCGCGGAGAACCTGGCGGAGCGCTACCGGTTGCCGCAGTGGCGCTTCGGAAACTCCGGCACGGAGGCGACGCTCGACGCGTGCCGGATCTCCCGCGCCCTGACCGGCCGCTCGAAGATCCTGAAGATCGAGGGTACGTACCACGGCCACCACGACTCGCTGATGGTCAGCGTGTTCCCGTCGGAGGAACAGGCGGGCTCACGCGACCGTCCCGTCGCGGTGCCGCAGACGAAGGGGCTGCCGAAGGAGTTCGTCGACCTCGTCGTGAACGTCCCGTTCAACGACCTCGTGGCGACGAAGGGAGCGTTCGCCGAGCACGCCGGCGAGTTCGCGTGCATGATCGTCGAGCCGGCGATGACGAACTGCGGACTCGTCCTGCCCGACCCCGGCTACCTCGCCGGCCTGAAGGAGCTCTGCCGGACGGACGGTGCACTGTTCGTGTTCGACGAGGTGAAGACCGGCTTCACGCTCGCGTGGGGCGGTGCCGTCGAGGCGTTCGGCGTCGTGCCGGACCTCGTCTGTCTTGCGAAGGCGCTCGGCGCGGGCCTCCCGTGCGGCGCGATCGGGGGGACCGACGAGGCGATGGGCATGGTGATCAGCGGCGAGCTCGACCAGCAGGGCACGTTCAACGGCAATCCGCTGACGATGGCCGCGGCGAAGGCGAACGTGCTCGAGGTGATGACGCCCGAGGCGTACGGGCGTTTCGACGGGCTGAACGCGATCCTCGTCCGCAGCCTGGAGGCGTGCACGAAGCATGGCCTCCCGGCCAACGTGAAGGTGTTGGGGGCCAAGGGGTCCGTGGAGTTCCGCGACCAACCGATCCACGAGTACCGCGATCTCTGGGACATCGATGACCGCGTGCCGCAGCTCGCGTGGCTGTGGCAGCTGAACCGAGGGGTGTTCAAGTCACCCGGGTCGAAGTGGGAGAGCTGGACCACCTCGATCGTGCACTCCGACGCCGACGTCCAGCGCTACGTGGACAACCTCGAGGAGTTCGCGGCCACGGTGACGAACCCGGCCGCCTGACCCACCGCGGTCGCGGCTCTACGGCAGCGCCACCGACCAGGCACCTCGGCCGTGCGTGGCCGCGTACAGCACCCTGCCCGCGTCCGACGTGTCGATCGTGAGGCCGTACGTGGCGACCGGCGGAAGCCCCGCGGCCGCCTCGACCCACGCGTTGCCGCCGTCCTCGAGCCGAAGGACGCTGAAGTCCGTCGACACGTAGACGTCGCCCGTCTGGTCGTCGAACGCCACGTCGGTGACCGGCTGGTCGCCGATGTTGGCACTGATGTTCTTCCAGGTCGCGTTCCCGGTGCCCGGGTGGAACGTCACCTCGAATACATGACCGGGCTGGCCGGGCGTGTACGCCTCGTATCCGGAGAACGAGACGAATGCGTGGTTCGGGTTGGTCGGATCGATCGCGATCCCGCTCACGAACCGCTCCGGCTGTGTGGGCGTATCGATCCTCCGGTAGTTCACCTGCTGTCGGGGGCCGTTCGCGTTCTTGGAGACGAATACGCGACCGACCCGGGTTCCCGCCCAGAGCGTCCCGGTGTCGCCGCCGGAGCGCTCGGTGGCCACGACGTAGTGCCCGAGCTTGTCGCGTCCGTAGAACGTCGACGTCAGGTTGCCGCTCGTGCCCGAACCGATCGGCTTCCAGTCCCCGCAGACGTGCTGGAAGGTGCCCGTGTACTCGTTGCAGTTCTCCTCGAGGAACGCCTGCGGGCCACCGTTGTTCTGGGTCCGCCAGATGCTCTCCATCCCGGTGAACATCGCCCCACCCACGACCGGATCGGTGATCAGGGGCACGTAGAACGAGCGCTGCTCCTTGCTCTTCTGGAGCGGATCGCCGATCCAGTTCCAGCTCCCGGGCGCACCGGCATCGAAGCTCACGTCGGGCGTGGCGTCGAAGTACGTGTGGACGCGGATGTCGCTGTCCTCCGCGCCGTACCCGGACTGACCGCCGTCGCCGTCGATCGTCTCCAGCCACTCGGGTTCGCCCGAGAAGAGCCAGGTCCCGTTGTCCTGCGTCCCGCCCATCAGATCTCCCAACGGGTCGTCGGGGTTCACCGACAGGCTCTGGAACTGGATCGTCGCGAGCCCGTCGTTCATCGTGGTGAGCAAGCGCGGCACCGCGCTCAGCCAGTTCTCGCAGTCCACGAGGTCCGGCCCTTCGATCGGCCTCGACGCGCACTCGCCGGAGTCGTCGACGTAGTTCCCGTCGGTGCGGATCACACCACCGTCGGACCCCACGATCGCGATGTCGGGATCGGACGCGAAGACGATCGCGTGCTGGTCGGGGTGCATTCCGAGCGGCGGGTTCTGGGCGTCGTTCGTCATGTCGGTGAACGAGACGCCCGCATCGGTGGAGCGCATCACGGCGCGCCCGTTCGAGCGACCGTTGCCCCCGAAGACCGGGAGCTCGTCGTAGTTCATCGCGCCGCCGATCCACACCGTGTCGGGCTGGCCCGGCGGTGATTCCACGAACATGTCGTATCCGCACTGGAAGTGGCAGAAGAAGTACGAGCCGAACCCGTCGGTGCCGTTGACGGGGCTCGAGAGCAGCGTCCAGCCCCCGTTCGTCCCGCCCGTCAGCAGGTCGGCCGCGGGCACGTTCGCGTCGTCGGTCCGCCAGACCACGGAGTAGGCCAGATCGTCGGACGAGTCACCGAGGTAGATGCGCGTGGTGTCGCCGACGTCGACGAGGTCGAACTCCGTTCGATCGCCGAACGTGTCGTCGGGATTGAACGTCTGGAAGACCTGTCGGAACTGGGTGGTGCCGTCGATCGACGGTGACCGGCGCCACAGCCCGTATCCGAACAGAGCGACGTAGACCGTGTCGGGGTCGTTGGGATCAAGGAGGATCCTGTTCACGCCACCCTGGAACCAGTCGTTGCCCGTGGACGCGGGTGTCGGGTTCGGGTCGAGAGAGAAGACGAGATCGAACGTTACCCCGCCGTCGGTCGTCTCGTAGACGCCGAGCGTGGGCGCGTTCGGCGGGGTCCTGCGGCCGCCGTTGGCCGACGAGGAGCCGTGACGGGCGACCGCCGTCCCGAGGTAGTAGTGGTCGGAGTCGGTCGGGTCGATCGCGATCGAACCGATCGAACGATCGCGGGCGATCGGCACGCTGGCCGGCACGAGCGTCCAGGGGCCTCCACCGGTCGAGGTGAACAGGCCGACGCCCGCTTCCGAGTCACCCGAGCCGTTCGGCTCGCCGGTGCCGACGAAGACGCGGCTCGGGTCGTTGGGGTCGATCGCGAGGGAGCCGATCGCATTCGAGGTGATCCCTGCGTCGAGCGGCTGCCAGGCGGGCTCGGCTGCGAGCGCGTTCGGCGCGTACCACACGCCCCCGCCCGCGGCGCCGACCCAGATCTCGCAGTCGCCCGGCACGCACGTCGGCGCGATGGCCATCGACGTCACGCGACCGGAGTTCTGGGTCGCCCGATCCGTGTACGTCGCGATCGCGGGAACCGTCGGCGTCACGGGGCCGAGCTCCCGCCATCCGGCGGCGAGCGGGGCGCTCAGACCGGTCCGCCCCGACGGGATCGACTCCGAGGCGACGATCGCCCTCTTCACCTGCTTGAACTTGATGTTGGAGCGAGGCAGGGCGCGGTTCTCGTAGGCCTCGGCGGCCGGACCCCCCAAACGCTCGGCCTCGCCGCTCTCGCCGATCTTCTCGCGCACCACCATGATCGGAAGCTGCCGGGGACCACGCCGGGCCAGCGCCTGGAGGCTCAGGTCCTCCCCCTCGCTCTCCCGCTCACGCACACGGTCCTGGAACCGGCTGGGCTGCGTGCCCCAGATCGCCACGAGAAGCGTCAGCGAGGCCACGATGGTGATGCCGGTCCGGACGAGCGTGCGGAAGCGCTGCGACATACGGGTCCCTCCCGGGGGTGATGGGGATGACAAGGTAGTGAGGCGGAGGTGGCTCCGCAACTCCCATCCGACGTAGGGTGGCGCCTGCTCTCGCCTCGTGCGGCGTCGGTACACTCGCGCCGTGGAGAGGCCGCAGGTCGGCGTGATCATGGGCTCCCGCTCCGACTGGGAGACGATGAAGCACTGCTGCGACACGCTCGAGGACCTCGGCGTCCGGTTCGAGAGCAAGGTGGTGTCGGCCCATCGCACGCCCGAGCTGATGGTCGAGTACGCGAGGACCGCCGCCGACCGGGGGCTCCGCGTGATCGTCGCCGGCGCAGGCGGGGCGGCGCACCTCCCCGGGATGACGGCCGCCAACACGCACCTGCCGGTCCTCGGGGTGCCGATCGAGTCGAAGGCGCTGAAAGGGATGGACTCGCTCTTGTCGATCGTGCAGATGCCGGCCGGCGTACCGGTCGGATCGCTCGCGATCGGGGTGAGCGGCGCCGTGAACGCGGGGCTCCTCGCCGCCGGGATCGTGGCGCTCGAGGATGAGCAGGTCCGCGAGCAGCTCCTGAAATTCCGGGAGGCGCAGACCGAGAACGTGGTCGCGCATCCCGATCCCGACGAACGGTGACGCGCGTCGGGATCGTCGGCGGTGGCCAGCTCGGCATGATGCTGGCCGAGGCCGGAGCCCGGATCGGGATCGAGTGCGTGACCCTCGACCCCGCTGCGGATTCGCCCGCCTCCCGTGTCGCTCCTTCGATCGTGGCCGGATACGACGACGAGGCGGCCCTCGCCGAGCTGGCCTCGGTCTCCGACGTCGTCACGTACGAGTTCGAGAACGTGCCGGTGACCTCCGCACGCTTCCTCGCCGAACGGGTCGCGGTCTTCCCCCCGCCCGAGTCCCTCGAGTTCGCGCAGGACCGCCTCCTCGAGAAGACCCTGTTCGATGAGGTGGGGCTGGCGGTGGCTCCCTACGCACCGGTCTCCTCCATGGAGGACCTCGGCGAAGCGATGGACCTCGTCGGGTTCCCGAGCATCCTGAAGACGCGCCGTCTCGGGTACGACGGCAAGGGGCAGGTTCGGCTGGAGCGCCCGGACCACGCGGGCGACGCCTGGCGGGAGGTGGGGGAGGTCCCCTCGATCCTGGAAGCGCTCGTGCCGTTCGATCGGGAACTGTCGATCCTCGGGGCGCGGGGCCGCGACGGGAACGCAGTGTTCTATCCGCTCGTCGAGAACGTCCACCGTGACGGGATCCTCCGCACGTCGAGGCCCGCGACATCCGTCACGTCAGCGTTGCGGTCGAAGGCGGAGGAGCTCGCCCTCGCGGTGATGGAGCGGCTCGGGCACGTCGGGGTGCTCGCGATCGAGCTCTTCGAGACGACGAGGGGGCTG
>DASSDW010000104.1:0-11588 GCA_035696925.1 Actinomycetota bacterium
AGCATAACCCGATCCTGGGGTACCGGGAGCGGTTCGTCCGCGACTGGCCGGGCCCAGCCCTGTCGGCGGAACGCGATCCCGTGTTCCCCGAGGGCTGGCGGCATGCGGCGGTGGCCACCGCCGAGAGCGCGGGCGTCATCCAGGATTCCCTCCTGGAGCCGCTCGACCCGGATGAGCGAGCGACGCTGCAGCGGCTCGGTGCGGACCGTCGCGGCCTGGCGCTCCACCTGAGGGAGCGCGAAGAGGTCGAGGGTCGTCGCGGCGAGATGACGCTGCCCCGGAACGTGTCGGTGGGAGGGGTGATCGATTACGCCCGGTGCCCGAAGCGCTTCTATTGGACGTCCGTGCGCCCGCTCCCTCGGTTCTCGGGACCGGCCGCCCGGATCGGGACCGAGGTCCATCGCTGGATCGAACGCCGGTCCTCCGGACAGGGTCAGCTCCTCGAGCTGGACGACGCGCCCGACCTCACCGCGGAGGAGCTCGCGACCGAGCCGGGCAAGGTGGACCGCTTGCGGCAGGCGTTCCTCGCCAGCCGGTTCGCGGGCGTGGTCCCGCTGTTCGCGGAGCGCGCCTTCCTCTTGCGGCTGGACGGGTTCGCCGTCTCGGGTCGGATCGACGCGGTGTTCGGAGCCGCCGTCGAGGGTCCGTGGGAGGTCGTCGACTGGAAGACGGGTCGGCGTCCCCCGGCCGACGACCCGCTCGCCGGCCTGCAGCTCGACCTCTACGGCCTGGCCTGCGTCGAGGTGTGGGGCAAGCGCCCGGACGATCTCACGCTCACCTATCTGTATCTCGCCGGCGGCGAAGAGGTCTCGCATCCGATGGGCGATCCCGACGAGGTGCGAGCCCGGGTCGGGGACGCGCTCCGTGCGATCGGGGAGGGAGCGTTCGATCCCACGCCGGGTCCGTGGTGCCATCACTGCGACTTCCTGTCCTTCTGTGACGCCGGACGTCGCTGGGTGGCGGCCGACACCTGAGCGTTCGGAGCCGAGCGGTCAGGACTCGAGGCGTTCGATCTGCTCCGAGAACCGACGGTAGTTCGCGGCGGGGTCGTATCCGCCCCTCGTCACGCCCGGGACGGTTCGAGCGACGAGCCCGGTCTCCGCCGGGACCCGGAACTGTGCCACCGCTCGGAACCACTCCAGATCCCCGGGTTGGAGCATCTGTTCACCACGGCTGCCCGCGGAGCGGAGCGATGGATCGTCGACCACGAGCGGGGTCGGACGGAACGCACGCTCGATCGCCGCTCCGATCGCCGGATCGTCCGCCTCGACGACCGGACGCCCCTCGAGCCAGGTCGCGGCGGCGACGGCGGGCGGAGGAGGAGGTGGGGGTGGGGGCGGAGCACCCGGCGCAGGCGCGGCCGGCGTCGATGGTTCCGTCGGGTGGTGGAACTCGATGCGCAGCGGACTCACTTCGCGAGCGAGCGGTCCACCCGCCTGACCATCCTGGCGAGCGAGGCGAGCAGCGCGCGGGCGAGGTCGGCGTCGTCCCGAACCAATCGCAGGAACGACGCACGCGGGAGCCGGAGCAGGGACAACGGCGTCTCGGCGACCACCGACGCCGACCGGGGACGTCCATCGAGCAAGGAGATCTCACCGAAGTGGTCGCCCGGGATCAATCGATGGACCATCTTGCCGCCCGAGACCACCTTCGCCTGCCCCGCGACGGTGACGAAGAACGAGTCTCCCGGCTCCCCTTCCTGGATCACCGTGTCGCCGGCGTCGTACTCGACGGTCGTCGTGAGCCCTGCGACCTTCTTCAGGTGCCGCTTGGACAGCGTGTCGAACAACGGCACCGCCGCGATGACGGTATCGAGCTTCGCCTTCGCCAACGTGACCTCCTCGGGGACCGCGCGGGCAAAGCCTAGCGCGTTCTCTCCGACGGCGTGTCGGCGACCGTCGATAGGGTCACGCGCGCGAAGGGGTGGTGCGTGTGAGCGTGGCCGGCGACCCACTCCCCCTGCTGTTCGATGTGCATCCCGGGCGGGAGATCGTCCGCCAGGGTGAGCCCTACCCCGACGCGTGGGTGATCCGTCGGGGCGCGCTCCTGATGGAGACGATCGACGTCGAGGGCCACCGGCTGGTCCTCGACGTGCTGGGGCCGGGAGACCTCGTCGGAGGCCCCACCGGATGGACCGCCGACGCCTCCATCCGCGCGCTGGTGACGAGCGGCCTATTCGCCGCGGGGCCGGTCGCCCTGCGGGACGGTCTCGCCAGGCGGGCGAGGAGGGCATCCTCGCTCGCCTGCTCGATCGCGTGGGATCGGATCGCCGACAGGCTCTTCGCACGCCTCGACGATCTCGCGGAGCGATTCGGCCGCACCGCCCCCGGGGGAAAGCGACTCGAGCTCCCGCTCACGCAGGAGCATCTCGCGGGCCTCACGGGCGCCACGCGGGAAAGCGTGAACAGAGCGCTCGGGGAGCTCGCCGGACGGGGATGCATCGAACGAAGCAGGGGTCGATACGTGGTGCGGACCGGGGCGCGAGAGGCCGATCTACCCGTCGGACTGCAGCATCGCAAGGGTGCATGAATCGCAGTAGCGGCCCCTTCCCCTGACCTGGCGCCCGCAGCGCTCGCAGGCCCTCGGCGTCGAAGCCGTCCAGGTCCCCTCGCCGGCCTTGCCGATCCGTTCCGCTCGCCCCTCGTGGGCCAGCTTCTCGAGATGCGCCAGCACCGACCGCGCGGCGAGAGGGTGCACGTCCTTCGGGTGATCCGCGTAGATCACCTCGACCATCTCCGCGATCGTGCGTGGGCCGTCCGCGAGCACCGACACGATCTGCGCCTCCCGCTCGTCTCGGTGCGCGAGGTACTCGACCAGCTTGTCGCGAGCGTGGAGCACGGCGGGGCCGTGACCCGGGTAGATCGACCGGGCACCCAGATCCATGAGTCGTCGAAGCGACCGCAGGTACTGGACGAGGTCCCCGTCGGGCGGATCGATGAAGCTGGTGCCTCTCCCGAGCACCGTATCGCCGGTGAACAGCGCGCCACTGCCGGGCTCGAAGAAGGCAACGTGGTCGGATGTGTGACCCGGCGTGTGGATCACGGTGAGGTCGAGCTCGCCGGCGCGCACGGGCTGACCCGCGGAGAGCTTGGTCGTGCCCGCGAGCCGGAACGCGTACACGGGCGCTCCGACGAGCCGACCGAATCCGATCGCACCCGGCGCGTGGTCCGGATGATCGTGCGTGACGAGCACCGCGCCGACCGATCCGGCCTCGGCCGCAACGTCCGCCAGATGCTCGGGGATGTCGGGTCCCGGATCGATCACAAACGTCGGACCGCTCCCGACGATCCAGGTGTTCGTCCCTTCCAGCGTGTAGATGCCGGCGTTCGGAGCGAGCACCCTTCGGATCGGCAGCAGGGAGCCGTTCATCGGTCCTGGAAGAAGACCGATCGCGGCAACCGGCCCAGTTCGTCGTCATCGGGTTCGCGGGTGACGAGCCGCAGATCGAGGACGTCGGCCGCGTTTCGTCGATCCGCGAGGGCGTGCATCGTGTAGTGGGTCGGCCAGTAGAGCCGCACGTCCCCGGCATCCCAGGCGGCGAGGAGATCCACCGGCGACACCCACCAGGCCTTCGCCGCTTCGGCGCCGTCCGGTACGGGATCGGCACCCTCGTCCATGCGGACGGCGAAGTACCGGGCGTCGAAGCGCACGGGGACCTGTTCCGGCGCGATCCACCGAGCGATCTCCGGGAGCGCGCCGGTCGCCGGTGGGGATCCGTGGATCGATGCGAGGGAGCGATCGGGACCCGTGTCCACGACGGCATCCCGCGTCACCGCGAGCCCGACCTCTTCGGCCAGCTCGCGCACCGCCGCGGCCCGGGCTCCCTCCTCCGCGTCACCGAACCAGCGCTCCGCCAACGCCCTGTCGGCGAGGTCGACCGCGCCGCCCGGGAAGGCAACGTAGCCCGGGAGGAACCGCTGATCCGGCGCACGCTCGATCACGAGCACCTCGGGCCCGCTTCGCCCGTCCCGAACGCCGATCAGCGAAGCCGCCTGCCGGATCTCGTCGCTCACGGAACCCGATGCTACCCAGGGCCGTACGCTTGGGCCCGTGGAGGCGCGCGAGTCGATCGCCAACGCGATCAGGGATCACGGACCCATCACGTTCTCGGAGTACATGGCGCTCGCGCTCTCGGGCCCGGGAGGTTTCTTCGAACGCCCACCGATCGGACCCGATGGCCACTTCGTCACGAGCCCGCACGTCCATCCGGTCTTCTCGCAGCTCCTCGGCCGAGCGATCGTCGATCTGCACGACCGGCTGGACCGACCAGCGCCGCTCCGGCTGTCGGAGGTGGGGGCCGGCGACGGGACGCTCGCGCGGCAGCTCATCGAGCACCTGCGCGGCGTGGACGTCCACTACACGGCGATCGATACGAGTCCCGGCGCACGTGCAGCGCTCGGCGCGATCGACGGCGTCGCGGTCGCGGAGGAGCTCGACGGCTCGCCACAGTTGATCCTGGCGAACGAGCTGATGGACAACCTGCCCTTCCGGCGACTGCGAGGAACAGCCTCGGGGACGAAGGAGGTCAAGGTCGGGCTCGACGGCGATCGGTTCGTCGAGCATCTCGACGATCCGCCGGACGAGGTCTTCACGCTGGCCGACGGCGAGGAAGCCGTGCTCCCGGAAGGAGCGACGGCGTTCATCGAGGCGGTGGGGGCCCGGCTCGCCCACCCGGGCTACGCGCTCCTGATCGACTACGGCGGTGTGGGCGAGCCGGGCGGTTCGCCGCACGGGTATCGGGCACACCGACCGGTCGCGAACCTCCTCGAGCGGCCGGGCGAAACCGACATCACGTGCGGGATCGATTTCGATCTCATCAGCGAGCACGCCGAGAAGCAGGGGCTGATCGCGTTCCCGAGCGTCACGCAGCGCCACGCGCTCACCGCGCTCGGCTTCGACCAATGGATCCGCGAGCAGCTCCGCCAGCAGGCCGAACAGCTGGATCGTCGCGACGGGCTCGACGCCGTCCGAACCTGGGGCGGGAGGAGCCGAGCCACGCTGCTCGTGGACCCTTCGGCGCTCGGCCGGCTCCGCTGGCTCCTCCTCGCCAGGCCGGGGCTGCGTGGTCCGTCGTGGATCTGAGCGGACGTGCCCTCACGGGGCGGACACGAACCGCCCCCGCCATCGGATCACCACCCGGAACTGCAGCCACAGGATCGACGCCGTGACGACCAGCATCGCGATCGTGGCGGCCGAGGCGTACCCGTAGCGGAGGTACTCGAAGGCGTTCCGGTAGATCAAGAGCGGGAGATAGGTCGTCGCGTACGGCGGCGGCCCTCCCTCGGTCACGACGAGCGCGGGGACGAACGTGCCTTGGAGCGTGACGATCGTGTCGCGCATCGCGATGAGCAGCAGGACCGGCCCCATCACGGGGAGGGTGACCCTGATGAACCTCGACCAGCGTCCCGCACCGCTCAGCGAGGCGATCTCGTACAGCTCGTCCGGCATCTGTCGTCGGGCGACCAACGCGAGGAGGAAGCCCTCGCCGAGCTGGAACGCGGACATCAGCACGACGCCCCATCGGGCCGGCGTGGGTTGGGTCAGCCACGCCGGCGTCGGGAGCCCCGCGGCCCCCAAGGCGAGGTTCAGGGGCCCGTGGAGCGGGTTGAGGATCCAGATCCACAGGAGCGCGTAGGCCGCATCGGGGATCACCGTCGGGATCAGCACCGCCACGCGGCCCGCGGCGAGGAGCCTGCTCCGGTGATGCAGGAGGAGCGCGAGGGCGAGCGCGCCCGCGAGCCGGACCGGCACGGCCGTCAGCGTGAAGAACAGGCTGTTGCGCAGGGAGATCCGGAACACGGGATCGCCGATCAGCTCACGGAAGTTGGCCGCACCGACGAACCGAGGCGACCGAACGAGGTCCCACTCCGAGAACGCCATCGCGAGTGAGCCGGCAGCCGGGACGATCACGAGCGCACAGACCCCGATCACGAAGGGCGTCGCCATGAGCCACAGGATCCGGCGCTCGGACCTCTCCATCAGCCCTCGGCACGCGCGAACTGCCCGCGGGTGCTCGCCGTGAGCTCGATCGCCACCTCCAGCGCCCGGCCGCCCCCGTAGTACGCCTCCTCGAGCAGCCCGTTGACCGCGTCCTCGATCTCGGGCCAGGTGGAGATCACGGGAACGGACCGCAGGAACGGGATCTGCTCGACGAACACCTCGGAGTGGGCGGGATCGACGTCGGGACCCAGGAACGCGTCGGTCTCGGCCACGGACCGCAGCGACGGGACGGTGCGTCCCGACTCCGCCGCGATCCGCTGACCCTCGGGACCCAGGGCGAACTCGAGGAACGTCCACGCCGCATCCTTCTCCTGCGACGCCGCCGTCATGCAGTAGGCATCCGAATGGAGCACCGACGCGGGTTCGTCCATCCCGGGGAAGCCGGCGACGTCCCATGAGAAGTCCGTGATCGTCCGGAGGGTCGGCACGACGCGCCGGGACTCCATCAGCATCGCGAGCCGCCCGTTCAGGAAACGGCTCTCGAAGTCCTCCGCCTCGGCCTCCTCGTCGGTCGGTGTGACGCCGCGCGTCCGGAGATCCAGGAATCGCTCCAGTGCCGCGACGGCCGGCCCGTCGAGCGCGAACCCGGTCGGCGACGTCTCGTCGTCCACGAGGGTTCCGCCGTTGGACCAGATCAGCGGGGCGACGCGGATGATCTCCGGGTCCACCCCGAGGCCGTAGACGTCGACGGTCCCGTCCTCGCCATCGTCGCGCGTCAATCGTTCCGCCGCGTCGACCATCTCGTCCCACGACCATCCACTCACGGGGAGGGACACGCCCGCATCGCGGAAGAGGTCCGCGTTGTAGTACACGACGAGGCTCGACACGTTCTGGGGCAGGCACGTCTGCACGCCGTCCCAGCGGAACGGGGCCATCGCCGTCTCGAAGAAGTCCCCTTCCGAGAGCACGGAGGAGCCATCGAGGAACGGACCGACGGGCTCGAGCGCGCCCCGGGCGGCGAACTGCCCGTAGAAGCGGTAGTTCATCAGGAAGAGGTCGGGGGGCTGTCCCCCCGCGATCGACGTGCCGAGCCGTGCGATCAGCTCGTCCCGTTCGGCGAAGGGCTGGAGCTCCGCGTCGATATCGTCCTGTGAACTGTCGAAGCCTTCGACAACGGCTCGGTACGCCTCGATCTCGACAGGATCGCCCGCGACCATGACGGTGATCCGGGTCGGGCCCTCGGCGGCTTCTTCGCAACCGATCGCGCCCACCGCGAGGGCGAACACGACGAGGGCGCTGACGTACCGGGTGGATACGGTCATGCCCACCTCCTGTCGGATACGAACCGTTGGATGAGGAACGCGGTCACGAGCACGGGAACGATCGCGAGGACCGCGGCGGCCAACAGCATTCCGTGATCGGTGGAGGGGAGCTGGGCGAGCGACGCGAGGCCGAGCGGCAGCGTGTACCAGCGCTCGTCGTAGACGTACAGCAGCGGATCGGTCAGGTTGCCCCACGAGACCATGAACGCGATCGCCGCCGCGACCCCGACGACCGGTAGCCGGATCGGCATCGCGACGATCCACCACGTGCGGAACGGTCCCAGTCCCGCCTCCCGCGCGAGGTCGTAGACGTCGGCGGAGACGGAGTGGTAGCTCCACGCGAACAGCAGCACCAGGAGCGGCGACACGCCGACGAGCGCGGGAGCCATCAACGGAACCGGTGAGTCGGTGAGCCCGGCGATCCGGAACAGGACGAGGCGGCCGACGAAGAGCGTCGACGCGGGGACCACCGCGGCCACGAGCGTGAGTCCCAGGAGCAGGAGGGCGGCCCTCCGGGGCAATCGGGCGATCGCGAACCCGGCCAGCGAGGCGACGAGCGTGCCGAGAGGGACGGCGATCGCGGCCACGAGGAGCGAGTTCAGCGCTTCCCGACGGAGCACCGCGTTGCCCAGGAGCTCGCCATAGTTCGACAGACCTGCACCGGGCGGCACCAGGTCGATCGACACCGGGGGGGTCGTCCCGATCGGGCGGAGTGACCCCAGGAACGCGAGGACGAGGGGACCGACGAAGAGCGCGAGGACGAGCATCGGGAGGACCATCCGCGCGCCCCACCGTGGCTGAGGATCTCGCGTGGCCGGCCCGCGCATCCGAGCAGGGTACCCGGCACACCCACCGCGGACTGGCGCCGTAGTCCGGAAGGGGGATAGGATGCACCCTCTTCCTCGTAAGTCGGCCCGTACCCCGTGACGTTGGCGATCCACCAGGACGATGGGAGGCGAATCGATGCCCGCAAGGACGATCTCCGGTCTCTTCACCCTGCTCGCGATGGTGGTGGTGGCAGCGGCGCTGGTGCTCGTGATGAACGCTCCGAGCGCCGTTCGCGGACCGGGTCGAGCGCCCGGGGGGAACGAAGAGCGGCTGGAGCAACAGCTCACGACCGACCTGCGGTTGGATGCGTTGCGCGAGGCGCGGGCTGCCGGAACCTTCGGGACACGGGAACAGGTCGTCCTCGCCGCCGCCCCGGGATGGGCGGGCGAGCAACTGATGAACGTCTCGACGGACGACTGGGAGCCGGCGATCGCGGCGGATCCCAACGCCCCGTTCGTCTACATGGTCACCACCCGGTACGCGCCGAAGCCGTGCCCGGGCAACTGCCCGAGCCCATGGATGGCGCTCGAGATCTCCTCGGACGGAGGAGCCACCTGGGGCCCAGGCGTCCCGCTGTGCGCGTGCAAGGGATCCGCCCAGTTCGATCCGATCATCGAGGTCGTCCCGAACACCGGCCACGTCTACGCCCTCTACATGAACGGCTTCAACACCGTGTTCCTCAAGTCGACGAACCACGGACAGACGTGGTCGGCCCCGGTGCCCACCTACGGGAAGGTCTCGTGGACCGACAAACCCGTCCTCGCGATGAGCAACGACGGGCAGCACATCTACGTGTCGTGGAACGGCCCGAACGCCGGGGACCCCTACATCGCGCAGTCCCACGACTTCGGCGCAACCTGGACGCAGACGAAGATCGACAACGGCCCTCGCTACTACTTCGCGTACGACGCGGACGTCCTGCCGAACGGCACGGTCGTGTTCTCCGAGAGCAGCATCCTGTACGGCGGCCAGGGGTCGACACCTGAGGGGCTCGTGCAGCACCACGCCATCGTTTCGACGAACCAGGGCGCCTCGTGGAGCAACGTGGTCGTCGACGCAGTGGAGATCGGTGAATCGTGCGTGGCGGCCGGGTGTACCTCGGACTTCTACATCGGCCACAGCGGTGTGTCCGCCGACGCGTCCGGGAACCTGGTGATGGTCTACGACGGCGCGACCACCCCTGGAGGCAAGCAGCTGATCTTCTCGAAGAGGTCGACGAACGGCGGGCTCGCGTGGTCGGCTCGCTCGACGCTGTCGCCGGCATCCGAGCAATCCACCGCTCCCGTCGTCGAGTCCCGGGGTGCCGGTGACGTGCGCATGTGGTTCGCCCAGACGAACGGCGGGAACCACGACGCCTGGAACATCTGGTACCGGAGCTCCACGGACGGCGGGGTGACCTGGGCAGCAGCGGTCAACATCTCCGACGCCATCTCGGGAGCCGCATACAAGACGGCCGCCGGCTTCCAGGAGTTCTACGGCGACTACGGCGAGATCGCCATCACGAACACCGGGAAGACGATCGGTGTCTGGGGTGAGGCCTTCAGCTACACCGGTCCGGGAGGGACCTGGTTCAACCGGCAGATCTGAGTCGCCGTCACGTGGTCCAGTCGGAGAACTCTTCCTTCTTCGCGAGCTCGTCGATCCCCGCCAACCGGGCGAGCTCGGCGGAGGCTTCCGCAGCGGCCTTCTCGGCCGCCTTCTGGTCGCGGAGCATCTGGGCGTACTCGGCTTGGGGGATGTAGGTCGGGGTCGGGAAGTACGAGGGAAGACCCTCGGTCGCCGGCTTCTCCCGTCGCGTGTGGACGGCGACCGGCTCCGGCTCGGCGATCGCAACTTCCAGGAGCTCTGGGGCGGGCTCGGTGCGGTTCCGCCGACGGCGGCGTCGCGGAGGGGCGGGCTCCTCATCCGGCACGGGGACGCTCGATGGCGCGCCCGCCCTGGGGAGACGGACGGCCTTCAGAGCCGCGCGGAGCTCCTTCCGCTCTCGGCGACGATCCTTCGAGGATCCCCCGGCGTCGCCGGAACGGGCGGGCGGGGCCGGAGCGTGGACAGCGGGGACCGGCGCCGGGAGATCACCCGAGATCGCGACTTCGCGGAGATGGTTCAGCTGGTCGGCGGCCGACAGCATCTGCCCCTCATCGCCGTACGGATCGAGCTCTTCCGGGTCGAGCGTCCCGGGGAGGGGGATCTGCCGCTCGTCCCCCAGGACCATCAGCACGCGGGCTTCGTCGTGCCTCCGCTCCCCGATGAAACCGTTGACCTGCTCCCATGGGAACCGTTGTGTGCGGATGACACCGACGATGGAGATGGCCTCGGACGTCAGCACGAGACCGGGCTTCGTCATCCGGAAGACGAACAAGGTCGCACCGACCAGGATCAAGGCCCCGACGACCCGCATCGGGACGGACATCGGTGCGAGGAGGAACATCAGCGCGATGCCCATCGGGATGAGGGCGTACAGCTGAGATTCCAAGCGCCAGCCTCGCGCCCAGACTTCGAGCGATCCGTCATCCCCGGTGCGGGTGCGGAACGAGCCGATGTGCTCGGTGTTCATCCCCACGTGGGTATCGGCGCGACCGGCCTCAACATTGAGCCGTGAGCACGCCGGGCCGGCGCCCGCGTGCTCAGTCAGCGGTCGACGTCGCCGACCACGAAGAAGATCGATCCGAGGATCGCGATCAGGTCCGGGACCAAGGTGCCCGGCAGCATCGCGGGGATCACGCTGACGTTGGAGAAGGAGGCCGTCCGCATCTTCAGCCGGTACGGCTGCTTCTTACCGTCCCCCACGACGTAGTAGCCCATCAGGCCGAGCGGGTTCTCGGTCCGGACGTAGACCTCGCCATCCATCTTGAGCGTCTTCGGGAGCTTCGGTGCCCGGAACTCCCCCGGGGGGAGCCGGTCCATGCACTGCTCGATGATGTTGCACGATTCCTTCATCCGCTCGATCAGGACCCAGAGGCGGTCGTAGCAATCGCCCTTGGTTCCCACGGGAACGTCGAACTCCACCTCCGTGTACTTCTCGTACGGCTCGTCCTTCCGGGGATCCATCGGAACGCCGCTCGCGTGGAGCACCGGGCCCGACGTGCCGAAGGCGATCGCGGTCTCGGCCGGGAGGAGCCCCACGTCGCGCGTCCTCGCGTAGATGATCTCGTTCCCCATGATCAGCGTCTCGAACTCCCCGATCCGCTTCCGGGTCTCGGCGAGAACCTCCGCCGATCGCTTCAGGAAGCCGCGCGGGAGATCGTCCTTGAGCCCGCCGACCCTGCAGTAGGAGTGATGCATCCGCGCGCCGGTCGCGGATTCCATCAGGTCCTGGATCATCTCGCGCTCCCGGAACGCGTAGAAGATCGGGGTCATCGCGCCCAGCTCGAGCGGGTAGGAGCCGCTGAACATCAGATGGCTGAGGATCCGGTTCCACTCCGCGAACATCGTGCGGATCCACTGGGCGCGCTCGGGCACCTCGATGCCGGCGAGCCGTTCGACCGCGATCGTCCAGCC
>DASSDW010000105.1:0-8622 GCA_035696925.1 Actinomycetota bacterium
CCGTCGGGGAGCGTCTTGCTGTAGGCGAGCAGCTGGTCGCCGTCCACCGGATGGAACCGGAGCGTGCGGTCGTGCTGCAGGGCCGGATGCTCGCGGCGGATGAGGTTGACGCGGGCGATCAGCTCGCGCAAGGCACCGGCGGCTGGGGTGCGGGGACGGATCTCGTACTTCTCGGAGTGGAGGTACTCCTCGGAGCCGGGCTCTCTGGGCTCGCCCTCCATGTGCTCGAACGCGGGTCCGTAGATCCCGTAGTTCGCGCCGAGCGTCGCCGCGAGGAGGAATCGGAGCCGGAACGCCGGTGGTCCACCCTCCTGCAGCTGATCCGTGAGGATGTCCGGCGTGTTCGGCCACAGGTTCGGCCGCAGGAAGTCGCGCACGGGTGCCTGCGTGAGCTCGACCAGGTACTCGGTCAGCTCGTCCTTCGTCCGGCGCCACGCGAAGTACGTGTACGACTGATCGAACCCGATCTTGGCCAGATGCTCCATCACCCGCGGACGCGTGAACGCCTCCGACAGGAACAGGACGTCGGGGTGATCCCGCTTCACCTCGGCGAGCAGCCACTCCCAGAACCCGAAGGGCTTCGTGTGCGGATTGTCCACGCGGAAGATCGAGACGTCGCGATCGACCCAGAACAGCACGACATCCAGGAGCGCGCGCCACAGCGCCTCCCGATCCTTCGTCTCGAAGTCGATCGGGTAGATGTCCTCGTACGACTACGGTGGGTTCTCCGCGAAGCGGATCGTGCCGTCGGCCCGATGGCGGAACCACTCGGGATGCTGCGTGACCCACGGGTGGTCGGGCGAGCACTGGAACGCGAGGTCGAGGGCGAGCTCCATCTCGTGGCGTTTCAGCTCCGCGAGCAGGTGCTCGAGATCGTCGAACGTCCCGAGGTCCGGATGGATCGCGGTGTGCCCGCCGGCCTCCGATCCGATCGCCCACGGGCTCCCCGGATCGTCGGGTCCGGCCGCTGCGGTGTTGTTCGGCCCCTTCCGGCTGGTGCGCCCGATCGGGTGGATGGGCGGGAGGTACAGCACGTCGAACCCGAGCTCGGCGATGTCCGGCACGAGCGCGGCGACGTCGCGGAGCGTGCCGTGCCGGCTGGGATCGGGAGACGCCGAACGCGGGAAGAGCTCGTACCAGGCGCCGTGGCGTGCCCGTTCGCGGGCGGCGACCATCTCGAGCTCCTGTGAGCTGGCCGCCCCACGGCGTCGATCGGGATGCGAGGACATCAGCGCATGGAGGTCGTCGGACAGGGCGAGCGTCGTCCCCGCGGCCGTGTCCTTGCGGCGCATGACCGCCGCGGCCGCTTTGAGCCGATCCGCATCGTCGTCGGCTCCCGCGGCGCGGGCGCGCCGCACCGCCCCGCTCACGAGCGCCGCCCCCTCCTTGAGCTCGACGGCGACGTCCTGGCCGACGTCACGGCGCTTCTCGAGGTCCGACCGCCACGTCGCCCAGGTATCGATCCACCCCTCGACGCGGAAGCGATAGGTGCCCGGCTCCCTGATCACGAGCTGGGACCGCCAGTGATCGTTCCCGAGGGGAACCATCGGCGCCTCGTCCCAGTCGGCATCGTCGTGGCGGATCAGGACGCGCGCAGCGGGCAGGTCGTGCCCGTCGGTGAACACGTCCGCCTCGATCGGCACGACGTCCCCGACCGAGGTCTTCGCGGCAAAGAGCCCGCCGTCGACGGCGGGCGACACGTGCTCGATCACGATCCTCGTCAGCGTGGCGGACTCGACTCCTCTCTCCACGTATACAGGTTCGGAGCCGAGACGGCCGCGATGGGAGGATGGGTGGCGTGAAGCGGTTCGCGGCGGCGTCGATCGGCCTTTCCCTCGTGCTCGCGGCAGCATGCTCCCAGACCTCCGCCGGTGACCCCACCGAGCGGTCTCCGGAGCCGTTGATCGATGAGCGTGCGAGCGAGAGTCCCGCTCCCGGCACGAGCGACGATGCCGGGGGAGACGGGACGTCTGACCCGGCGAAGAAGCAGGGCCGCCCGCGCTTCGAGGGAGGAGTCTTCCGGATCGGCCCCACGCTCCGGCACGTGCTGATCGGGAGGAACTGGACTCCGGGCTGCCCCGTGGCGATCCACGACCTCCGCGTGCTCCGAGTGAGCTACTGGAACTTCCGCGGCGGCGTCGGGACCGGTCCCCTCGTCCTCCACGAGCGTGTGGCGAAAGACGTGCTCTGGGTATTCCAGCGCCTCTTCCGCGCGAGGTTCCGGATCCAGGCCATCGAGCTCGCGGCGAAGGACCGGCCGATCACGCGGGAGGACTACTGGAACAAGAGCCGTCGCAGCGTGACGGCGTCCTTCAATTGCAGGCCCGCGACGGACAGCACCTCGTTGTCCCAGCATTCCTACGGCTGGGCGATCGACATCAACCCGCTGCAGAACCCCTACGTGCGCTCGGACGGGAGCACGCTCCGACGCATCGCCCAAGAGTTCAAGGATCGATCGCAGCAGCGCATGGGCATGATCCACGATGGCGACGTCGTCGTCCGCTCGTTCGCCGCGATCGGCTGGGAGTGGGGCGGCCTTTGGCACACCCTGAAGGACTACATGCACTTCTCACTCACGGGCCGTTGAGCCGAGGGAACTTCCCAGGTCCCATTCCGGTCTTGCTGATGGGACCGAAGGAGGAGAGGTCGATGCGGACACATGCGATCCGTCGGGTGATGCTGTTGACCGTGGGGATGATGCTCCTCGTAGGCATCACGCCCGAGGTCGTTCACGCGAGCGGTGGGGGCGGGTGTGGCCGCGCCGTGACCGATGACGACGGGACCCAGGTCAACATCCGCAACTTCTGCTTCGGCCCCACGATCCTGCGTGTCCCGGAGGGCGAGACGGTGACGTGGGTGAACAGAGACGACTTCCCGCACGTCGTTCTCGGAGCCAACGCCGCCTGGGGTGCCTACGGCAAGGTGCGAGGCGGGGGCGAGGTCAGCTACCGGTTCGTGAACTCGGGCGTCTATCCCTACGTCTGCACGTACCATCCCGGCATGATCGGGGCCGTCGTCGTCGGGAACGGCAAGCCGGACGGCGGCGCGTACACGGTCACCACGAACGCCGGACCGGTGCTCCCGGCGGAGTCATCGCAGGACGCGATGGAGCCGCAGGCCGTGCCGGTGGCGGTGACGCCGACATCATGGGCGCCGACCGCATGGGTGATCGGCCTGCTGATCGTGGTCGCAGCCGCGATCGTGGCATCCCGCAGGCGCCGGGTGGTGCAGGGAACCGCAACGGACTGAGATCCGTACCATCCTGAAGTGACCCCTTCGAGGCGCTTCAGGTTCACGCCCGCGATCACGGCGGTGCTGTTGATCGGTGCCTGCGGGAACGCGGGAACGCCCTCGAACACCACGAGTCCTTCCCCCAGTGCCGCATCGTCGACCGCCGTTCCGTCTTCACCTTCACCGAGCCTCGCCGATGTGCGGATCCGTCTCGAGCAGGTGGCGACGCTCGAGCAGCCGCTCGGGATGGCGGTCCGGGAGGGCGACTCCGCGCTCTACGTCGCGCAGAAGACGGGGAAGGTCGTGGCGATCCGCGCCGCGCGGACCGTCGACAAGGTGCCCGTCCTCGATATCTCCGACGAGGTGTCCCTCGGCGGTGAGCAGGGGCTCCTCGGGTTGGCATTCGCGCCGGGGGGCCGCGAGCTCTACGTGAACTACACGGACACGAACGGCGATACCCACGTCACGGGGTTCGCGATGCGAGGGGATCGGGCGGATCCGGCCACGCGGCGCGACATCCTCGTGGTGGAGCAGCCGTACTCGAACCACAACGGCGGCAACCTCGTATTCGGTCCCGACGGCTTCCTCTACGTCGGTCTCGGCGACGGAGGGAGCGGCGGCGATCCCCACGGCAACGGGCAGTCGCTCTCCACGCTACTCGGCAAGATGCTCCGGATCGACCCGCAGCTCTCCGGCGAAGCTCCGTTCCGCGTCCCGGCCGACAACCCGTTCGTCGGCCGCGCGGACGCGAGACCGGCGATCTGGGCGTACGGGCTCCGCAACCCGTGGCGGTACTCGTTCGATCGACTGACCGGAGACCTCTGGATCGGGGACGTCGGCCAGACCGAATGGGAGGAGGTCGACGTCCAGCCCGCCGCGTCGTCGGGTGGCGAGAACTACGGGTGGAACATCCTCGAGGGGAGCCATCCGTTCTTCGGGGACGAGCTCCCGGACGGAGTGGCCCCGATCTACGAGTACTCGCACACCGAGGGCGGATGCACCGTGATCGGTGGGTACGTCTACCGAGGAGAGGCGATCCCGGAGCTCTCCGGCGCGTACCTGTTCGGGGATCTCTGCATCGGCGAGATCGAGGCGCTCCTCGTCGAGAACGGCCGGGTGACCGAACACGCCGTCCTCGGGCCGGTCGTCGAGAACCTGAGCTCGTTCGGCGAGGACGCCGACGGTGAGCTCTACGCGATGTCGCTCAGCGGCGGCGTCTACCGGATCGCCGCTCGCTCCTGATCCGTCCGAGCCACTCCGCGGCCGCCTCGCGTGTACGCTCCGGGCCGATGTCCGGAGACATCCGTCCCTCGCAGAAGGCCGTCTCGTTCACGGAGTCCGTGATCCGCGAGATGACCCGCCTGGCGATGCTGCACGACGCCATCAACCTGTCCCAGGGGTTCCCCGACTTCGCCGCGCCGGAGGAGGTCAAGGAGGCCGCGCGGCAGGCGATCGCCGACGACGTGAACCAGTACCCGATCACGTGGGGCGCCGAGGGGTTCCGCCGGGAGCTCGCCCGGAACTACCGGGAGCGCTACGGGATGGACTGGATCGATCCGGAGCGCGACATCACGGTCACGTGCGGGTCGACGGAGGCGATGATCGCGGCGATGCTCGGCGTCCTCGACCCCGGCGACGAGGTCGTCGTCTTCGAGCCGTTCTACGAGAACTACGGCCCGGACACGATCATCTCGGGCGCCGTGCCCCGCACGGTGACCCTGCACGCGCCCGACTGGACGTTCGACGAGGCCGAGCTCGCGGCCGCGTTCAACGATCGCACGCGGGGGATCGTGATCAACACACCGAACAACCCCACGGGCAAGGTGTTCTCGCGCGAGGAGCTCGACGTGATCGCCGGGCTCTGCGAGCGATGGGGCGTGGTGGTGTTCACCGACGAGATCTACGAGCACATCCTGTACGACGGCGCCGTGCACGTGCCGCCCGGCGCCGTGCCGGGGCTCGAGGACCGGACGGTGACGATCAGCGCCCTGTCGAAGACGTACGCCGTCACGGGCTGGCGGGTGGGGTGGGTGGTGGCGCCGGCGCCGCTCTCCCGGGGCATCCGTTCCGTCCACGATTTCCTGACGGTCGCGGCGCCGGCGCCGCTCCAGGAGGCGGGTGAGGTCGCTCTCCGCCTCCCCGAGGAGTACTACCGGCAGACCGCGGACGAGTACCGCGAGCGGCGGGACCTGTGGATCGAGGCGCTCCGCGAGACGGGGTTCAAGGTCGAGCCGCCAGCGGGTGCCTACTACGTGATGGCGGACATCTCGGGCTTCGGGTTCCCGGACGACGTCCGGTTCGCGCGCCACATGGTCGAGGACGTCGGCGTTGCGGTGGTACCGGGTTCGTCGTTCTTCTCGCGCCCGGAGCTCGGCGCGCACCTGGTCCGCTTCGCGTTCTGCAAGAAGCTCGAGACGCTGGAAGTGGCCGGCGAGCGTCTACGCGGGCTGCACCCGCGCGCCGTATAGCACGGCCTTTCGAGGTTCTTCCCCTGCTCGGATGCCTCGGTGGATCTACGTACGTACCCCGTTTCGGGGGGATGGCGAGCGAACAGCTGGCGAGGTGTCGGACGGCCGGATCGCGCGGATCTTGGGACGGGCCAGCCATCGGGGTCAGGATGCAGGGTCCGATACTCCACCCCGAGCTCATCGCGATCTTTCGCACCGCTGCCGAATCGACGGATGAACCCGCGGCGTCGGATCCATCCTGTGTGCCGGAAAGACCGATGCGTACGTAGGGCAGCGACCGGCTGTGCGAGGGCTCGAAGGCCCGAACTACAGGCCGGCCCAGAATCGTCCGGGAGCGAGGATGCCGGATGGGTCGAACGCGGCCTTGAGCCGACGATGGACCTCGAGCGCGGCGACGGGCGCGTCGCCGAGGCCGCCGGGACCGCGGATCACGGGTGCGATGCCTCCGGCCTCGGCGACGCGCATCCGGAGCGAGGCGAGGTCGTCGCCGTCCGGGAGCCCGACCCAGGCGATGCCGACGCCCATCAGGGCACGCCATTCGTCCGCTCCTCCGAGGACGGCGTCGAGACGGGAGGGGGCGACGGCGACCTCCGCCACGATCGGCGCCGCCAGCGCTTCGGGCCCACCGACGGTCGCTCCCTCGTGGATCTCGACGTCACCGGCGACCTCGCGGATCCTCGCCGTCTGCTCCTCGATCTCCTCCGGCCATCCCTCCAGCGCGATCTCGATCCGATCCGGCGTCGCCACCACGGAGGACGGGAGGGGGACGGCGGCGAGCAGCGTCCGGCCGGCGTCCACGCCCCCCGCCGCCGACACCACGAGCCGCCGCGCTTTCGGGAGGGGCCGCACCTTCACCGCGACCTGCACGATCGCGCCCAGCGAGCCGAGGGACCCCGTCGCGAGCCGGTGGAGGTCGTAGCCCTGCACGCTCTTGACGGTCCGGGCGCCGCTCCGCACGAGCCGGCCGTCTCCCGTGACGAGCTCCAGCTCCACGACGCTGTCGCGGAGCGGGCCCATCCTCAGCCGGCGGGGCGAGGACGCGGCCACCGCGATCGTGCCGCCGACCGTGGCGTCGTCGGGCGCGTCCGACGGCCATTCCTGTCCGCCCTCGGCGAGCACCTCCCGGAGCGCGCCGACGCCGATGCCACCTTCCACGACGGCGAGCATCTCCTCGGGGTCATGGGAGATCACCCGGTCGAGCCCGGTCATCGCGAGCTCCTCATCGGCCTCAGACGGGTTCCCCTTGTCGGCGTGCGTCCTCCCGCCCACGATCGCCACTCGCGACCGTCGCCCTGTCGCGAACCGAAGCGCACCGACGACCTCCGCCCTCGAGGAGGGGGCGATCAGATCCACGAGCCCTCCGGGAGGTCCCTCACCGCATCGCCGACCCCGGCGGCATCGGCTCCGGCGGCCGCCACCGCGAAGTCCCCGCAGCGAGCGCCATCGGGCAGCACCTTCAGTGGATTCATCCGACCCGAGGGATCGAACGCGCTCCGCACACACGCCTGCGCCGCGAGGTCGTCCTCGGTGAACACGAGCGGCATGAAGTCCCGCTTCTCGAGGCCGATCCCGTGCTCGCCGGAGAGCGAGCCACCCGCATCCACGCAGAGGCGCACGATCTCCTCCGAGGTCCGCAGCACGCGTTCGAGCACCCCCGGCTCGCTCCTGTCGAAGGAGAGCAGCGGATGCAGGTTCCCGTCGCCGGCGTGGAACACGTTCGTGACCGTGATGGCCTCGCGACGGCAGATCGCGTAGACCCCCGTGAGGACCTCGACGAGCTTCGTGCGCGGCACGACGCAGTCGTGGAGGTGGTAGTGGGGCGCGATCTGGGCGATCGCACCGAACGCCGACTTCCGCCCCTTCCACAGGAGCGCGCGTTCCTCCGGCGACTCCGCCACCCGGATCGTCCCCACCGCGTGATCCCGCGCGGCGGCTCCGACCTCCCGCTCCTCCGCATCCACACCGGCGCGGATGCCGTCCACCTCCACGAGCAACACGGCGGCGGCATCCGTCGGGTACCCGGCGTGGGCGAACGATTCCACGGCGCGCACGATCCCCTGATCCATCATCTCCAACGCCGCGGGCACCACGCCGCGCGCGATGATGTCGGACACCGTCGCAGCGCAGTCCTCGACCGTGGCGAAGTCCAGCAGCATCGTCGTGATCGCCGGTGGCTCCGGCGTCAGGCGGACGCAGGCCGCCGTGACGAGTCCGACCGTGCCCTCGGATCCGACGACCACCCCGCGGAGGTCGTAGCCGGCTGCCTCCGGTCCCTCCGAGCCGAGGCGCGCCACGGTCCCGTCCCCGAGCACGACGTCGAGCGCCAGGACGTGCGCGGACGTGACGCCGTACGCCAGGCAGTGCGGGCCGCCGGCGTTCGTCCCCACGTTGCCGCCGATCGACGACACCTGCTGCGAGGACGGGTCAGGCATGTACGTGAACCCCGTCCCGCGGAGGGCGACGCCGAGATCGAGGTTGAACAGGCCGGGCTCGACCCACGCCAGTCGGTCCTCGGGCCTCATCTCGAGGATGCGGTCCATCTTCGACATGACGACCACGAGGGCGTCGCCGATCGGTGTGGAGGCGCCCGCGAGCCCGGTGCCGCTGCCCCGAGGGACCACCGCGAGGTCGTGCGTCGCGGCCGCGCGGACGCACGCGGCGACGCCGTCGGTGGAGCGAGGGAAGACCACGAGACCGGCCGCTCCCTCGACCATCGACGCATCGCGTGCGTAGAGGCGGAGCGCCAAGGGATCCGACAGCACCTCGTCGGGACCGAGCGCTTCCTCGAGCTCCCGTCGCGCCGCGTCCAGATCCGCCACGTCGTTAGGGTAGGCGGGGATGGCGACCTGGGCCGAGTTCGAGCTCGCCGAGCCGGAGCTGGCCGCGTTCGGGAAGGAACGGCTCGACGGGCAGGTCTGCTTCC
>DASSDW010000106.1:0-5646 GCA_035696925.1 Actinomycetota bacterium
CCTCGTCGAGCTCGAGGTGCGCGAGTTGCTCTCGTCCTACGAGTTCCCCGGCGACGACGTCCCCGTGGTGCAGATCTCCGCCCTGAAGGCGCTCGAGGGCGACGAGACGTGGAACGGCAAGATCGACGAGCTGCTCGCCGCGTGTGACTCCTACATCCCCGAACCGACCCGCGACACGGAGAAGCCGTTCCTGATGCCTATCGAGGACGTGTTCTCGATCACCGGCCGTGGAACGGTCGTGACCGGCCGCGTCGAGCGCGGGACGCTCACCAAGATGAGCGAGATCGAGATCGTCGGGATCAAGGACACGCGCAAGACGACGGCGACCGATCTCGAGATGTTCCGCAAGCTCCTCGACGAGGTCCAAGCCGGCGACAACGTGGGGATCCTGCTTCGCGGCATCGACAAGGACGACGTCGAGCGCGGACAGGTCCTGGCGAAGCCGGGCTCGATCACCCCTCATACGGAGTTCGAGGCGCAGGTCTACATCCTGTCCAAGGAAGAGGGCGGCCGGCACACGCCGTTCTTCGACGGCTACCGTCCCCAGTTCTACTTCCGGACCACCGACGTGACCGGCCAGGCACACTTGCCCGGGGGCGTGGAAATGGTCATGCCCGGGGACAACGTGGAGATGAAGGTGGACATGATCGCCCCGATCGCGATGGAAGAGGGTTTGCGCTTCGCGATCCGGGAGGGCGGCCGCACCGTCGGGGCGGGCAGGGTCACCAAGGTCGTGAAGTAGCCGATGGCCCGGAAGGAAGGCAATCGCCCGAAGATCACGCTGGCCTGCTCAGACTGCAAGAGGCGCAACTACAACACGGTGAAGAACCGCGTGAACGACCGGGACCGCATCGAGCTCAAGAAGTACTGCCGTTGGTGCCGCTCCCACACGCTGCACCGCGAGACGCGCTAGCGCAGACCGAAGCGCTCAAGGAGCGAAGCGATAGCGCAGCTTGAACGACCGGATCAGCCCGCGTCGACGTCCGTCTGCGCCAGCTTCTCGTTCGTCTTGACCTTGCCGAAGCGGATCGCCGCGACGACGGCGTCGGTCTTGGAGTGCACGCCGAGCTTGGTCAAGACGTTCTGGATGTGTGTCCGCAGCGTGTGACGACTCATCCCGAGCTCGCTCGCGATGTCGACCGATGCCTCGCCCGCAGCCACGCGCTGGAGGATCTCGAGCTCTCGAGGCGTCAGGCGCTCCACCCGCTGCGCGAGCTCGCCGTCGGTCCGCCGCTGCATCCGGAACCGCGCCAAGGAGAGCTCGACCTCACTCACCTCGTGGAGCGGCTCGCCACGGTTCGCGCGGCGGATCGCCTCGGCGAGCTCGGAGACGGCCTGGGTCTTCCGCAGGAACCCGCGGGCTCCCGCTTCGACGGCACGCGCGAGCACGACGTCGTCGTCGTGACCGGACAGGAGGATGACCTTCGTGTTCGATGCCTCCCGGTGGATACGCCGGGTCGCTTCGAGGCCGTCGACGCCGGGCATCCCCACGTCCATCAGGAGCACATCCGGGTGTTGCACCTGGGCCGACTCGATCGCGGACTCACCGTCGGTGACGACCTCGATCACCTTGAGATCGTCCTCGTTGTCCAGCGCGATCTGCAGGGCCTCCCCGAAGGAGCGGTGGTCGTCGGCGATGACGACGCGGATGTCCCCCTCGGCCGTCCCAGATGCCTTGCGGTCCTTCGGCCTGGCTCGGGCAGCCATACCGCGGCATCGTAGGCATGTTGGTCTACGGAATCACGTACCCCCAGCGCCGGATTTTCCCGAGTCCCCCGTCCGAGGGACGCCGGACGCCGTCCGACCGACGTTGGATTAGCATCCCCCGATGAACGCAGCGGCCGCGGGGAAGGCGTATCCGGAGACACCCTTCACGGTGCATCCCAGCCGTGTGGCCGCGTTCCGAGGAGTGTTCTCCCAGGTGGGAGGGGTCCCAGTCACGTTCCCGACCGCGGCGGAGTTCACCGTGATCCCCGAGATCGTGGCCGATCCGGAGGTCGCGATCGACTTCTCCCGGGTCCTCCACGGGAGTCAGGAGTACGAGTTCCGGCGCCCGCTGCGGGAGGGAGAGACGCTGGCGATCAGGAGCAGGATCGAGTCGATCCGCTCGCTCGGAGCAAGTTCCTTCCTGGTCCTCGCCACCGAGCTCGTGGAACCCGGCGGCGACATCGTCTGTACGGCTCGGTCGACGCTGATCGAACGGGCCGGGGACTGATGCCGCCGCCGACCCGGGTCGAGGCGGGGTCGGACCTTCCGACCCGTTCGCGCATCGTGACCGCCGAGGACGTGAAGGCGTACGCGGAGGCAGGCGGAGACGCGAACCCGCTCCACCAGGACGAGGCCGTTGCCCGCGCCGCGGGGTTCCCGGGGATCGTCGCGCACGGCATGTTCACGATGGGGCATCTTGCCGCCTGCATCGCCGAGTGGGGCGGAGGTCCCGAGCGGGTGCGACGACTGACCTCACAGTTCCGCGCCCCCGTCTTCATGGGTGAGGAGATCGTGGCGGGTGGGCGCGTGAAGTCGGTCGACGCCGAGCGAGCGGTGGCCGTCGTCGAATGCTGGGTGACGGTCGAACGCGACGGCCGGACGGAATGGCCGATCAAGCGCGGCGAAGCCGAGGTGCTCCTGGGCGAGTCCTGAACCCTCAGGCTCCCAGCTGGCCCTGCGCGTCCCGGCGCTGCGTGCGCCCCGACATCGCCTGGATCGCCTCGCTCATCCGATCGACCACGACCTGGACGTCGTTGCCGTAGCCCTCGTCCACCATGACCGTGACCCGGTCGATCTTGTCGGCCAGCCGCTCGGCGACCGTGAGCATCGACTCCGCCGTCGACTGCGATTCCTTGTGCAGCTGGTCGGACATCGACTGGAATCGACGATCCACCGAGCTGAGCACGTCGTTCGCGAGACCGGCATGCAGCTCCTTGATCGAGCGCAGCGTCTGCCGCAGGAGCTCGGCGTCGTCGTTCGCCGGGCCGGCCGAGCCGAGCCGAGCGGCGAGCGCCTGATTGTCCGAACGGATCATCCGGGCGATCGCGGCCACACGGTCGTCGACGTGCGCGCGCATCCGCTCCTCGGACGCCTGCTGCTGCTCGGCGAGCATCGTGTCGATGCCCTCGATCGAGCCCATCGACGCGCTCATCCGCTCCACGGTCTCGCCGAGCGACGACGCGATCGCGATCTCCGCGGCCTCGGCCGTCTTCTCGACCAGGGCCTCGCCGACCAGGATCATCCGCTCTTCGACGGTCTCCCGAAGCAGCACCTCCTGCTCCGTGGTCTTCTCCTCGATCATCCTCCGGAGCGCGTGGGAGTCACTCCGGATCAGCTCCGCCAACCCGCGCACGCGGGCGTCGATGAAGCGCTCCATCGCGGCCTTCAGGGCGACCTCGTCGCGGCTGTGGATGCCCATGCCCTCGGACATCAGCTCGAGCTGCTGTCCGATCGCCTGGACCTCCTCACGGACCGTCGCGCCGACGTTCGCCGTCAGGTCGCCGTCCTGGCTCGCGAAGGACTCCGCGTGCGCCTCGACGCGCTGGGCGAGACGCCCCACCGCTTCGGCGCCGCCCTGCACGTATCCCTGCATCGCCTCGACGACGCGAGAGGTCTCGCGCGCCACCATCTCGCCGTGCTCTCGGACCTGCTGCAGGATGGTGTCGGTGAGCGTGGCGTCGCGCTCGTCGAGGTTCTTGAACGTCTCGGCGATGTGCCGCTCGACCTGCTCCAGCTGGTTCCGGACGCCCTCGACCCCGTGAAGGGTGGGCGAGTCGGCGATCTCGCGGATCGAGGCGACCGAGGACTCGATCGCTTCGCGGGTGGCGCGGCCGGTCTCCGCCAGGTCACCGAGCGCGTCCTCCACGCGCCCCGCGCGGGTGGAGAGCGCCTGGAAGCGCTCGTCGCTCGAAGCGATCAAGCTCCTGATCGCCTGATCCCTCGAGAGGAGGCTGACGATCCGCTCCTGTTCGGGGCGGACGTCCTTCGCCGACGAACGCCAGAGCTCGGTGGCCACTTCCCGCATCAGGATCGCGGCCTGCTGTTCGAGGACCTGGAGGCCCTCCTCCACGCGCTCGTCGACCACGTTCGTCAACGCGTTCGCGATCTCTTCCTCGGCGGGCGTCAGGACGGGTGGCTCCGGCGTCTGCTGTCGAGTGAACAATGGGGAACGCCGACGGCTACCGGCTCCCGCCGGCCGTGCGGTGCGCTGTTCGTTCATGCGTGTGCCTCGCGATCCGGGGCCGCTGCGGCACGTCTTGGAACGGAAGGATAGGTCAGGTGCGGCCGTGCTCCCGTATCTGCCGAGGAAATCCCCCCGGGTCGGGTCGTCGGCTCGGCCGTCCGGGGGAGGGCGATCGGGACGGGAGGAACGTCGCAGGTCGGCGGGATGGTTCCTTTGCCGGGCCCTGAGGCCGACCCTATACTGAGGTCTCCGAACGTCCAGCCACGACGCTGGGAGGCCCGGAGCCCAGGGGCGTAGCTCAATTTGGTAGAGCACCGGTCTCCAAAACCGGCGGTTGGGGGTTCAAGTCCCTCCGCCCCTGCAAGGGAGCAACCATGAACCGGCAGATGAAGCGGATGCAGGAACGCCAGGAGCGCGCGCAGAAGCGCGCGGGTGCCGCGCGTCCTGCCACGCCATCCGCCGCCACCAGGAAGGCCGCCGTGCAAGAACGACGGAAGCGGACCGGTGCGCGCCAGTTCCTGAAGGAGGTCCGTCAGGAGCTCAGCAAGGTCGACTGGCCGACGCGTCGGGAGCTCGTTTCGTACTCCATCGTGGTGCTCGTGACCGTGACCGTCCTCACGGCCTTCGTGTTCGGACTCGACTCCCTGTTCACGAGGTTCGTCTTCGACGTGCTCGGTAACTGATGAGGACCGATGTGAACGGATCCGGTTCGATCTCCGACGAGCGCGACCTCGCGCAGGTGGACACGTCCGACACACCCGTCGTCGAGGAGGGCCTCGAGACGACGGACGAGCCGAGACGCGCCGACGAGCACGCCGGGGACGTCGCCCTAGAGGTCGTAGAGCCCGATCCCGTGGATCCGCAACCGGACCCGGAGCCCGTCGAGCCGGCCGAGCCCGACCCGGAGCCGGTCGAGCCGGATCCCGAACCCGTCGAGATCGAAGCGACCGAAGCCGAAGCCGGGTCCGATGAAGCCGCCGCCGAGCCAGAGCCTGCGCCCGTCGTCGACGAGGATCCCTTCCGCGGCCATGGCGACTGGTACGTCGTCCACACCTACTCCGGCTACGAGAACAAGGTGAAGGCCAACCTCGAGTCGAGGATCAAGACGATGCAGATGGAGGGCAAGATCTTCGGTGTCCACATCCCGATGGAAGACGTGATGGAGATCAAGTCCGGCAAGAAGCAGGTCGTGAAGAAGAAGCAGTTCCCCGGCTATCTCCTCGTCCGCATGGTGTATGACAACGACTCCTGGTACGTCGTTCGCAACACACCCGGCGTCACCGGCTTCGTGTCCGCCGGCACCGGAACGAAGCCCACGCCGCTGTCGAAGCACGAGGTCGACAAGATCCTGACCGTGAAGAAGGAGGAGGTCCGGCCGCAGGTTCGCCTCGGATTCGAGGAGGGCGACATCGTGCGGATCACGTCGGGGCCGTTCGCCGACTTCAACGGCACGATCAACGAGATCAACCCGGACC
>DASSDW010000107.1:0-8847 GCA_035696925.1 Actinomycetota bacterium
CCCGCCCGGCGATCGCGAGCTCCGAGACCCACTTCTGCAACCGGCGGCGGACGTCGGAGGTCGACAGGCGCCGCCCGGTCCGCGACAGGAACAGCGCTTCATCGGCCGGATCCTGCGCGAGCACGTGTCGCGCGGTCTCGAGATAGCGCCGCAGCGCCTTCTGGGCGGGCTCGCCAATCGGCGTCAGCCGCACCTTCGACCCCTTCCCAACGACTCTCAGCTCCTCGGCGTCGAAGTCGCGATGGCTCGACCCGCGTGTAGACCTGAGTCGTCGAGACGCTCGAATGACCCAAGAGCTCCTGGATCGAGCGCAGGTCGGCGCCGCCCTCCAGCAGGTGCGTGGCGAACGAGTGCCGGAGCGTGTGTGGGGTGACACGCCTTCCGGGCAGCAGGGTAGCGCCATACCGCTGAACCATCGAACGGATGTCGCGCTCACTGAAGGGTTTCCCACGCCGGTTGAAGAAGAGCTGACGCGTTCCCTCGGAGGCCATCTGGGGCCGTCCGACCTCCAGATAGTCGCGCAGGGCGTCGGCAGCATATTCGGAGATGGGGACGTCTCGCTCCTTCGAGCCCTTCCCCAGCACGAGCACGCGGCCTCGACGCACGTCGATCCGGTCGACGGTGAGGCTCGCGACCTCTCCGACCCGGAGCCCGGAGCCGTAGAGGAGCTCGAGGGCGGCGCGATCCCGGAGGGCCACGGCGTGCTCCAGGGGATCGCCGTCCCCATCGACCGCCGGTGCCTCCGCGAGCACCTCTGCCTCGCTCGGCCTGAGGACGGTCGGAAGGCGATTCACGACCTTCGGGCGTCCGAGGAGCAGGGATGGATCGGCGGGGACCCGCTCTGCCGAGACCGCCCACCGATAGAACGTCTTGATGGCTCCGACGCGGCGCGCGATCGTCGCCCGCGCATACCCGAGCGTGTGCTGTTGCGCGAGGAACCGGCGAAGGATCGGGTACGGGGCGTCGCCCAGGGAGGTGCGGTTCCGGGCGAGGAACGTGGCGAGCTGCTCCAGATCGCCCAGGTAGGCCGCGACGGTGTTCGGCGACAGGCGACGCTCGAGGGCCAGATGGTCCTCGAAGTCGCTGAGCAGGGCGAACTCGGTTGGGGGAAGTCCTTCGGGCATGCACGCTCCCGGGGTCGCTGCCTGTGTATCAACCGGAAGGGTGCGACGCAAGCCCCCACACGGGGGGTGCGGCGGTCACCCTGTCGGCCGGAAGGCCCACCCTCAATGAGGCGACGGTTCCGCGCGCGCGACCTGCACGGTGGCTCGATGGCGTCGCTCGAATCGGCCGCCGGAGCTCATCACCAGACCCCGCAGCTCGAGCCGCACGAGGGTCGTGATCGCGTCCGGCAGGGACAGACGGGCCCGACGGGCGACGGCGTCGGCGAGCAGGCGGCCGGCGAGCGCGTTCCAGACGCGTTCCTCGGAGCCGTCGAGGTCGGGCGGAGCGGGGGGCGGCAGCTCCCGATCGACGCCCAGATCGTCCAGAAGATCGTCGGCGCCGCGGATCAGTGTCGCACCGTCCCGGATCATCTCGAGCGGGGTCTCTGCGAGGGGACTCGTGACGGGCCCCGGAACGGCGAAGATGTCCCTTCCCAATTCGAGGGCATGGTCGACCGAGATCCGCGAGCCGCTCCTGGCCTCGCCCTCCACGACCACCAGGGCTCTCGCGAGGGCGACCACGATCCGGTTCCGCGCCGGGAAGTGCCGGGGACCGGCCGGGACGCCGGGCGGGTACTCGCTCACGATGGCGCCGCTTCGGGCGATCGTGCCGAGGAGCTCTCGGCTGCTCGCGGGATAGGCGACGTCGATGCCCGACCCCAGGACCGCGACCGTGCGGCCTCCGGCCTGGAGCGCGCCGCGATGGGCGGCGGCATCGATCCCGTGCGCGGCGCCGGAGACGACGGCGAGCCCCGCCGATACGAGGGCGCGCCCGAGGTCCTCCGCGACGGAACGGCCGACGTCCGAGCACTTCCTCGAGCCGACGATCGCGACGCGGTCGGGAAGGTCCGTGAGCGACAGCCCGCGGAGGAACAGCCCCACCGGCGGGTCCGAGAGGTCGAGGAGCCGGTGGTCGTACTCGAGATCGGCCGGTGTGACGAACCGAGCCCCGACATCGGCCACGCGCGCGACGGTCGCGTCGGGGTCGATCCGGAGGAGCCACTCCCGGTCGCCGTCGCTCCCGAGTCTGCCCGAGCGCACGGACTCGAGGCATCCTTCCGCCGTGCCGCGCTCCCACGCCTCCGCGTGGAGGGAGAGCGGCCGGAGGCTGCGAAGCCCGGAGAGCGCCAGGATCGCGCGACGTTCGACCTCTCCCGCCCCGAACCCGGGTGGCCAGCCGCGGGGCGGCGGACCCTGCGGATCAGACGGCACGCGCCAGCTCCTCCGTTCCGAACCCGGTTCGGTACGACAACGCCTCAGCCAGATGCTCCGTCTCGATCAGCTCGGACCCGGCCAGGTCGGCGACCGTCCGACCCACCTTGATCGCCCGATCGAAGCCTCGACCCGTGAGGGCGAGCATCTCCACCGCTCTCGTGAGGAGCGCCTCGGCGCCGGACGATAGCGAGCAGGTCCTGCGTGCGACCGGTCCGGGCAGGTGGGCGTTGCACGACACACCGAGCGCGGTCCATCGACGGTGCTGACGATCGCGAGCCTCAACGACGCGCGTGCGAGCGACGTCCGAGGCCTCCCCCGCGGATGAGCCGAGCAGCTCCTCCTTGGTCAACCGGGGGATGCGGAGGCGTATGTCGATCCGATCGAGCAGCGGGCCCGAGAGCTTGTTGCGGTACAGCTGGACCCGGTCGGGTCGGCACACGCATCGGCGGACGCCGTCGCCTTCGAACCCGCACGGGCAGGGGTTCGCGGCGGCGACGAGCGTGAACCGTGCCGGGAACTCGACCGACCCGACCGCACGCGTGATCACGACACGGCCGTCCTCGAGCGGCTGGCGGAGGCCTTCGACGGCGTCGCGGCGGAACTCGGTGAGTTCGTCGAGGAACAGCACGCCGTGATGCGCGAGGCTCACCTCGCCGGGACGCACGGAGGTGCTGCCTCCCCCGAGCAACCCCACCGTGGAGACCGAATGATGCGGTGCCCGGAACGGGCGAACCCGCAGGAGTCCGCGTGACGCCCCCAGGAGCCCCGCGACCGAATGCAGCTGGGTCGCCTCCAGGGATTCCTCCCGCGACAGCTGCGGCAGTATCGTCGGCAGCCGCCGCGCGAGCATCGTCTTCCCGGCGCCGGGCGACCCCACCATCAGCAGGTTGTGACCACCGGCAGCCGCCACCTCCAGGGCCCGGCGCGCCTGCGTCTGACCACGCACCTCGGAGAGGTCGACGGTCGCCGCGGCCGGCGCATCGTCGGCAGCCTCGGCGACCTCGGGCGCCGACCACGTGCCGCGGAGGAACCCCACGGCGTCGGAGAGGGTCTGCGCGCCGATCACGCGGAGACCCTCGACCTGCGCAGCCTCCACCGCGTTCGCGCTCGGCACCACGATCCCCTCCAGCCCCGCCCTCGCGGCCGCGATCGCGACGCTCAGGATGCCGGGGGTGGAGAGCAGTTCGCCCTTCAAGGACACCTCACCCGCGAACGCCAGCGCGCGCAACCGGTCGTGGGGGATCTGGCGGGTCGCCGCCAGCACGCTCATCACGAGTGGGAGATCGAGTCCGGGGCCCTCCTTGCGGACGTTCGCGGGCGCGAGATTGACGACGACGCGCCGCAACGGCCACTCGAGCTTGGCGCCCTCCACGGCGGGACGGACCCGTTCGCGAGCGTCCTGGACGCCCGCTCCGGGAAGCCCCGTGACGATGAGCGCCGGAAGTCCGCGACCGACGTGCGACTCCACGGTCACGAGGTGTCCCCCGACGCCGAGCACCGCCACCCCCAGGACCCGCCCGTACATGGGCGCCGGACGATACCCCTGACCACCGACACGAGGCGGTCACATCGAGTCCCCGCGCTAGCATCCCGCCGATGCCCGAGCCGCTCGACCACCCGGAACCGGAGCTGATCGATGTCCGCGATCCCGAACGATCGCGGGCCGCGCTCGAGCGACTCGGGGAACGGACCTGGAGGGAGGCGCTCGACTGGCTGTACGGACCAGCTGCGGATCGCCCCACCGCCCCCGACCTGTACCCGGAGATGCGGCACACGTTCTTCGGGGAACGCGGCCGACCCGGCCCCGCGCCGTCACGGGGTTCGGGCTCGGACGACGTCTTCACCGAGTTCCGCGAGCGACTCGCGCCGTTCGCGTACGCGGCGCAGCATCCCGGCTCGAACAGCTACTTCACCCCGCCACCGCTCCCGATGTCGATCGCGGGCGAGACGCTCTCCCGTTGGCTGAACCAGGGCATCGACCTCTGGCTCGCGGGGATGGCGGGCCCGTTCGTCGAAGAGGAGGTCGTCCGATGGCTGTGCGACGCCTGCGGCTTCGGCGACGATGCCTGGGGCGTCCTGACGAGCGGCGGCGTGATGGCGAACCTCATGGCGCTCACGGTCGCCCGGGACGTCCACCTCGCGAGGCTCCTCGGCGGGCTTCCCCGGGGCGCCGCGCTGGACGGGATCCGCGTCTACGCCTCCGACCAGACGCACTTCTCGGTCGAGCGCGCCGTCGACCTGCTCGGCTTCGCGGAAGGCACGCTTCGGATCATCCCGTCCGACGCCGACTTCCGACTGCCGCCCGGAGCTGTCGTCGCCGCGATCGCCGACGATCGGGCCGCCGGCCTGACGCCGCACGCGATCTGCGCGGTCGCCGGCTCGACCAACACGGGGTCGATCGACGACGTCCCCGCTCTCGCCGATCTCGCCGAACAGGAAGACCTGTGGCTGCACGTGGATGCCGCGTACGGTGCCGCCGCCCGCCTCTCGCCACGCGAAGCGCGCAAACTGCCGGGGTTGGAGCGAGCCGACTCGCTCACCGTCGATCCCCACAAGTGGCTGTTCCAGCCCTACGACCTCGGCGGGCTGCTCGTGAAGCGTCGCGAGGACCTCCTCCGCACGTTCCACCGCGAGCCCGAGTACTACGCGGTCTGGGGTCCCGAGGAGCGGCCGCTGCACTGGTACCAATATTCGCTCGAGGGCACGCGCCCGTTCCGGGCGCTCAAGCTCTGGCTGTCCTGGAAGCACCTCGGGACCGACGGGTTCGCGCAGCTGATCGAGCGCAACGTCGATCTGGCACTGCATCTCGCGCGCCGGGCTCGGGAGCTCGGCTTCGACGTGATCGAACCCGAGCTCGCCGTGGTCTGCCTGCGGCTCGCGCCGCCCGACCTGGACCATGCCCGAACGGATGAGCTCCAGAAGCGGCTGCAGCGGGCCCTTGAGGTCTCGGGGACCGGCTGGCTCTCGACGACGACGCTCCGCGGCCGAACCTGGCTCCGCGCCGGGGTGATCAACTACCTGTCGACCGACGAGGACACCGACCGGGTGATCGAGACCCTCGCGGCCGCCTCAGAAGGCATCCTCGAAGAGCTCGACGGCTGAACGCTCTCCTCGCACGGCCACGCTCGCCACGTCGAATCGGATCGCCTGCGGCCGGGAACCAGCGGCTTGAAGGAACGCCTCCGCCAACGACCGGAGCTTCGCCTGTTTGCGCCGCGTGACCGCCTCGTATCCGACCCCGAACGCGCGACCGCGACGTGACTTCACCTCGCAGAAGGCGAGCACCCCTCGCCGCTCCACGACGAGGTCCAGCTCGCCGATCCGGCAGCGCCAGTTGCGCGCCAAGACCCGATAGCCGCGTCGACGGTACGCGTCGGCGGCCGCATCCTCTCCCCTCGGCCCAATGGGTCCCGTCTGCACGCCGCGACGCTAGCGCTCGTCGCCGACAGGGCTACGCGACGACGGAGCGACGGCCCGTGAGCGCCGACGCGACGCCCAGCCCGATCAAGGTCAGACCGGAGAGCCAACGTCGTGCCGCTCCGGCGCTGCGTCGTGCCCTGATCGCGCGCGAGACGCGGGCGGAGACCACCGCGTACGTCCCGTCCGAGATGAACCCCAGCACGATGAACGTGGCGCCCAGGATCACCGCCTGCAGCGGCACGGAACCCTTCGACACATCCACGAACTGCGGCAGGAACGCGAGGAAGAACAGTGCCGTCTTCGGGTTCAAGACGTTCACCAGGACTCCCTGCGCGTAGATCCGAGCCAGGGAATGCTCGCGTCCCCGCAGGTCGGTCCGCTCCTCACCCGTGTCGCGGATCGCCTTGATCCCGAGCCAGATCAGATACGTGGCGCCCGCGTACTTCACGATCCCGAACGCGAGGGCCGACGACGCCAGGATCGCGGACAACCCGAGCGCGGCCGCGGCGACGTGGACGATCGACCCGGTGTGGATGCCCAGGACGGAGACCAATCCCGCGGCTCTCCCCTGGTCCACCGAGCGGGTGACGATGTACAGGACCGATGGGCCGGGCACGATCAACAGGGCGAGCGACGCCGCCGCGAAGGCCGCGAACACCTCCGGGGAGGGCATCACACGTCGGGAGCGTCGGGGATCGTGGTGGCGTCCTGCCGGAGCTCCTCGACGTTGACGTCATGGCGCGTGACGACACGGACGGATGAGACGAACCGGGCCGGACGGAACATGTCCCAGACCCATGCATCGCTCAGCTCGAGGCGCACCCAACCGCCGTCGAGGTGCTCGATGTCCACCTTGTTCGCGAGATAGAAGCGCCGCTCGGTCTCGATCACGAACGCGAACATCGGGAGGACGTCCCGGTACTCACGGTAGAGCTCGAGCTCCCGCTCCTCCTCGAATCGCTCGATGTCGTCCTCGTTCATGGGGTCATGCTCTCATGCGAGGGCGGTTCCCACGTCGGGAGGCCGATCGACCGATCCATCCCGGGAAGCAGGGGCTGCCCGACGCACGCGAACGATAGCCGGTGGATCGGTGTGGGCCCCAGACGGTCGAGCACCTCGAGGTGCTCCGGCGTGCCGTAGCCCACGTTGTGATCGAAGCCGAACGCCGGATAGCGCCGGTGCATGCGGACCATGATCCGATCCCGGGTCACCTTCGCGACGATCGAGGCCGCGGCGACCGAGACCGCCACGGCGTCGCCCTTCTTCATGGCGAGGGATGGGCAGGGCATGCGAGGCACGGGGAACCCGTCGGTGAGCGCGTACTCGGGCGGCGGATCGAGCGCGCGGACGCATCGCCGCAGGAGCGCCACGTTCGAACGATGGAGACCGCGGCTGTCGATCACACCGGGCTCGGCCTTCGCGACGGCGAACACCGCCGCCGCGACGATCCGCTCGTACGCGGCCTCGCGCTGGTTCCGCGTCAGGACCTTCGAGTCGTCGATCCCCTCGGGGTCGAACCCGTCGGGGAGCACCACGGCGGCGGCCACCAGCGGCCCCGCGAGCGCGCCGCGACCGGCCTCATCGGCGCCCGCGACCCGCGAGAAGCCCTGTTCGCGCAGCGCGCGCTCGAAGCGGACGAGGTCGACGGTCAGCCGATCCCTCCGATCCTGTCGAACGGCCATGCGATCACGAACGCCTCGCCGATCACCTTCTCCTCCGGGACGTAGCCGAGCCCTCCAGGCGGGGGGAACCTCGAGTCGCCCGAATGCAAGCGGTTGTCACCCAGCACGAACAGCATGCCATCCGGAACCGTCTCCGGGCCGAAGTCTCGCTGATCCTGTTCGTCGGCCACGTACGGCTCCGTGACCCGCGCACCGTTCACGAACAGCAGACCTCGGCGCATCTCCCAGGTGTCCCCCTCGAGGGCGACGACGCGTTTAATGAAGTCGTCGTCCTCGGGCCTCGCGACGCCGATGCCCTCCCCCAACCAATGGACGAAGCCCCCCACGATCCCCCTGTCCTCGTGCGGAGCAGGAGCGGGGTCGGAGAAGACGATCACGTCGCCGTAGGTCACGTCGGAGAACAGCTTGCACACCCGACAGACGAGGATCCGATCGCCCGGTCGCAGGGTGGGCTCCATCGAGCCAGAGGGGATGAAGAACGCCTGGATCAGGAAGCTCTTGATCACGATCGCGAGCAGGAGGGCCGAGAGGACCAGCGGAACCAGCTCGCGGAGGGTCCCGGTGACGTTCTTCGGCTCGTGTCGGTGGCGACCCACACGGGCTGTCCGGCGCCCTTCGGGGGTGCTCGCGCCGCTGTCAGGGGCACGTGGCTCGGACGGCGCCGGGTCGGCCACCTCGGCCGGATCCCGCGTCTCGGTCACTCCCTCAGGCCTCGGCCCGCTCCCCCGCCTCGTCGGCGGATGGTTCGGCTCCGTCTTCGGACGCGGCCCCAACCTCTGCCGCCCCCTCCGTGGCGGGCTCCGCCCCGTCCTCGAGGCCCTCGCCTTCGGCGCCGGGTTCGAGCTCGGCCGCCGTCTCCGCCTCCTCGAGGGCCTCCATGGAGCCCTCCTCGGCGGCGGCGCCCAGCGCCTCCTCCTCGGCTCTCATCGCCTCCATCGCGGCGAGCTTGCCCTCGTCGATCCTGCGCTCCTTGATCCGGGCCTTCTTGCCGCGGAGGTCGCGGAGGTAGTAAAGCTTCGCCCGGCGGACGTGCCCGTGCTGCACGACCTCGAGCTTGGCGATCGACGGCGAGTGGAGCGGGAACGTGCGTTCCACACCCACGCCGAAGGAGATCTTGCGGACGGTGAACGTCTCGCGGAGACCTCCGCCGGAGCGCCGGATCACCACGCCCTGGAAGACCTGCACGCGCTCCCGGTTGCCTTCGACGACGCGGGCATGAACCTTGACGGTGTCACCCGGTCGGAACTGGGGAAGCCCTCTGCGCAGGTAGGACTGCTCGACGAGATCGGTGGTGTTCATGGCGGGCGAGCAAGGATACCAGCGACCTCTCTCCGGCCAGCGCAACCGTCTCCGGATCGAGCGTCTGA
>DASSDW010000108.1:0-12765 GCA_035696925.1 Actinomycetota bacterium
ACATCCACATGCTCGAACTCGCGGTCCTGGGTCTGCTGAAGGAGCGGCCCATGCACGGCTACCAGCTCTCGCGTGAGCTGGGCGATTCGCTCGGGGGCCTGTGGAGGGTCTCCTACGGTTCCCTTTACCCGACCCTGCGCCGCCTGGAGCGCGACGCCGCGATCGAGTCCGAGGCGGGCGACGTGCGAGGCGCCAGGCGCAAGAAGGTCTACCGGATCACGCCCAAGGGGGAGCAGATCTTCCTCGAGCTCCTCCAGGAAACCCCCCAGGACACACAGACCGAGGACGCCCGGTTCCGCATGCGTTTGGCGTTCTTCCGCTACCTGCCACCGGAGACGCGCATCCGCCTGCTCGAACGCCGCCGCCAGGCGCTGAAGGATCGTCTGTCGACGATCGCAGAGTCACTGCGCGCGGGCCGCGGCCGAACCGATGACTACGGCCGCGCGCTGATCGAGCACAACCGCAGCGTGACCGAGTCGGACATCACGTGGCTCGAGCAGCTGATCGCGGCCGAGCGCGCCAAGAACAACCCCGCAGGGGGACTGAAGCGCCGCCGCGCGGCGCTGCGTGCACGAACGGGCTCAAGCAACGACGCGGTAGCCCAAAGGAAGGAGCGGATCTCGTGAGCACCGTTCGGATCGCGATCGTCGGCGTCGGCAACTGCGCCTCATCGCTCATGCAAGGCCTGGAGTACTACGAGGACGCCGACCCCTCGGAGAAGGTGCCGGGCCTGATGCACGTCGAGCTGGGCGGGTACCACGTCGGCGACGTCGAGGTCGTCGCGGCGTTCGACGTCGACGCGAAGAAGGTCGGAAAGGACGTCGCCGAGGCGATCTTCACCGAGCCGAACAACACGATCCGGTTCGCCGAGGACGTCCCGCCGACCGGGGTCACCGTGAGCCGCGGGCGGACGCTCGACGGTCTCGGCTCCTTCTACCGCGAGGTGATCGAGGAGTCCGACGAGCCCGAAGGGGACGTCGTCCGGATCCTGCGGGAGGCGGAGGCCGACGTCCTTGTCTCCTATCTCCCCGTCGGCTCCGAGGAGGCCGCGAGGTTCTACGCGGAGTGCGCGATCGATGCCGGCGTGGGCTTCGTGAACTGCCTCCCGGCGTTCATCGCTTCAGACCCGGTGTGGGCACGGAGGTTCGGTGAGGCCGGCGTGCCGATCGTGGGTGACGACATCAAGTCGCAGGTCGGCGCCACGATCACCCACCGGATGCTCGCGAAGCTGTTCGAGGATCGCGGCGCGGAGCTCGACCGGACGTACCAGCTCAACTTCGGCGGCAACATGGACTTCATGAACATGCTCGAGCGCTCCCGGCTGACCTCGAAGAAGATCTCGAAGACGCAGTCGGTCCAGTCGCAGCTCGATGTGCCGCTCGACAAGGACTCGATCCACATCGGACCTTCGGACCACGTCCCGTGGCTGGAGGACCGCAAGTGGGCGATGATCCGCCTCGAGGGCCGCAACTTCGGCGACGTCCCGATATCGGTCGAGATGAAGCTCGAGGTGTGGGACTCGCCCAATTCCGCCGGCGTCGTGATCGATGCCGTCCGTTGCGCCAAGCTCGCCAAGGATCGCGGGATCGGCGGACCCCTGATCGGACCGAGCGCCTACTTCATGAAGTCGCCTCCCGTGCAGTTCTCGGACTCGGCGGCCCACGACATGGTGGAGAGCTTCATCCTCGGCAACGGTCACGCCGAGGACCAGGACTGGACCCGGTTCTTCGACGTCCAGTCCGCCGAGGCCTGACCGGCCGGAGTCTCCTGCTGCCTCGGATAGCCTGACGGCTCGGTGAACACCGGGCCGGGCACGCTGGAACGGATCCGCGGGGCTCTCGCGAGCCCGGATTTCCGCAAGCTGTTCGCGATCCGGCTCGTCAGCCAATCCTCGGACGGGCTGTTCCAGTCGGCCCTGGTTGCCTCCGTGGTCTTCCTGTCCCCGGAGCAACAGGACACCGCCACCGGGTTCCTGAAGGCGACGCTCGTCATCGCGCTCCCCTACTCGATCCTCGGGCCGTTCGTCGGTGTCTTCATCGACCGTTGGCGACGACGGAGGATCCTGGTGTTCGCTCCGTGGGTGAAGGCGGCGTTGGTTGGGCTCGTGCTCTTCGATCCGACCGATCAAGCGGTCCCCTTCTTCGCGGGCGCGCTCCTCATCATGTCGGTGAACCGGTTCTTCCTTTCGACCGCGGCTGCCGTCGTGCCGCGGCTCGTGCCGCACGAGGACCTCCTCGTCGCGAACTCCCTGGCAACGGTCGGTGGCACGGTGGCATTGCTCGCCGGGGTGTTCGTGGGAGGTCGCGTCATCGACGTCGTCGATGTCACGGTCCCGGTGGTCATCGCGGCCGGCGTCGGCTGGCTCGCTGCCTCGTGGGTCGCATCGCGCATCGCGAGCTCGCTCAAGCCCCACACGAAGCCCGAGGATCCCGAGCTCCTCCGGCACCAGCTGCGGCGCGTCGGGGTGGAGTTCTCCGACGGCGCGCGGCGCCTGCTCCGGAGCCCACGTGCGATCGGCCCGATCGCGTCCATCACCCTCGACCAGATCGGACAGGGGATCGTCCTCACGCTGTCCCTCGTGGTGTTCCGGCACACGTTCGGTGAGGGTGTCGCCTCGTTCTCGAACCTGATCGGCGCCGGTGGCGTCGGCGTCCTGGTCGGCATCCTGACGGTGGGCAAGCTCGAGGAGCGGTTCTCGAAGCCGAGGATCGTGGCCGGAGCGTTCGTGGTGGGCGGCGCCGTCCTGTTCGCCGTGTCGTTCCTCCTCCGGGACTGGACCATCCTGCTCGCGAGCTTCGCCACCGGCCTCACGTTCGCGTGGAAGAAGATCTCCGTGGACACGATGGTGCAGGAGGCGGTCCCCGACGGGTACCGCGGACGCGTGTTCAGCGTCTACGACGTCGTCTACAACCTTGCGAGGGTCATCGCGGCGGCCCTCACGATCCCGATGATCCCTCGCCTCGACGTCGAGGGGTCCCTCGCGATCGTGGGCATCGTGTTCCTCCTGTGGCCCCCGGTGATCGGCCGCTGGTACGGGCGGGAGCCGGAGCTCGAGATCCGCTTCGTGGCCGGCGGGCGCGCGGACGAAACGCCACGCGCGATCTCCTGGGGCGGAGCGGAGGAGCCCGTGCAGCTCGTGCGAACGTGGCGGGAAGAGCGGGACGGGCAGCGGCGGCTCGCCTTCCGTCTCGCCCTCCCGGACGGTACGCAGCTCGACGTCAGCCGCCCGGAGCCGGACGGGCCTTGGCGTCTCGATCGCGAGGACGACCGGCTGCCCTCCGACTCGGGAGGGAGCCGTATCGTGTCCGGGGATCCCACGGAGCCACCATGAACGAGCGGAGCAGACGGAACGCCTTGATCGTCGGCGCGATCGTCCTCGCCCTGCTCTCGATCGGTGCGGGAACGCTGATCGCGCTCTCCGACGACGACGAGCGGGCGCGCACGCCGACGACGACCTCGAGCCTCACCCCTTCGGCCGAGCCCAGCGCCGAGCCCAGCGTCCCTCCCGACCCGACCATGCCCGCGTCGCCGGAGCCGCCGGGGTCCGAGTCCCCAGTTCTCGAGGACGGCCTCCACTTCGTGTACATCGCCGGCGCTTCCCGTCTGGAGGCCGGCACCTCGGAGGTGGAGTTCGACCTGGCGTACTTCTACGTGGGCGAAACCGCGGAGCGGGAAGCCGCCGAACGCGACGACGAGGTCCTGAACGGCTACTACATCGTGAACGAGAACGACCGGCTGCGGACCTTGCCGCTCGCCGACGACGTCGAGGTCGCGTACATCCCCGTCGATGCGTGCTGCGACCTCCAGCCCGGGAACGTCGACGCCTGGCTCGAGGCGGTCCTCGAGACGAACCAGACCGACTACGGCGGCGCGGACGTCCCGTGGTGGTTCACGGTCGAGGGCGGGGAGATCACGCGGATCGAGCAGCAGTATCTGCCGTAGTGACCTCCTCGGTTGCCGGCGCGGCCTCTCGCGCCCGCAGAGCGATCAGACCCGCCCCCACGGCGACCGCGCCGCTCGCGACGAGGGTAGGGGGCGCGTCCCACGTCTCGGCGAACCATCCGGTGATCGGCCCACCGATCGCGGTGCTCCCAAGGAAGATCGTCGTGTACAGCGCCATCACTCGCCCCCGCATGTCGGCGCGGGTGAACCGCTGCAGCGTTGAGTTCGCCGTGATCGCGAACAGCATCGATGTATAGCCCACAGGCACCATCGCGATCGATGCCAGCACGAACGTCGGAGCCAGCCCTGCCACGCCGAGGAGGATGCCGAAGGCGATCGAGAACCCGGCCAATCGCCCCAGCGTTGGTTCCGTCTGGCGGTTCGCCATCGCGATCGCGCCCAGGAACGCCCCCAGCCCGAGCGCGGCATAGAACCAGCCGACCTCCATCGGCCCGCCCTGGTACGTCCTGTAGGCGTGCAGCGGGATCACCACGCTGAAGTTGAACGTGAACAGGTACACGAGGAGCATCACGACCAGCGGCACGCGGAGCGCTTGGGAGCTCCAAACGTAGCGGAGGCCTGCCCGGACGAGGCCCGGCTCTCGCTCAGCCTTCCGTTGCGCGTGGAGCTCATCGGCCCGCATCGCCAGCAACGCCACGATCACTCCGACGTACGACACGGCATCCAGGAAGAACGGGGACCACAAGCCGAATGTGTGGATCATCAGTCCGGCGAGCGCGCCCCCGAGCACGCGGGTACCCGTGAAGACGGCGCTGTTCAAGCTGATGGCGTTCGTGATGTGCTGCTCCCCGACCAGCTCCACATAGAACGACTGCCGGGTCGGCGGCTCGATCGCGAGGATCAGTCCCGTCAGGAACGCGATCACGAACACCATCCAGATCTGGACGACGCCCGTGGCGACGAGGGAGAACTGTGCCGCGGCGAGCACCGCGTAGCCTGCGTTCGACCACACGAGGATCCGCCGCTTGTCGAACCGGTCGGCGAGCGAGCCGGCATAGACGCCGAAGAGGAGAACCGGCAGGAACAGGAGCGCCGCCTCGATCCCCAGCGCGACCCCGCTGTCCGTGAGCTCCAGCACGAGGACGGCGCCCGCGGTCCAGTTCACCCAGGTGCCGGTGACCGAGATCAGCTGGCCGACGAAGAAGAGCCGGAAGTTCCTCGAGACGTGCATCGAGGCGAAGGTCTTGCGCATCTCGTCGGCCAGCCGGGACATACATCCAGACTACGAGGCGCGACGGACTGCCTTCTCCGGCGTGGTGACCGGCGGGTCGGCCGAGCTAGATGAACAGACTCACTGCCGCGTTGCGCATCTCCGCGATCGCGGTGGCGGCACCGATCGGCTCCTCGAGCCCGTCGAGCAGATCCTCCCGCTGCAGACCGAGAAGGTCCATCGTCATCTGGCAGGGGATCAGGCGCACACCGAGGTCCTGCGCCATCTGGATCAGCTCCTCGGGTTTGGCCACCTGACGGTCGTCGGCGAGCTTCTTGAACATCGCGGGTCCGGCGCCGGCGAACTGGTACCGGCTGAGCTTGGCCTTCTGCGCGGAGCCCGGGTTCATCATCGACATCATCTTCTGCATCCAGTTCGAGCCCGTGATGCGCACGTCCGGTTTCACGATCGCGAAGAGCCCCCAGAACGTGAAGAAGACGGAGGACTCCATCCCGGAGGCGGCGGCGGTCGTCGCGAGGATCGTCGTCGGCCAAATCCTGTCGAGGTCACCGCCCCAGGCGATGATCGTCATCTTGTTCTTCTTCTCGATCCGCTTGCCGTCGGCCTCCTCGAGCGACTCGACACGGCGAAGCAGGTCCGCGAGCTGGAGCTCCGAGGTCAGATCCGTCTCGGTCGTCGCCATCGCGCTCACCGCTTCCTGATGACGAAGCGGTAGACGCCGTCGGATTCGTCGGTCTCCAACAGCTCGTTCCCGCTGAGCTCCGCCCAGCTCGGAACGTCGCTCTTGGCGCCCGGATCGGTCGCGAGGAGCTCGAACAGGGCGCCGCTGCTCGCGTCTCTGATGGCCTTGGCCAGCGACACGAGCGGCCCGGGGCACGATTGCCCCTTCGCATCGACGGTGGCGGTGATGGTGTCCACGGCGGGACCTCCTGGGATCTCTGAGGGCGGGCGGTGCAGGGATGGTGCGGAAGGCTGGGTCCGTCCCGGTCAAGCGGGACAGCAGATGCGGTCGGGGATCATCGCCCCCACGGTTCCGGCTTCGCGTGTTCGCACCATTGCAGGTGCAACACCCTAGTCGACCGTTCTCATCCCGGCAAGGTCGGACTGGGCCGCCCTGCCGCGCATCCTCCTTGCCTCCCAAGGCGCATCACGGGCCGATCGGCTCCATGACCTTGATGCAACCACCGTCGGCGCCGAGCAGGCGAAGTCCCTCGCGATCACCCGGGCCGAAGTCGACGACCCCGCCTCCCGAGGGGTGCATCAGCTCTCCGGCCGCCCGGACGTGCCCGAGGCCCATCAGGTGGCCCAACTCGTGGAGGATCACGGGTCCCTGCTGGCCGGGAACGTAGAACCCTGGGGGGTTGGGATCGTCGGCGTTGATGGCGACCCATCCGCTCACGTAGACGTCCTCGAGACGGGTCGGAGCGATGCGGGGGACGGCGACACCGGCGGCGACGCGATCATCGCGTTCGAACGGGATGTCCGAGTCGTCGGGATCCACCCATGCGATGAGGACCGGCGCCCATCGATCTCCGTAACGATCGAACTGGTACACGTCGCGAGAGATCGACACTTCCTCGTCGGTGGTCCCTTCGTAGACGAAGGCGATCCCCGTGGCGCCCGAGACCCGGCGCACGGCCTCGTGCACATCCTCGATCGATCCCGCCGGCGCGAGCTCCGCGTTGACGACGTAGTGGATCGGCTCGCAGGGGTCCCATCGGGTCGGGGTCCCCTGGTCGGTCCGATCCAGGAACAGGAAGCCCGGTCCCCGGGGCTCCTCCGTGCCCTCGAACACGGGTGCGATCGCGACCGCCCCCAGGCTGAGGGCCAGGAGCGTGCACACGACCGTCACCCAGAGCGGGAAGCGACGGCGGCGCGGGACCTCGATCTCCTCGGGAGCGAGGTCGGGCCTGAGCGGTACCGGCGGCGGGGGAAGCTGCTCCATCACTCGATCCTAGGTCGTCCCGTCTGGAGGGCATCGGCGTGCTCGGGTTCCGGCTTCAGTGACCATCGGTAGGGTGGTCCCCATGATGCGCCGCGGCTTCGTCTCGGTGATCTGCCTCGGCACGCTGGTCGCGGTGATGGGCCCGGCGCCGAGCGCCTTCGCCGCCGCTTCCCTCACCGTCGACACGTTCGCGGACACCTTCGACGGGAGCTGCGCGGACGCGGATTGCTCGCTCCGCGACGCCGTCGCCTCCGTGGATCCGGGTGGGACCGTTCGACTGCCGCCGGGCTTCTACGCGCTCGACCGTTCCGGGCTCGGCCCGGACGCCGGCGACGTCGACCTCAGCCGACCGGTCACGATCGTGGGCACCGGCGAGACCGGAAGCTTCGTCGATGCGTCCGCGCTCGGGGATCGCGTCTTCGATGTGTCATCGGATGTGTCGCTTCGCCATCTCGCGTTGCTCGGCGGGAGCCCGGTCGGACGAGGGGGCGTCGTCCGGGCGACGGCGGGCACACTCGTGGTGAGTCGTTCCACGCTCGCCGGCGGTCGAGCGGACAACGGAGGAGCCGTCGCGGTGGGGAACGCCGCCACCGCATCGATCGACCGCTCTTGGATCTTCGACAACACTGCGACCGCTCGTGGCGGCGGGCTCTTCCTCCCGGGGACGACGGTCGTTTCGCGATCGACGATCTCGGGGAACCGCGCGGAGGGAGGAGGCGGTGCCTTCGTCGGTCCGTCCGCTTCCCTCACGATCGGGAACGCCACCGTCTCGAGGAACGTGGCCGCCCGCGGTGGAGGTATCCGGGCGATCGGCGCCCTCGAGCTCTTCTTCGCGTCGATCGTGGCCAACCGGGCCGAGGTTGGTGGCGGCGTGGTCATCTCCCCGGACTCGGAGAGCTCGACGGCGAACAGCGTGTTCGCGCGCAACCGTGCCTCCGATCGCGGACCGCTGTGTGTCCGGCCGCTCTCGTCGGAGGGACGCAACGTGGCCGATGTCAGAGGCTGCGGTCTGAGGGCGCCGGATGACCTCACCGGCGCGGACCCACGGGTCGGGACCCTCCGACAGAACGGTGGCCCGACGCCGACCCACGCCCTGAAGGCCGACAGTCCCGCCCGGGGCCGAGGCAGCGGATGCCACCCGACGGATCAACGCGGCGCGCCCCGATCCGCGTGCGACAGCGGCGCATACGAGCTCGTGCTGTGCCGCGGCCGACCGGTCACGATCGTGGGAACGCCCGGACCGGACGAGCTCTCCGGCGGTCTCGGACGGGACGTCTTCCTCGGGCGCGGCGGCGACGACGAGTTCCAAGGTTCCCTCGACGTCGATCGCGCGTGCGGCGGGAAGGGCGACGACCTTCTGATCGGCGGTCCCGGCAACGACCAGCTCGCCGGCACCGCGGGTCGCGACCTGCTCCTCGGCGAGAGTGGTGGCGACCGCCTCATCGGGGGTGCGGGCGTCGACGTGTGCCACGGCGGCAACGGGCACGACGTCACCCGCCGCTGCGAAACCGTGTCCTGACGTCTCGCTACCCGATCCGGCGCCGGCGCTCCTTCGGCCAGTAGACGAGCACGACCTTCGCCTTCACCTGCTCCCGCCTGACCGGCCCGAAGTGGCGGCTGTCGGTGGAAGCGTCCTCGCGATCACCCTCCACCCAGAGTTCGTCGTCGGCCAGCGTCCGATCACCGATGCGCTCGTTCGGCACGCCGGTGATCCGTTTCACCATCTCGTAGCCGGGGCGGCCGGGATGCTCGACGACCACGATGTCCCCGCGCCGGAACCGACGGCGAGCCACAGCCAACGCCCAGTCGCCGGGCATCAGCGTCGGCACCATGCTGGCCCCCTGGACCTCGATCCTGGACGGTCTCCAGCGGAACAACGCGACGCCGATCGCCGCCACCGTCGCTACGGCGCTCAGCGCCGCAAGCGGTCTCGGGGACCGATGGTAGGGTGGCTGCTCACCCCACGTCGGAGGAGGCGGATCCATGTTCGAAGCATTCCTGAAACCGCAGCGGACCGTCCACGCCCACTGCGACCTGCCGTGCGGCATCTACGATCCGGCACAGGCGCGCATCGAGGCGGAGTCCGTGAAGGCCTGTCAGGAGAAGTACCAGGGTTCCGACGACGCGATCTTCAAGGACCGCGCGGTCTCCATCAAGGAGCAGCGCGCGAACCTCGTCAAAGAGCACCTGTGGGTCCTGTGGACCGACTACTTCAAGCCGGAGCACCTCGAGACCTACCCGCAGCTCCACGAGCTCTTCTGGAACGCCACCAAGGAGGCCGGCAACGCCAAGCGGTCGGAGGATCCGGCGCAGGGCCAGAAGCTGCTGGACGCGATCGACGAGCTGTCGAAGGTGTTCTGGGAGACCAAGTCGGCGTAGCGCCGAGTCGTTCCCCCCAGGTTGCGTGAGGGCCGGCCGCTTCGCGGCCCGGCCCTCACCGTTCCCACCCCACATGCAAGAGAAGAGGCCGACGGGCGGGGCCGTCGGAGCATCCGCCCGCCGGCGACGCGCGCCCGGGGGCGCACGCTCAGGTCCTCCGATCCTTCACCCCCCTCACGGGGCGAAGAGAACCGGCGGCGCCGAGGCGGGTCTGGCGGCACCCCGGCGCCGGCCGGTCTCGCACGCAAGCATCGGACAGGTGCCTCACTGCGCATAGTGGTCGAAGGTCGAAAGTTGCCAGACTTCCGGCTGATACGTTGGCCGACCAATGCGGGACATCGGTCTGGTCGGCGTGCCCTTCTCGGGGAAGTCCACGCTCTTCATGGCGCTGACGCGTGCCGGATCGCACGGCGGGCAGGCCAACGTCGCGGTCGTTCCCGTCCCCGACCCACGCCTCGGCGTCCTGACGGAGATGGAGCGTTCGAAGAAGACCGTGCCCGCGCAGGTTCGCTTCGTCGACGTCCCGGGCGGCACGTCGAGCGCCCAGGGTCTGGCGAAGCTCCGCGAGTCCGACGCGCTCGCGGTCGTGGTCCGGTGCTTCGGCGCCGACCCGTCGCCGGCCCGCGAACTCGCCGACGTCCGGAGCGAGCTGTTGCTGGCAGACCTCGCGGTGGTTGAGAGCTCGCTCGAGAAGGGCCTGAAGCGGGCGAAGGGACGGCCCGGTCCGGAGGTGCACGCGCTTCAGCGGGCGAAGGAGGCGCTCGACGCGGAGCGAGCACTCCGCGACGCCGGCCTCGACGACCAGGAGCTCGCCCATCTGAAGGGGATCGCGGCCCTGACCCTGAAGCCGGAGGTCGTGATCGCGAACCTCGAGGAGGGAGATGCGCTCCCGGCGGAGCTGAGCGGCGCGGTCGGTGTCTACGCCTCGATCGAGGCCGAGACGACCGAGATGGAGCCGGAGGAAGCCCGGGCGTTGCTCGAGGAGTTCGGCGTCAGTGAGCCCGGGCTCGAGCGGGTGATCGCCGCAGGGTACGGGGCGCTCGACCTGATCACGTTCCTGACCACGGGCGACGACGAGACCCGCGCCTGGGAGGTGCGGCGGGGCGCGAGAGCACCGGAAGCCGCCGGCGCCATCCACACCGACCTCGAGCGGGGCTTCATCCGCGCCGAGGTGATCTCCTACGACGAGCTCGTCGCGATCGGCTCGATGGACGCCGCGAAGTCGGCCGGCAAGCTCCGCGTCGAAGGGAAGGACTACGTCGTGCAGGAAGGCGACATCCTGCACGTCCGCTTCGCCGTTTGACGTCTACACCCCACCGATCCCCGATCCCCGACACGCCACGCCGCGGAGGGACCCGAAGTCCACGGCCGCGACAACCGAACCGTCTCGCACGACTTGCCACATCCCCTCCCATCGGCTGGTGCCACGGGGCTTCCGAGTCATCTGCTCGATCACGTCGGACTGCTGGACGCCGGCCAGGTTCAGCCGGATGAAGGCGGAGCCGCCCGGAAGGCGCCGGGGGCCATCGGGGGTCACGAACTCGACCTGCTCATCGACGGCACAGCCCAGTTCGATCGAAGCGGACTCCGGTGAGCCAACCACGTCGAACGACACGCTGAAGTCACCTTCATCCCCGCCAGGCCATCGCACGCTGGCCCCGAACCATTCACGTCCTTCGTAGAACGGCGTCATAGTGCGGGTCGCGAACACCGCTGTCGCGGTGGGGACCTCAACCGAGATCGGGATTCCTGGCGGCACACGGAAGAGCGAGCCGTACGAGCATTGGTGCAGGATGCTTCCGGAGCGACCGGCGGCCTCGTCGACCCTCGTGCCGTCCGGAAGGGTCCACTCGAACGCCTGGGGGCAGCCTCGCTCCGTCACGCCCTCATACGTCGCCGTGATGATGGGCATCTCGGCCGATCGGTCGCCGAGAGGATAGATCCGGACCACGATCTCAGGATGGGGGCCGCCAAGGGCGCCGTCATCCTGGACCGTGAGGAGCAACCAGAAACTCGCCTCGGATCCATCGTTCCATGACGCCTCGTACTGGTAGAACACAACCGATCCTGCATCGATCGTCGGCACGACTGCTGCTGGGTAGTTCGGCCGATCGTCCGACGCGGACAAGCGGCCCGTTGCGCTCAGCGTCGCGAAGTCCCCGGTTACCTCGATAGGCGTTCCCACCGGCGCTTGGAACACATCGCTCTGCCCGCAGTCGAAGATGATGCTGTCTTCGGTCCCGTCGGGGTTCACGAGGGTCCACCCGTCGGGACACATCCACACCTCCTGATCACCCAACCGAGCGATCGCCTCAGGGTCGCCCGTTTCGTCGGACGACCTCTGGATGTCGATCACGATCGACCCGGAGGAACCAAGCGTCGGTGACGGATCGTTCTCGGTCCCGATCCCATCGGGGTTCCGGTTGAGCTGCGAGAGCGTCGCGATCCCCGCCACACCGACCGCGCCGGCCACGATGCCTGCCACGAGCGCGTCCCACGAGGCTTCCGATCCGATGACGGTCCTCGGCTCGCTCGTTCCCGGATCAGGCGCTCGTTCGGCTCGAGACCAGTGAGCTTCCGGAGCTCTCGTTCCCAGCGTTCAGGCATCGTCCGCCTCCTCGCTCCCGAGCAACTCCCGCAACCTGTTCCTCCCTCGATGGAGATGGACGCGGACCGTCGATTGGGCCGTGCCCATCCGACGCGCGACCTCCGAGATGTCGAGGTCGAGAACGTGCCGGAGGACGATCGCTGCTCGCTGATTCGGCGAGAGTCTTCGGAGCGCCTCGATCAGTCCGCCGAGCTCCGGGGCGCGGTTCCCGTCTCGGTCGGCGCCGGGCCCCTCCGTCGCTCGGCTCGAAGCTCATCGCTCGCCAACCGGAACGCGGTGCGGTAGATCCACGCGACCGAGTCTCGGATCGTGCCCGACCTCGCCAGCGCTCGCGCGAACGCCTCCGCCATCGCTTCCTCCGCGATGTCCCTTCGACGGCCGTGCAGGCGTAGAGCGTGCGGAACACCCCCGAACCGGCTTCCCGGAACAGCGCGTCGAAGTCGTGCGCCTCGGTGGTGCGCTCGTCCGCCAGCGGGACCTCCGCGATCGCCTGCACGTCGGACGATAGAGGCGCCGGAGGCCCCCGGCGTTTACCCGCTCCCGTTCGGTCCGAGCAGGAATCGGGCCGGGGTGGGTCCCTTCCCCTTCAGGTTCACGATGTGCACCTCCGAGAACCGGAACCGGTCGTTCAGTCGATCGTGCACGGCCTCGGAGACCTGGATCTCGCCCGGGATCCCGTTTGACTCCATCCGCGCGGCC
>DASSDW010000109.1:0-8808 GCA_035696925.1 Actinomycetota bacterium
CTTCAGCTGCTCCGGATGCTCCATCAGCGCGAGCATGCCGTGGCTGATCGTGTGCCGTGTGGTCTCGTTGCCTGCGATCATCAGGACGCCGAAGTAGTTGTGGAACTCCTGCTCGTTCAGCACCCCCTCGGACTGCGCGACCGTGAGCGCGTTGATCACGTCGTCCTGCGGGTCGGCGAGGCGGAGGTCCCGCTGCCGGTCCGCGTAGTCGAACACCTCGTAGGCGGCCGGCGAGCGGAAGGGGAGCAGCCGGTAGGCCTCGGTGTCATCCCGATCGATGACGGCGCGGGACAGGTCCGGGTCCTGGTTCGCGATCATCTGGTCTCCCCAGGAGATCAGCTGCGGGGCATCCTCCTGGGGCACGGTAAAGATCGAGCAGAGGAACCGGATCGGCAGGTCGCGGCTGATCTCGGGCACGAAGTCGAACTCGCCCATCGGGAGTGCCCGATCCAAGACGTCGCGCGCCACGTCGCGTATCCAGTCCTCGTACTTGCCGACCCCACGCGCCGAGAACCGTTTCGAGCAGATCGCGCGGAGCTCCGTGTGCCGGGGTGGATCCGTCTCGAGCATCGACTTCCGGATCTCGAGCTGTTCGTCGTCGAGCTCCTCCAGGGAGACGGCGCCGAGCTCGGAGGAGTAGGTCCGCCAGTCCATGTGGATCGCGGTCAGGTCGTCGTAGCGGGTCACCGCCCAGAAGCCCTGATTGGGCGCACGCTCCGGATGCCAGAAGACCGGGTGCTCGGTCCGGAGGTGATCGAACCAGTCGTACGGGACGCCTTCGACGAAGCTGTCCGGGTTCGCGAGGTCGATCTCGGGGTGTTCGTTCGCCATCGGGCGCATCATACGGTCGCCCCGGCGGAGCCCAGCCGGGCGGAGGTCAGCCGCCGGACTCGGCGAGCCGTTTCAGGTTGCGGAGCGAAGTCATCTGATCCGAGCGGATCGCGGGGTACGCGAGGGAGAAGATCGCCCGGTTCCCGTTCGACGTGACCCGCTTCGAGAGGCGCGTACCGGTGCCCGCCGGCGTGAGCGTGTAGTCGTTCACGTACCAGACGTCCCGCTTGCCTTCCTGGTGCTGGTCGGAGCGGATCGCGAATCGGCGCGACGGCTCGTAGACCGTCACCGAGATGTCGGCGGTCACGGGCTTGCCGACGAAGACGCCCGAGGAGCGGTAGGCGGAGTCGGGCCCGGGGCCATCGCCGGCGGTCTGCTCCATCGTCATCGCGGCCTTCGGGTTCGCCCACGCCGGATGCGTGGCGACGTCGGCGAGGTGTCGGAACACGCGCGCGGGCGGCGCGTCGATCTCGATCGAGAAGCTGACCACTGGTTCCTCCTCCACCCTCTGCTTTGGAGGATATGTAAGCTACGACTTACATATTGTCAAGGGGATGATAAGAAGAAGGGATCAGAGGAGGGCCTAGAAGAAGGGAAGGTAGTAGTCGAGCTCCCACGACGTCACCGCGGTGTCGGAGGTCTCGCCGGAGGCGACGTACCGATCCCACTCCGCCTGCTTCAGCGCCACGAACGACTCCACGAGCCAGTCGCCCATCTCCGCGGCGAGCTTCGTGTCCTTCCGGAGCTCGTCGAGCGCCTCCTCGAGCGTGTTGGGCACGGCCACGTCCGTGTTGGCGTCGGCGCCGGGCTCCTGCGCGGGGCCGAGCTCCAGCTCCTCGGTCACACCGAGCCGCGCGGCGTGGAGCAGAGCTGCGCCCACCAGATAGGGGTTGGCCGCGGCATCCGCCATGCGGTGCTCGATCCTGGACCCCTCTCCGCGGGCGGGCGGGACGCGGACGCCCACGGTTCGATCGTCGAATCCCCAGTTCGCCAGGTAGCCGTTCAGCATGTCCGGCTTCAGCCGCTTGTAGGCGTTCGTCGTGGGCGCGCAGATCGCGGAGATGCCTCGGTGATGGGCGAGGAGGCCGGCGATCGACTTCCTGGCCAGATCCGACAGGCCGTCGGGGTCGTCCGGGTCGTGGAACGCGTTCGAACCGTCCCGCCGCCGGAACGAGAGGTTCACGTGCATCCCGCAGCCGCCGCGATCGTTGAACGGCCTGCCGAGGAACGTCGCGCGTCGGCCGTGGCGTGCGGCGATCTCGCGGACGAGCACGCGGAAGAGGAACGCCTCGTCCGCTCCCGCGATCGCGTCGCGATAGCGCCAGTTGACCTCGAACGCGGCGCTGTCGAACTCGCTGCACCAGCTCTCCACGTGGAAGCCCGACGCCAGCGAGGCCGTCACCATGTCGTGGACGGCGCCGCTCGGGTCGACGGACATGCCGGTGCCGTAGACCCGATGCGACGGGAGATCCGCGGGCTCCCAGGAGCCGTCGTCCGTCCGCTCGCACAGGTAGAACTCGAGCTCGAACGCGATCTGGGGCTCGAGATCCATCTCGCGCCAGGCCCGCACCGCCTGCTTCAACACGTGCCGAGGGTCGACCTCGAGGGGGACGCCGTGCTGCGTGACGTCGGCGATGCCGACCACGGTGTCGTCCTCCCATCCCGGTCGGAGGGTGTCCCGATCCATCTGCGCCTCCACGTCGGGAAGGCCAACGTCGAAGTGCTGGCGGCGGACCGGCAGGATCTCCTTGTCCGTCGTGAGCGGATACAGCCCGATGCAGAACGCCGCGTGACCGGCTTCGGCGACGTCGCCGAACAGATACTTCCCGCGCTCGAGGCCCAAGATGTCCGAGATGAGCAACCGCAGGCGTCTGCCGCTCAGGTCCATGTCGCGCCTTCCTCGTATGGCAACCAGGACCGTATCCGATGACGGCGCGATCCGCCCCAGGCTCAGCCGCGCCTCGGAGCCCTGACCCCCCGGAACTCCCAGTCGCCGCCGAACGCGGTCGAGATGACCTCTTCGGACCCGCTCGGCTGAGCGCCCACGTCCTCGCGGACCGGCACGTCACCCTCGACGATGAAGTTGCGGAGGATCCCGAGGCCGTCGACCTCGACCTCGACGACGTCGCCCGGTTGGACGGGGCGGGAGTTGGCCGGGGTACCAGACAGGATCACGTCGTTGGGCAGGAGCGTGATCGTGCGCGCGATGTCGGCGACGAGGTAGCGCATGTCCCAGATCATCTCGTCGGTGGTGCCGTCCTGCACCACCTCGCCGTTCACGCGCGTCTGGATGCGCTTGTCGTGGAAGTCCCAGTCCGTCACGAGGCCGGGACCGAGAGGGCAGAGCGTATCGGAGCCCTTCACGCGGAGCATCGAGCCGGCGTCGGTGTCTCGGAAGTCGTGGAGGCCGTAGTCGTTCGCGACGGTGAAACCCGCGATGTACTCGTCCGCCTCTTCGGGAGCGATGTGCGAGCACCGCTCGCCCATCACGATCGCGATCTCGCCCTCGTAGTTCAGGTACCGGCAGCGCGCCGGGCGCACCACCTCGCCGCCGTGCGCGTTCAACGACGTGGTGGGTTTGTGGAAGAACGTGGGGGCCGGCCCCAGCTCGGCGAGGAACTCCGCCCGCCGACTCTCGTAGTTGAGGTGGACGCACACGATCTTGGAGGGCTGGATCGGAGGGAGGTGGGTCGGCTCGTCCATCGGGATCCGGCGGCCGTCGGGAGCGACGAGCACGTCGCCTTCTCGCGTGACGGTGGTCGCCGCACCGTCCAGGAGGATCCGTCGCGTCTCCATCCGTCGATAGCCTAGAGGCCGTGCGCTGGGTCGTCGGAACCGCGGAGGGGCTCGTCGGAAGCGAGGGCGAGCGCTGGCTCGCGGATCGAGCCATCACCGCGTTGGCGTGGGACGGCCACGGGTGGCTCGCGCTCGTCGACGCTCGCGAGGTGCTGCGCGTCCATGGAGACGAGGTCGAGGCACTCGGTGAGATCGACGAGGAAACCGCACGCTGTCTCCTGCCGACCGCCGACGGGGTGCTGCTCGGCACGGCACACGCGCGGCTCGGCGTGCTTCGCGACGGTGCCGTCACGATGCTCCGCTCGTTCGATCAGGCGGAAGGACGGGACGAGTGGTACACGCCGTGGGGCGGGCCTCCGGACACGCGGTCGCTCTCCGCCGCGGCGGACGGCGGCCTCTTGGCCAACGTCCACGTCGGCGGGATCCTGCATGCGGAGGTCCCCGACGGGGTCTGGTCACCGACGATCGACATCGACGCCGACGTGCATCAGGTCCTCGCGGATCCCCTGGACGCTTCCCACGTCGTCGCCGCGACGGCGCGCGGGCTCGCCGAGACCCACGATGCGGGGGCCACCTGGCGCTTCGCCGCGGATGGGCTCCACGCTCCGTACGCGCGCGCGGTCGCTCTCGAAGGGGACCGACTGTTCCTGAGCGCCTCCACGGGTCCCCGTGGCGGCCGGGCGGCGCTCTATCGGAGGGAGCCGGGAGCGGATGTGTTCGAGCGATGTGCGGATGCCCTCCCGGACTGGTTCCCAGGGAACATCGACAGTCATTGCCTCGCCGCGGGCGGGGGCACGATCGCGTTCGGAACCGAAGACGGCCGGGTGTTCGTGTCCGGCGACGGCGGACGGTCCTGGCGCGAGATCCCTGGTGGGAACGCACGCGTGACGTGTGTCGGCGTGGCCGCCTCGGAGGGACGCGGCACGTAGACTCCGCATCCGTGGCCGAGCTGAAGGGGTTCCTCCCGCCGCGGTCGCCCGAGGGCAGGGCGTCGCTCGTCCCGGCTCCACCGTGGCACTACTCCGGCGACGTGATGACGATCGAGTACCGAACCGATCCCGCTCGCGTCGCGGCGCTCCTTCCGAACGGTGTCGGCCCGGCCGACGAGGACCCCGGGGCGGTGGCGATCGTCTGGGCCGACTGGCAGTCGTGCAGCGAAGGTGGAGAGGAACTGCTCGACCCCGTGCGCTCGCAGTACAAGGAGTGCTTCGTGGTCGTCCGCTGCCGGTACGAGGGGGAGACGTACTCGCGATGCGTCTACATCTGGGTCGACAAGGACTTCGCGCTCGCTCGGGGCTGGTACCAGGGGTACCCGAAGAAGCTCGGCTCGATCTGGATGACGCGGCCGGTCTCGGTCGGCCGGGCGGGGCCTCGGCTCGGTGCCGGCGCGGTGTTCGGCGCGACGCTCCAGGCGAGCGACCGACGCCTCGCCGACGCCCGCCTCACGCTCACGGGTGGCTCCGAGACCGCGGGGTTCGTCAACGCCCTCCCGATGCTGCACTCGCGCTGGATGCCCTCGATCGAGAAGGACGACGGGGACTCGCTCGCGGAGCTCGTCACGATGCGCTCGCGCGACGTCGATCTCGGCCCGGCGTTCACCGGGGAGGCGGACATCCGGCTGTTCGACGCGCCGGGGGAGGAGCTCGCGGCCCTCGAGCCCTCCGAGATGATCGCGGGCTACTGGCGTCAGGTCGGCGCGACGTTCGACGGCGGGTCCAGGCTCGCCTAGGTATGCGACTCGCCCGCTTCCGATACGGCGACCGCATCGCCACCGGCGCGATGGATCGCGGATCCGAGGAGATCCGGATCCTCCGCGGCACGTTCTTCGAGGATCCCCTCCCCACGGGCGAGACCGTTGCGCTGAGCGACGTCCACCTCTTGGCTCCGGTCCTCCCGTCGAAGCTGATATGCGTCGGCAGGAACTTCGTGGCCCACGCGGAGGAGTGGGGACTCGCGGTGCCCGAGGAGCCGTTGCTGTTCCTGAAGCCGTCGACCGCGGTGATCGGCCCGCGCGATCCGATCCAGCTGCTCCCGATCAGCCGACGGATCGACTTCGAGGGAGAGCTCGGCGTGGTGATCGGGCGGTTGGCGCGCGGTGTGCGTGCCGAGGAGGCGTTCAGGTACATCCTCGGCTACACGTGTGGCAACGACGTCACGCTCCGCGACCTCCAGAAGAAGGACGATCAGTGGGCGAGGGCGAAGGGGTTCGACGGGTCGGCGCCGCTCGGGCCGTGGATCGAGACGGACCTGGACCCGAACGACGCGGTCGTGCGGACCCGGCTGAACGGCGAGATCCGTCAGCAGGCCTCCACCGCCGACATGGTCTTCGGCGTCGCGACCCTGATCGAGTACACGACCGCGTTCATGACGCTGCTCCCCGGGGACGTCCTGCTCGCCGGCACCCCGGAGGGGGTCGGCAGGCTCGCCGACGGAGACGTCGTGGAGGTCGAGGTCGAAGGCGTGGGCGTCCTCCGGAACGAGGTCCGCGGGTGAGCGTCCGGTGCCGCTTCGCACCGGCCCCCTCGGGCTCGATCCACGTCGGGAACGCTCGCAGCGCTCTGTTCTCCTGGCTCTACGCGCGTCACGAGGGCGGGACGTTCGTCCTTCGGTTGGAGGACACGGATGCGAGCCGTGTGACGGAGGAGGCCTCCCAGGGCGTGGTCGAGGACCTCCGTTGGCTCGGCCTGGCCTGGGACGAGGGCCCGGACGTCGGAGGCCCGTACGGGCCGTACCGGCAGTCCGAGCGATCGGACATCTACCGCGAGATGACCGACCGGCTGCTCGAGGGAGGGCACGCCTACCCGTGCTGGTGCACGGCCGAGGAGCTCGATGGGCGTCGGAAGGCAGCGCTCGCACGAGGCGAGCCGCCGGGCTACGACGGCCGGTGCCGTCAGCGCCCGACCGCGGAGATCGCCGCGTTCGAGGCGGAGGGGAGACCGTTCGCGGTCCGGTTCTTGATGCCGGAACGCGAGTGGGTCGTGGATGACCTGGTGAAGGGCGAGGTTCGATGGGCATCGAACGACCTCCGAGACTTCGTGATCGTCCGTTCCGACGGATCGCCCGTGTTCCTCTTGGCCGTCGCTGTCGACGACCTCCTGATGGAGATCACCCACGTGATCCGCGGCGACGACCTGCTCGCGAGCGCACCTCGCAACGCGGCGGTGATCGAGGCACTGGGGGGGACGCCTCCCGCCTACGCGCACCTCCCACAGGTCCTCGGACCGGACTCCAAGCCCCTGTCCAAGCGGCACGGCGACACGAGCGTCGCCGCCTTCCGCGAGCACGGGTTCCTCCCCGAAGCGATGGTCAACTACCTGGCGCTCCTCGGCTGGGCGAAGGACGATCACACGACGATCCTGACCCGCGACGAGCTCGTCGACGCCTTCGATCTCTCCCACGTCTCCCACAACCCGGCCGTGTTCGACGTGCAGAAGCTCGAGTGGATGAACAACCACTACATCCAGTCACTCGACGAGGAGGAGCTCGCCGCGCGATGCGTGCACTTCCTCACCGAGGAAAGGCTCTCCCTCGATCCGGACCTCCTCCGGCGCGCGATGCCGATCGTCCGCGAACGGATGAAGACACTCACGGAGGCGCCGATCCTGCTTCGCTTCCTCTTCACAGACGATGTCCGGCCCAACGAGAAGGCGATGGATCTGATCGCGAAGGCCCCCGAGGGGTACCTCAAGGAGGCTGCCGAAGCGCTCGATGCCCTGGAGGGATGGGACAGCGAACAGATCCAGGCGGCGCTGGACACGGTGGCGGGCTCGGCAGGCTTGAGCCGGACCAAGGGATGGCAGCCGGTGCGCGCGGCGGTGACGGGGTCCAACGTGTCGCCGCCCCTGCCCGAGTCGCTCGAGCTGCTCGGCAGGGAACGGACGGTCGCTCGCGTGCGCGCCGCCGCCGGCGAGTGACTCGCCGGCTCCTCTTCGTGGCGGTTGCCGTCGCTCAGGCCATCGGTCTCACGCCCGCCGCCGGGCTCACACCCGCGCACCTGACGTCCTCGACGGGAGCCGTCGTCGCCACCGAGACGCTCGCGCCTGACGTCGCCAAACTGCGGCCACCGATCGTGTGGAAGCCGATCCCGTACGGCGACCGCCGTCGCCGTCAGATGGCCGCCTACTCGCGGCGTCACTACGGGACGTGGGGTTGGAAGCTCGACGCACCCGTCGCGATCGTCGAGCACTACACCACCGGCACGACGTGGCAGGGGGCTTGGAACACGTTCGCGTCCAACTCGAAGCACCTCGGGGAGTACCCGGGCACGTGCACGCACTTCATCGTGCACACGAACGGCACGATCTATCAGCTCGCGTCGCTCGGCATCCGTTGTCGCCACACGATCGGGATGAACCAGCTCTCGATCGGGATCGAGCACGTGGGGCGCTCCGACGCGGAGGTGTTGAGGAACGCCGTGCAGATGCGGTCGTCGTTGCGGCTGACCCTCTGGCTCGTGGCGAGGTTCGACATCGAGGTCCGGAACGTGATCGGGCACGGCGAGAGCCTCCAGAGCCCACTTCGTCGCGAGCGGTACGCCTCCTGGAAGTGCATGACCCACTCCGACATGTCGAGGTCCGCGATGATCACGTATCGGGGGCGGCTGCGCGACCGGGCTCGCGCCGCGGACGTGCCGATCGGGCCGGCGCCCGCCTGGGTCGATATCGGCTGCTGAGTCGCTCCAGTCGATTTCCCCCCCGCATCATCCGGGTCTAGGATGTCGACCCAGGAGGCGCCCGTGTCGAAGGTTCTGAACCTGCCCGAGCGCCAGGACGCCGAGGGATCCTGGCACATGGTTCTGAAGGACGTCTGCGGATGGTGCGGGTGCGGGTACCTCGTCGCCGAGGACGACCACGACCTCGTCTGGGAGCCCGGTCGTCATCACGACAAGCAGTGCTCCGACGACGCGTGCGAGTGTCATACCCGTCCCCGGGTGGGCAAGCGGCACGACGAGTGGTGAGCCCGTCGTAGACGCGCACGGAGCTACTTCGAGCTAGTCCTTCTGAGCCACTCGCCGGTCCGGTTCCGTCTCGAGGATCGTCAACCGACGGCAGATGTGGTCCTCCATGTGGACCATCTAACGTCATCCGACGACTCTCATGACGTTCCGTGACGGACGGAGGACACGATGGTGGGCGAGGACGGATCGGTGACGATCGAGAGCGCCGCCGAGCTGCTGAACGT
>DASSDW010000110.1:0-13011 GCA_035696925.1 Actinomycetota bacterium
TCGTCGTGAATCCACGGGCTCGCCCTCGATCCGGATGATCAGGTCGCCTGGGAACAGCCGCTCGTCCGCCGGGCAGTCGGGACCGACGGCCTCCACGAGGGCCCCGGGCCCGTGCTCCTTCGGATAATCGGTGAGCACCGAGAGGACGACCACCGCGGCGTCGATCTTGCTCTGATCCATCTGGGAGATCGCTCGCCGGGTCTCCTCCTCGGCGGTCAGGCCGGGGGGATAGACGACGTCCTGCCCTTCGACCGAGCGATCGGGATCGATCCACGTCGCGATCATCCCCAGCGCGGTCAACTTGTCGAATCGGATCGTGGTCATCACGAGGTGCCCGGCGGATCCGTAGGTTGGCACGCCCTCCACGTGGATCAGCGGCGCGATCTCCCGGGCGGGGCCGGCTCCGAACGAGTAGAACGGGAGGCGGATCCAGCTCACGGCGATCACCGCCGCGATGAGGAGCAGGGTGCCGGCGGACCGGAACGATCGTCCCATCGCACGATGGTAGCGGCGGAGCGCCGGCGATCCGCCTGCGTCCGGCGCTCGTCGCCATCTCCCGGAGCTCCGTCTGCGCGATCGGCTTCGCTCCTCGAGCGCCCTGGAGTACGCTCGAACCGAGGCATGGGATACCTCCTGATCATCGCGATCTCCGTGGCGGTGGGCGTGGCCGTCTACCGCATGACCGAGACCGTCGCGGTCGCGGAGACGGATCAGGACACGTGGTCGGGGGCGGGACCGGCGCCTGCGGAGCAGGCACCGGCCCCGCCCCCGACGAACTTCGAGCGACTCTCGATCGCGCGCGATCGACTCACGTGGCGCGACCGGATCATCGGGACCCTCGGCCTCGTGGTCGCGGTGACGGTCGCGGCGGCCACGCTCGCGTTCGTCGTCTACTTCGTCGCCTCGACGGCACTCTCGTTGCTGGAGAAGGCAGCCGCGGGCCCCTAAGGCGGAGGCAACTCCGGCGTCACGTCCCGGATCTCCTCGACCAGCTTGTTCGAGATCTGGTCGTCGTCGCGGAGCCGGCCCTCAAGGTTGTACTCGCCGGCCCAGCCCGCGAGAGCGGCGCGCGTCGCGTCGTCGTAGACCCCGGCCGCCTCGCCCGCGTACCTCCCCAGCGCGGCCAGGCGCCGCTGCAGATCCGCGACCAGGTCGGGGGCGGCCGGCAGGAGGGGGTCGTTGCGGATCAGGACGGTCGCGTCATAGACGTCGAAGAGCCGAGCGAGCTCGGAGGGCGCCTCGGGATGGTCGTCCACCCGGAGGTCGATGTAGCGGTCGTTCCGGCCTTCGTAGCCACCTCCCTCACGGACCACGAGGAGCGCGGCGGACTGCCGGCCGCGCCGGTCCCCGCCGGCCGCATCACCCGCGAGCAGCGCCGCGAGGAGCCGGTCGCACAGGTCGCCGTCCGTCTCCGCGAACGCCCCGGACATCGCCACCACCACCTGCTCGCCGACCAGGATGTTGCCCTGCGCCGCGAACCCGCGGCCGGTCGCGCCGCCGGCCCACTCCATACAGGCCGAGCCGGTGAACGTGGCGGCGCGACCGGCCGCATCCACCACACCGACCTGCCGATCCGCACGGCCCTCGTCGCCGTCGATGAGCGTGCCCAGGGCATCCTCCGCCGATGCACCGTCCGACATCAGCGCCAGACCCTCCGGTCCGAACGTGGTGTTCGCCCACGACTGCGTCGCGACCGCGCCCACGCCGGCCCTCGCCCACGGGACCACCGCGCCCACCGAGACGAACTTCGAGGCCACCGCCACGCCCCAGTCCCCGGCATCCGGATCCGCGGCGACGATCGAGAACGTCATCGGCTCATCCTCGACGGAGCAGCTGGAAGGAGGTCCGGTAGTCGTCGAGATGCTCCAGCATCCGGCCGGCCCCGCTGACGACGGTCTCGAGCGGGCGCTCGACCACGTGGACCGGCACCTCGCATTCCTGGGCGAGCAGCATGTCCAACCCGCGGAGGAGGCTGCCGCCGCCGGTGAGGAACATCCCCGTCTCCAAGACGTCGTGCGTGAGCTCCGGCGGCGCCTCCGCGAGCGTCATCCGCGCCTCGTCGACGATCGTCTTCACCGCCGGTGCCATCGCCTGCCGGATCTCGTCCTCGTCCACCTTGACCTCCACGGTGTTCCCGGACGCGAGCTCACGGCCGATCACCTTCGCCGCCCGACCCGTGGGCGAGGGGAACGCCGACCCGATCGCCACCTTCAGCTCCTCCGCGGACTTCTCCCCGATCGAGACACCGTAGGTGATCCGGATGTGCTCTTGGATCGCCGCGTCGAGGTCGAATCCGCCGACGCTCGCCGAACGCCCCGACACGACGCCCCCCATCGAGACGACGGCCATCTCCGTCCGTCCGCCGCCGATGTCGACGATCAGGTTCCCGAGCGGCTCGTGCACCGGGAGATTGGCGCCCACCGACGCCGCCAACGGCTCCTCGACGGGGACCACCTGTCGCCCGCCGGCGTAGCGGATCGCCCGCTCGATCGCGCGACGCTCGACGTTCGTCGACAGCGGCGGGACGCAGACGAGGACGCGCGGCTTCGGGAACCGCGTGACGCCGACGCGTCGGAGGACGACTGCCAGCATCCGTTGTGTCACATCGAATTCGGTCATCGTTCCTTCGCGCAAGGGACGGACCGCCAGCACGTTGCCCGAGTCGCCGCCGAGCATCTGCCAGGCCTCCTCTCCCATCGCGACCACTTCCCCGGTCCCGCCGTGCAACGCCACGACGGTGGGTTCGTCGAACACGATGCCGTCTCCCTGCCGATACACGAGGGTGTTGGCACTGCCGAGATCGATCGCGAGGTCGCGGCCCAACTAGCTCCCCATCACCCACCGTGCGTCGCCGGAGACGAGCCCCTCTTTCTTCCAGATGGGGACGTCCTCCTTCAGGCGCTCGATGCCGTGCCGACACGCCTCGAAGGCCTCCGCGCGATGCGGGGCGGAGCACGCGACGACGACCGAGGCCTCCCCGATGGTCAGGTCACCGGTGCGATGCAGGATCGCGACCCGCCTGAGCGACCATCGATCCAGCATCTCCTGTGCGATCTCTCCGAGACGCCCGGTCGCGAGATCGTCCCACGCCTCGTAGTGCAGTCCGGTCACCTCGCCGGCGTCGGATCGGTCTCGGACCGTGCCGATGAAGACGCACGTACCCCCGGCACCCGGATCGGCGATGAACGCAAGGGCTTCCTCGACGGAGAGAGGGTCGGCGGAGACGCGGGTCAGCACAGGCTCGGACACGGCGGCCATCGTATCCGGAGGGCCACGTACGATGGCCAGGGTGATGAACAGATGAGCGGCTTCGACTTCGGCTCCGGCGACCCCGAGGCGTTCCGGGACGCACCCCTCTTCCGGGAGCTCCAACGCGTCATGTCCGCGTCGAGCGGGCCGGTCAACTGGGAGCTCGCGCGCCAAGTGGGCGTCGCGAACGCCGTGGAGGCCGGGCCCGACACCGAACCCACCGAGGGCGACCGCCGGATGCTCGAGGAGGCCGCGCGAGTCGCGGAGCTGCAGGTCGGCCGGTTCACCGGGTTGGCGGCGCCGGCGGACGTGGCCCAGGTGCTGGCGGTTCGACGAGCCGGTTGGGTCAACGCGAACGCCGAGAATCTGAAGGCCCTGCTCGAGCCGGCCGCGGGGAAGCTGACCGACGCGATCCAACGGGGCGCCGGCGACCAGCTCCCCCCGGAGATGGCGCAGTTCTCGGCGTTCCTCCGCCAGCTCTCACCGCTCTTGCTCGGAACGCAGGTGGGCCAGGTGCTGGGGACGCTCGCGCAGCGGGTCCTCGGGCAATACGACATCGCCGTGCCGCGGTCCGGCCCCGGTCAGCTCCTGTTCGTCGTGCCGAACCTGGCGGCGTTCGAGCGGGATTGGTCGCTCGACCCGCGGGAGTTCCGAACGTTCGTCGCGCTGCACGAGGTGACCCATCGGTTCGAGTTCGCACAGCCGTGGGCGCGCGACCGGTTCCAGATGCTCCTCGATGACTACCTCTCGACGCTGAAACTGGACGTCGAGGGCATGCAGGCGCGACTCAGCTCGGTCGACCCGGCCGACCCCGAGGCGCTGCGTGCGCTCGCGGGGTCGGACGAGGGTTTGTTCTGGGCGGACCTGGACGACGAGCAGCGGCTGAAGCTGGGCCGGATCCAGGCCTTCATGGCGGCGGCGGAGGGATACGGCGACCACGTGATGCAGACGCTCGGCGCCGAGCTGCTGGGGAGCTTCCCGCGGATCGAGGAAGCCATGAAGCGATACCGCGAGGGCGAGCCCGGCGATCCGGTGTTCGAGCGGCTGCTCGGCGTGGACATGAAGCGAGAGCAGTACCGGAAGGGGCGAGCCTTCTGTGAGGTCGTGGTCGAGCAGTCCGACGAGGCCACCCTCGCCCGGATGTGGGAGTCGGCCGACGCGATGCCCTCGCTCCCGGAGCTGGATGAGCCCCGGCTCTGGCTCGCCCGCACCGTCTAACGACTCCGGGAGGCGCGGGCCGGTCGGCTATCATCGCCGGCGATGTCCATCGGAGAGCTGATCTCGGCGGCGGTCGTCGACGAGCGGGTCTGGGACGCCTACCGGGAGACGGCGCCGGACGGCGTGTACCTCGTCGGTCAGCCCGGGCCGGCGCTCCCCTTCGTCGTGTTCCGAGCGTGGAAGGTGCCGACCGGGTTCGTCTCGGAAGAGATCAGGCTCGTCGGACCCTCCGGCCGGACGCTCTACCGGTGGGGGCCGGAGGTTCGCCGGATGAGGGGGGCGATGGACCTCACCACCGAGGTCGACCGGATCGACGACGCGGTGGTGGACGAGACCGGCAATTACGTGGCCTCGTTCATCCTCGAAGGCGAGGTGCTCGGGGAGATCGAGTTCCCGGTCTACGTGCAAGCGGCGGCGCAGAAGCTCCCCAAGGATACCGAGGAGGGACTCCGGAAGTCCGACGTGATCTGGATCGGCACACGGGTGAACGGCAAGAAGCGGATGGCGCCGGTGTGGTTCGCCTACAAGGAGGGGAAGGTCTACGTGCTGTCGAGCCGGGACGCCGACCTCCAAGAGCAACACGTGCCCGGCGTCCCGGAAGCGCAGGAGCTGGTGGTGGTGACCCGGCGGAAGGGACGTGACACGTCGCTCGAGGAATTCACGGCCGCGCAGCGGTTGTTGGAGGGGCCCGAGTGGGAGAACGCGGCGAAGATGCTCGTGGATCGCCGCCGGAGCCGGGTCGGGGCACCCCAGGAGTCGCTCGCTCGCTGGCGAGGGAAGGTCGACATCGTGGAGCTCACGCCGAACGTCGGCACGCTCGAGAGCTCCGACTCCTAGCGGTTCATCGCTCGGCCCACCGCCGCCGCGATCGCCGCCAGCTGCTCACCCAGCTCCACCACCTCGTGCGGAAGGAGCGCCTGGGCGCCGTCCACCATCGCCTCCTCGGGGTTCGGGTGCACGTCGATCATCACAGCGTCGGCCCCGGCGGCCACGGCCGCCTTCGCCATCGCGGCCACGAGGTGTCGCTTGCCCACGGCGTGTGACGGGTCGACGATCACGGGCAGGTGCGACTCGTACTGGGCGACGGCCATCCCCGCGAGATCGAGCGTGTTCCTCGTGGCCGGCTCGAAGGTTCGGATCCCGCGCTCGCACAGGATGATCTCCGAGTTCCCTCGCTGCGCGACGTACTCCGCAGCCTGCAGCCACTCGTCGATCGTCATCGCCAGCCCTCGCTTCAACATGACCGGCTTCTTGGCCAGACCGACCTCTTTCAGGAGCTCGAAGTTCTGAGCGTTCCGCGTCCCGATCCGGATGCAATCCGCGACCTCGGCCACGCCCTCGACCTGGTTCAGATCGACGACCTCGACGATGAACGGGAGACCGGTCTGCCGCCGGACCTCCTCCAGGATCGCGAGCCCCTCCTTGCCGAGGCCCTGGAAGGAGTACGGCGAGGTCCTCGGCTTGTACACGTCGCCACGGACGATCGTGGCGCCCGCCGCCCGTGACGCTTCCACGGCGGCCACCGTCTGCTCCATGCTCTCCACGGCGCACGGTCCCGCGATCAGCGTGAACGTCTCCCGACCGACGGGCGTGGTCCCCACCTTGACCGTGGTGGTCTCGGGATGGAGGTCGCGCGCGACCATCTTGTAGGGCTTGCCGATCCGGATCACGTGATCGACGCCGTGCAACTGCTTCCAGTCGATCGCTTGGAATCGGTCGGTGTCGCCGACGAGCCCGACGATCGTGTGGACGGCGCCGCGCGAGACGAACGCTTCGCCACCCGCCCCGCGCACGCGCTCGGAGACGGCTTCGATGTCCGACTCCGTCGCGTCCTGCTTCATCACGACGACCATCTATGACCTCCTCTGCCGCGACCACCGCGGTGATCTCCGTGGCCCGACAGCCCCAGACACGCAACGACCCCGGGTCTTCCGCCCGGGGTCCCTGTCGCTTCGGCTGCAGGTGACTACTCCGGGCAGCGCCCGAAGAAGACGTACGAGTCGCCGAAGCACCGCTGCTGCATCAGGCGCTCATGGTGACCGGCGGGCACCTCCGGTGTCAACCGGCGCGCGTGCCCCCGCCCGGACTAGGATGCAGCCGATGTCGCTCACGGTCCTGGACCACCCGCTCGCGCACGACCTCCTGTCGCGGCTGCGCGAACGAGGGACGGGGCCCGCCGAGTTCCGGACGCTGACGCGGCGGCTGGGGTGGCTCCTCGTGATCGAAGCGACCCGCGATCTCCTGACCGAGAAGGTGACGGTCGACACGCCGATCGAGGAGACGAAGGCGGCGCGCCTGGCGGAGCCGCTCGTCGCGATCCCCGTGCTCCGAGCCGGCCTAGGGCTCCTCGACGCGGTCACGGACCTGTATCCGGACACGATCGTCGGCTACCTCGGACTGGAGCGTGACGAGGAGACCCTCGAACCGCGCGACTACTACGCGAAGCTCCCCCGGATGGAGGACCATCGAGCCCTCGTGCTCGACCCGATGCTCGCCACCGGCGGGTCCGGCACCGCCGCGATCGCGCACATCAAGGCGCACGCGAACCCCACCTCGATCTCGTTCGTCTGCATCGTCGCGGCCCCCGAAGGGGTCGCGCGGCTGGAGGCCGATCACCCCGAGGTACCGATCGTCGCCGGCGCGCTCGATCGGCAGCTGAACGACGTCGGGTTCATCGTGCCCGGTCTCGGCGACTTCGGCGACCGGTTGCACGGCACCGACTGACGGAACGCTCAGCCCCCGCCCGCTCCTTCGTACGCGCGACCGGCCGCGGCAGGGGGCCGCACCTTCGCGACGAAACCTGCGATCGCCACGATCGTGACCACGTAGGGGATCATGTTGATGAACTGCGGCGGGAGCGCCGAGATGATCGGCGCGTCGTCCAGCCGCAAGGGGATCGCCTGCGCGAACCCGAACAGGAACGCGGCGACCATCAGGCGTCGGGGGTCCCAGTTCGACAGGATCAACGCGGCGAGCGAGATGAAGCCGAGGCCGAGCGTCTGGCCCTCCCGCCAGTTGCCGACGACCTCCACGGACAGGTACGCCCCCGAGAGCCCGGCGAGCGCTCCCGAGAGGAGGACCCCTTGCCACCGAAGCGGAGCCACGGGGACCCCCAGGGACCGCGTCGCCTCGGGGTTCTCTCCCGCGGATCGGAGCCGCAGTCCCCAGCGGGTTCGGTAGAGGGCGAACGTGACCGGGAGGACGAGAAGTGCGGCGAACAGGAACACCGGCGAGAGGTTCTGGAACGCGACCCCGAGTCCACCCGGGATGTCTGACAGCAGCGGGATGTCGATCCTGGGCAGGTGCGGCCCCCCGGGGTCGGACTGTGTGGCCTGCTCGAAGAAGATGAAGGAGAGGAACCGCGCCAGCCCGATCGCGACGAGGTTGATCACGACGCCGGACACGATGTGGTCGACACGGAAGTTGATCGTGGCCACGGCGTGGACGGATGCGAACAGGGCACCGCACAGCGCACCGAACAGCAGGCCGAGGACCACACCCCCCATCCCGAGCCCCATCCCCTCGGGGGCCGGACCGGCGAACAACGCGACGCCCGCGGCACCGGTGACGGTGCCCACCACCATCAGCCCCTCGAGGCCGATGTTCACGATGCCCGACCGCTCGCTGAACAGTCCCCCGAGGCCCGTGAGGTAGAGGATCGTGAAGTAGATGAACGCGATGCGGATCGAGGCTCCGATGTCGGTGAGATCCATCAGGCGTCGTCCGATCCCTCGTCAGGCTCGGTGTCCCTGAGTCCCACCTCGGCGCCGGCACGCTGTAGCTCCCGCCGAGCCAAGCGACGCTTGGCGATCTGGTACACGACCACCACGCAGAAGATCAAGATCCCCTGCAGGATGATGACGAACTCGCGTGGCACGTCCGTCTCGATCTGCAACGCCGTCTCGCCTCTCGACAGGATCGCCCAGATGGCGGCCGCGAAGACGATCCCGATCGGGTTGTTCTGACCGAGGAACGCCACGGCGATCCCGGTGAACCCCAGCTGCGCCTCGTAGTTCTGCACGAGCGCTCCTCGCTCGACGAGGACCTGCTGCATCCCGATCAGCCCCGCCAGGGCTCCCGAGATCAGGAACAACTTGATCTGCACGGCCCCGATCGCGATGCCGCCGGCCCGAGCAGACCCCACGGACGAGCCCACCGCTCGAGCTTCGAATCCCAGCCGCATCCGACGGAACAGGAACCAGACGAGCACGCTCGCCACGATGGCGATCGGGAACAGCCACGAGAGATGTGCGGAGCCGCTCACCCCGAAGAAGTGGCCGATATCCGGGACGAGGGCGCTCGGCGCGAAGATGTCGGTCCGCAGGTCGACGTTCTGGCCGGGGGGCGCGTCCGTGAACTTGAGCGGCCCGTTGAGCGCGTAGGCCACGATGCTGACCGCGATGCCGTTCATCATGATCGTGGTGACGACCTCGTGGGCGCCCGTCGTCACCTTCAGGATCCCCGGGATCGCCGCGTACACCATGCCGCCGATGGCGGCGAAGAGCAGGACCACGATCAGGTGGGACACGCCCGGCATGAAGTCGAACGTGAGCGCCGCCCAGGACGCGGTGACCATGCCCACGAGGAACTGCCCCTCGACGCCGATGTTGAACAACCCTGCCTTGAAACACACCGACACGGCGAGGGCGGCGAAGATCAACGGGGTTGCGATCGCGAGGACCGCCCCGATGCTCGTGGCGTCCTTGAAGGCGAACCGCAGCATCGCCCCGTAGACGGTGACCGGGCTCTCGCCGTAGAGGACGATGATCAGCGATCCCACGGCGATCGCGATCGCGAAGGCCGACAGGAGCGCGAGACCCTGGCCGAGCGCGGAATCGAGCCAGGGCGGCCGCGAACGAGGGACGGGCACGGCCGGCGACGCCGCGGACATCAGCTCGCCTCCGCCGTCTCGGTGGCGCCGAGCATCCCGATGCCCAGCTCCTCGGGTGGCGCATCGGGGGGGTATTCACCCGTGATCCGGCCCTCGTAGATCGTGACGATGCGATCGGACAGCGCGTAGATCTCGTCGAGCTCCGCGGAGATCAGGAGGACGCCTCGCCCCTCCTCTTTCTGCCGCAGGATCTGTCGCCAGACGAACTCGATCGCCCCTACGTCGAGCCCGCGTGTCGGCTGGGACGCCACCAGCAGCTTCGGGCTGGTGTCCAGCTCACGAGCCAGGACCAGCTTCTGCTGGTTCCCGCCCGAGAGCGTGCTGGCGTTCACGTTGATCGAGCGGGCGCGAACGTCGAACGCCTTCACGAGCCTGCGGGCCATGTCCTTGATCTTCTGGATGAAGAGGAACCCGGTGCGGCCGGAGAACGGTCGGTCGTCTCCGCGGCCGAGGAGACTGTTCTCCCAGAGCGTCATGTCCAGGACGAGGCCCTGCTCCTGCCGGTCCTCGGGGATGTACGCGACCCCGGCGTTCCGGATGTCGGCCACGGACCACCCGGCGATGTCGTGGCCCGCGAGCCGGATCGTCCCTGCGGCCGGCTGACGAAGCCCGATCAGCGCCTCCGCGAGCTCGCGCTGCCCGTTCCCCTCGACCCCCGCGATCCCGAGGATCTCGCGCTCGCGGACCTGCAGTGAGATGCCGTTCAGCTTCCCCTCGCCCAGCAACCCGTCCACTTCGAGCACCGGCGCGCCGATCTCGACCTCGGGCTTGTCCAGACGGAACAGCACAGGGCGACCGACCATCATCTCGGCGAGCTTCGCCTTCGACGTCTCGGCCGGGCGCGTCTCGCCGACGATCTGCCCACGCCGGAGCACCGTGATGCGATCGGCGATGTCCAGCACCTCGTCGAGCTTGTGGCTGATGAAGACGATCGCCTTCCCGTCGTCGCGCAGCTGTCGCAGGTTCTCGAACAGGTCCTTGGCCTCGAGGGGTGTGAGGACGGCCGTCGGCTCGTCCAGGATCAACAGGTCGACGCCTCGATAGAGCGCCTTCAGGATCTCGACCCGCTGCTCCTCGCCGACGGACAGATCCTCGACGATCGCGCTCGGGAGCACATGGAAGCCGTACGTCTTCGCGAGCGCCGCGACTTTCTCATGCGCGGCGTCCATATCCAGGACCGCCTCGCCTTCGTCACCGAGGATCACGTTCTCCGTCACGGTGAACGGATCGACGAGGACGAAGTGCTGATGCACCATCCCGATCCCGTGTTCGATCGCCACGCGTGGTGACGTGATCTTCACGTCCTCGCCGTTCACCACGATGCGTCCCTCGTCCGCCGGGTACATCCCGTACAGGACCCGCATCAACGTGGACTTCCCGGCGCCGTTCTCTCCGATCAGTGCGTGCACCTCGCCCGCACGCACCTCCAACGAGACGTCGTCGTTGGCCACGACGCCGGGGAACCGCTTCGTGATGTGCTCCATCACGACGAAAGGCGGGGCGCTCGCGCGCCCCGCCTCTCGTTGATCGCTCATCGGGATCTCACGATCTCCGACCTAGGGTGCTTCGGGAACGGTGATGTCGCCGTCGATGATCTGCTGCTTCAGGTCGTCGAGCAGGGTGATGATGTCGTCGGTCATCAGCTCCGTGTTGCTCTTCGAGTAGTCGACGCCGCCCTCGGCCATACCGAAGACCTGGCCGCCGGCCTCCAGGCTGCCGTCGCCGCTCTGCTGGATGGCGTCACGGACCGCGGTGTCCACCCGCTTCAGCATCGACGTCATGATGTGCGGCTGCTGCTCCGCGCTCACGAGCAGGTACTGGTCGGAGTCGACCCCGATCGCGAGGGCGTCCGCGGCGACCGCCGCGTTGAACAACCCGGCACCGGATGCGCCGGCGGCGTGATAGATGATGCAGGCGCCGTCGTCGTACATCCCGGTCGACAGAGCCTCGCCTTTCACGGCGTCGTTGAACGCCGTCACGTCGTCGCCGATGTACTGCACGAGGACCTCGATGCCATCGTTCACATGCGCGACACCGGCTTCGAAGCCCGCCTGGAACTTCTCGATCAGCGGGCCGGTCTGGCCGCCCAGGAAGCCGACGGTCGTGCATCCGTCCTTGTCCGCCTGCGTGGCGGCCGCGGCGCCCACCAAGAACGAACCCTCGTGCTCCTTGAACGTCAGGTCCGTCACGTTCGTGAGGCCGTCGTTCGTCAGGCCGCACGCCGTGCCGCACGTGGCGTACCCGTCGATGATCGCGAATTGCGTGTCGGGGTAGTCGCCGGCGTTCTCATTGATACCCGGTGAGAACGCGAAGCCCACCGCGATCACGAGGTTGTGACCGGCGTCGGCCAACGCGAGCACGTTCTCGTCGCGGTTCGATCCCGTCGCGTCCGGCTCGAGCGAGTCCGTGTTCTCCTCACAGACGAGGCCCTCGTCGATGGCGGCCTGGAGACCGGCGTTCGCGGCGTCGTTGAACGACTTGTCCCCGATGCCACCGATGTCGTAGGCGACGCCCACACTGAGGTCGGCGTTGCACTCCGGTGTGTCACCGTCCCCGTCGCCGCCCGGCGGCGGCGCGTCGTCGCCACACGCTGCCGCGACGAGCGCGAGCATCGCCAGCGGCACGACGAGCGTTCGAAGCCATTTCGGCATGCTTCCCCCTTTGGATTTCAACCGGGCCAACGGCCCGACCGCACGGATTCTCCGGGCGGAGCGAGGGTCCGTCAAACGCCAGCCGGCGGAGGCCCCGTGGGAGACTACGGAACGGGAGGTTCCGGGGGATGTCCGAGGACGATGACCTGTTCCGAGAGCTCCACGCCCGCCTCGCCGCCTCGCGGTTCCACACCTGGGCCGGCATGGAGGTCGTGAGCGCCGCTCGCGGGGCGGTCACGGTTGCGATGGAGCTCGAGGAGCGTCACGCGAACCTGCAGGGCTTCGTTCACGGTGGCATGTTGTCGATCCTGGCGGATACGGCGTGCGGGCTGTCGATCCGCTCCGCGATGGAGCCCGGACGTCTCCACGTCACCGCCGACCTCGATATCCATTTCCTCGCGCCCGCGAAGCCGGGGAGGGTCCTCGGTCGTGGGATCGCCGTGAAGGTGGGCCGTTCCCTGGCGTTCGCGGAGGCGTCGATCGAGGACGGCGAAGGTCGGCTGCTCGCGAAGGCCCAGTCGCGCCTCTCGGTCCGCGGGACCGAGACCTAGTACTCCACGTCGATCTTCGCCATGGCCGCGGGCAGCTGCGCCAGGGCTCCCTGCAGACCGAGGATCAGACCCATGTTGCCGGCGATCTTGAGCTTGCCCGTCATGAACGCGGTGACGGGCGAGAGCTCCCCGCGGGCCAGCCCCGCCGCCGAGTCGTAGCTCTGCGTGATCGTGGCGTCCTCACCCTCGACATCACCCACACCGAGGTCGATGCGACCGTCCTCGATCGTGATCCAGTAGTGAGTGTCGGCATCGCCACCGGTGATGACCTGCTGGATCGTCGCGTGCTGACCCGCGGCCGCCCGGCGGAACTCCTCGCTCTCGTTGAGCTCGGCCTTGAGCGCCTGCGCCCATTCGTCAGACAGGAACTTCACGGACACGATGACCCCCTCGGATGTCGATGGCTGGAGTGGATGATGCGGTCGAGGTCCCGGGAGTATAGGAGGGCCCT
>DASSDW010000111.1:0-3956 GCA_035696925.1 Actinomycetota bacterium
CCAACAGCTTCAACGCGTGCCAGACGCTCACCGTGGGTGGCCGCACCTACACGTACTACTCCCTCGCGGAGGCCGAGCGGAACGGGCTCGCCGGCATCTCGCGCCTGCCCTTCTCGATGAAGGTCCTGCTCGAGAACCTCCTGCGCTACGAGGACGGCCGCACGGTCACCAAGGCCGACATCGAGGCGGTCGCGGCCTGGCTCGACAACCGCGGCAAGACCGAGAAGGAGATCGCCTACCGGCCGGCCCGGGTCCTGATGCAGGACTTCACGGGCGTTCCGGCGGTGGTCGACCTCGCGGCGATGCGCGACGCCATGAAGGGCCTCGGCGGCGACCCCCGCCTGATCAACCCGCAGGTGCCGGTCGACCTCGTGATCGACCACTCCTTCGTGACGGACGAGTTCGGCACCCCGCTCGCCCTCGCCCGCAACGTCGAGCTCGAATACCAGCGCAACCTGGAGCGCTACCGCTTCCTGAAATGGGGCCAGACGGCCTTCGCCAATTTCTCGGTCGTGCCCCCCGGGACCGGCATCTGCCACCAGGTCAACCTCGAATTCCTGTCCCAGACGGTCTGGACGCGCCGCAACGAGGCGGACGGCACCGAGATCGCCTATCCGGACACGCTCGTCGGCACCGACTCGCACACCACCATGGTGAACGGGCTCGCGGTGCTCGGCTGGGGCGTCGGCGGCATCGAGGCAGAGGCCGCGATGCTGGGCCAGCCGATCTCGATGCTGATCCCCGAGGTGGTCGGGTTCAGGCTGTCCGGCAAGCTCCGCGAGGGCGTGACCGCCACCGACCTGGTGCTGACGGTCACCCAGATGCTCCGCAAGAAAGGGGTGGTCGGCAAGTTCGTCGAGTTCTACGGCCCCGGCCTCAACGACATGCCGGTCGCCGACCGGGCGACGATCGGCAACATGGCGCCCGAATACGGCGCGACCTGCGGGTTCTTTCCGGTCGACCGCAAGACGATCGAGTATCTGCGCACCACGAGCCGGACGGACGAGCGCATCGCGCTCGTCGAGGCCTACGCCCAGGCGCAGGGCATGTGGCGGACCGAGGCGACCCCGGATCCGGTCGTCACCGACATGCTCGAGCTCGATCTCGGCGACGTGCAGCCCTCGATGGCGGGCCCGAAGCGGCCGCAGGACCGGGTTCTCCTGAGCGACGCCAAGGAGGCCTTCACGTCCGCCATGGACGTCGAGTTCCGCAAGGCCTCCGAGGTCGGCCAGCGGCACAGGGTCGAGGGCACGAACTACGACCTCGGCCACGGCGACGTCGTCCTGGCCGCGATCACGTCCTGCACCAACACGTCGAACCCGAGCGTCATGATCGGCGCGGGCCTCCTCGCCCGCAACGCGGTCGCCCGGGGCCTCAAGACCAAGCCGTGGGTCAAGACCTCCCTCGCCCCGGGCTCCCAGGTCGTGGCCGAGTATTTCGAGAAGTCCGGCCTCCAGACCGAACTCGACGCCCTCGGCTTCAACCTCGTCGGTTTCGGCTGCGGGAGCTGCATCGGCAATTCCGGGCCCCTGATCCCGGAGGTCTCCAAGGCGATCAACGACAACGACCTCGTGGCCTGCTCGGTCCTGTCGGGCAACCGCAACTTCGAGGGCCGCGTCAACCCGGACATCCGCGCCAACTATCTCGCGTCGCCACCCCTCGTGGTCGCCTACGCGCTCGCCGGCTCGATGTTCGTGGACCTCGTCAACGACCCGCTCGGCACCGGCTCCGACGGCAAGCCGGTCTACCTGCGCGACATCTGGCCGACCTCCGCGGAGATCCAGGACTTCATCGACCGCACGGTGACGAGCGAGCTGTTCAAGACCCGCTACGCGGACGTGTTCTCGGGCGACGAGCGCTGGCGGGCGGTCGAGGTCTCGGGCGGCCTCACCTTCGAGTGGGACATCGGCTCGACCTACGTGCAGAACCCGCCCTATTTCGAGGGCATGACCAAGGAGCCGAAGCCGGTGACGGACATCGTCAACGCCCGCATCCTCGGCCTCTTCCTCGATTCGATCACCACGGACCACATCTCGCCCGCGGGCAACATCCGCGCCGCCTCGCCGGCCGGCAAGTACCTGCAGGAGCACCAGGTCGCGGTCGCCGACTTCAACCAGTACGGCACGCGGCGCGGCAACCACGAGATCATGATGCGGGGCACCTTCGCCAACATCCGCCTCAAGAACCAGATGGTCCGCGACGCGGGCGGAACGGTCGTCGAGGGCGGCTTCACCCTCCACCAGCCCTCCGGCGAGCGGATGTTCATCTACGACGCCGCCATGCGCTACCAGCAGGAGGGCGTCCCGCTCGTCGTGCTGGCCGGCAAGGAATACGGCACCGGCTCGTCCCGCGACTGGGCCGCGAAAGGCACCAACCTGCTGGGGATCCGCGCCGTCATCGCCGAATCCTTCGAGCGCATCCACCGCTCGAATCTCGTCGGCATGGGCGTGGTGCCGCTCGTCTTCGAGGGCGACACCTCCTGGCAGTCGCTCGGGCTCAAGGGCGACGAGACGGTCACGATCCGCGGCCTCGCGGGCGACCTCAGGCCGCGCCAGAAGCTCGTGGCGGAGATCACCTCGGCGGACGGCACGGTCCAGAATGTCCCGGTGGTGTGCCGGATCGACACGCTCGACGAGCTCGAGTATTTCCGCAACGGCGGCATCCTGCATTACGTCCTGCGGCAACTCGCGGCGTGATCACTCCAGTGACGCGATGAGGACCCGACATGGCTAGCGAACAGCCGACGCGCATCCCCGCCACACTGATCCCCGGAGACGGTATTGGCCCGGAGATCACGGAGGCCGTCGTGGCGATCCTCGACGCAATGGACTCGCCTTTCGAATGGGACAGGCAAGTGGGCGGGCTGGCCGGGATTCAGAATGGTGGAGATCCCCTGCCACAAGCGACGCTTGAGAGCATCGGGCGCACACGGCTCGCTCTTAAGGGTCCGCTAACTACACCCGTTGGCGGTGGATTCCGCTCCGTTAACGTGCGCCTGCGCGAGTCGTTCGGGCTCTACGCCAACCTACGTCCCGCGCGCACCATGCTTGCGGGCGGCCGGTTCGAAGACATCGACATTGTCCTGGTGCGTGAGAACCTTGAAGGGCTATATGTCGCCTTTGAGCACTACATTCCCGTCGGCGACGATCCGAAAGCGGTTGCAATTTCGTCCGGCGTTAACACCCGAGCCGGCTGCGAGCGGATCGTCCGTTTCGCATTCGACTATGCGGTGCGGAATGGCCGCAAGAAGGTCACAGTCGTTCACAAGGCGAACGTGCTAAAGGCGCTGACGGGGATCTTCCTTGAAGCCGGCCGCGCGATCGCTCGTGACTATGAGGGCCGCGTGGCGATGGACGACCGAATCGTCGACGCTTGCGCCATGCAACTTGTTATGAATCCATGGCAGTTCGACGTCATTGTCACGACGAACCTTTTCGGGGACATTCTCTCCGATCAAATCGCGGGACTGATCGGTGGCCTCGGGATGGCGCCCGGGGCGAATATTGGTCCAGACGCAGCGATCTTCGAGGCGGTTCACGGTTCAGCGCCCGATATTGCCGGTAAGGGGGTCGCCAATCCGCTCGCGCTCCTGCTCGCGGCGGCGCTGATGCTGGAACATGTCGGCCGCGGTGAGTTGGCGCAGCGCTTACGCTCGGCCATTTCCTCGACCCTGCAAAAGGACAAGATCCGCACTCGCGATCTCGGCGGCACGTCTAGTACGAAGGAATTTGCTTCCGCCGTTATGAAGCGCATATTAAGTAAGTGAAATCCTCAGTTTGCCACTAGCGATCCACGCGGTCGCGCAGAAGGAGTCGGATTCCAGCCATGGCCAAAGGTTCTGATCTTCTGGTAGCAGCACTGGAGAACGAAGGTGTCGACCGCATCTTCGGCATCCCGGGCGAGGAGAACCTGGATGTCGTGGAGTCTTTGCGGTCGTCCTCGATCGAGCTCGTCCT
>DASSDW010000112.1:0-25309 GCA_035696925.1 Actinomycetota bacterium
ACCACGCCAGCGAGCGGTGCTGGTGCTCCGCTACTACGAGGATCTGTCGGAGCGGGAGACGGCCGATGCGCTGCGGTGCTCGGTCGCCGCAGTGAAGTCGTTGACCGCGCGCGCCACGTCGGCGCTCCGCGAAGGGATCAGAGGTGAGGACGGATGAGCACGGACTTCGAGAACGAGCTCCGGGACCTGTTCCGCGAGAAAGCCGGCGAGGCGCCGCTCGCCACGCCGACGATGCCGGCGTCCGCGCCGCGGCACGTGCTGCGTCGCAGCCGCATCCACCAACTCGGGACGGTCCTCGGCTCCGCAGCCGTCGTCGTCGCGCTGATCCTCGGGTCGGTGGCCGGCCTCACTCGCATCCTCGGCGAGGGAGAGGATCGCGTCGGTAGTGACGACTACGAGGTGTTCCAACGAACCGCGACGATCGAGGCATTCACGGTGGGGAGCCCCTCGGATTGGTTCTTGGTCAACGAGTGGCCCATGTCGATGGTGATCGCCGTTCAGGGCAGCGCGGGAACGGGGTCCGCCTGCATGCCCTTGCCCGGAGATCCGAATCGGGAGTGCGCGAATCCCCCCGGCGACGAGACAACATCACCGATCCCCGTTCCGCACGGTCTCCCGATGCTCCAGCTCTCGAACGTCGACCTGGGGTTGGCGGCGAACGCCTGCGCAGACGGGATCCCCGGCGACGCTGCCGTTCTCTACGTGGCGCTCGACTACGACGCTGCGATCGCGGGCGTCGCGGATCGGTCGATCCCGGCGTTCCCCCCGAACAACGGGCTCCCGCCCGAAGGAGATGGTTCCTGCGGACCCGGTCGCTATGCGAAGTTCACCGTCAACGGTGAACGATTCTTCGCGTGGATCGGCGTCGGACCCGACGCGAGCGACGAGGACCGGGAAACGGTCGAAAACTCCTACGAGATGATGTCGGCGATCTCCGATTGGACCCCCACCCCCCCGAACGAGACGACTCCCGCCTACGTTGTCGCAGGAGGCGACTACGGGCCCGGCGACGACTGGAGGATCGAGCTCCGTCCGGACGGCGGCGCGATCCAGCTGTCCCTGGAGGGTGGCCCCGCTCCGGATGTGTTGCTCACCGACGGGTCAGCCGCCCCCATCTCGTGGGCCGGGACCGATCCGATCTTCGGAGCGATCACGAAGGACGCGACCGGTGTCGAGTACCGGCCGGCCGATGCCGGAGACCCGATCCCTGGCACGATCCTGCCGCTGCCTCCGAGCTTGCCGTTCGATCTCGATGTCTTCTTCATCGAGGGAACCGACGGTCTCACCGGCGAGATCGTCGCGCTCGGCGTCGATGGGGCGACCACGACCCTATCGCCGACTCCCTCGGTCGATCCACGGGCAGACGTCGTGAGCCTCTCGGGCGGGGATGCGGCGCACACCTGGATCGTGCGATTCTCGGGGTCCTTCGAAGACGGGACCGCGTGCATCCGGGTCCGTCTGGATGCCGATTTCGACCCGTGGTGCCCCGGAGCGTCCGAGATCGAAAACTCGTTCGCCGGGTCGATCCCGTCCATGCATGGCTGGCTCACGTCGTACTACCTGCTCGCCGGGTCCGTTCCTCTCGAGGTCCACGACATCCGCTTCGTCGACCCCGACGGACGGGTGCGCATCCGAGAACTGCGATGCACCACGGGTCCGATCGGATGGACGGACAAGCAGGTGTGTGCGATCACGCTGCCGGCCGAGGGTTCGGGGGTTCTCGAGTACCTCGACGCCGACGGGAACGTGCTCTTCGAGGAGGGGATGGGGTGGGCGGAGGCCGAGGCCGGACCGCCGTTCCCCGCGCCGATCTCCCCCGTCCACGGAGGGACGTACTGGGCCGTGTATCCGTGGGTGGGCGCCCCAGGAGACCGCGAAGCGGACGATGTGAGTGCCTGGCTCCTCTCGGAGTTCGGGATCGAGGCCTTCTCCGGCGACCTCGGGTGCGATCAGGGCGCGGCGGAGGCGCTCGGCACGGACGCGGAGCAGGGCATCGGCGTGTACTTCGACACGGAGGCCGAGGCGATCGACTTCGCGCAGATCGCGGGACTGCTCGATCACACGAGGCGTGTGATCGCCCACGTGACGACGTACTGCCTCGACTGACCTGACACTCACGCGGTTTGGCAGGATGGCGGCGTGGACCTCCGCGCCCGACGGCAGAGCTGGTTCGGCCTGAAGCGATTCGTCAAGCGCTTCCTCGCCCTCCGCGTGCCGAACGTCACCCTGCGGCTCGCATCCAAGGCGGCGCCGTCGCTCCGCACGGGTCGGCTTCCCGCCCCCGCCCGCCTCGAGGAAGTGAGTGGTCGCGTGGGGGGCGTGACGTTCGTCCTCCTCGACCCCGCACGGTGCGAGAACGCGAAGGAGCTCTTCTGGGGTCGCGGCCGTCGGCCGAACGCCCACGATCGGCTCGCGCTGGACACGGTGGCCGCGCTCGCTCGAGGGTCCGACACGTTCCTCGACGTGGGCGCGTACACGGGCCTGTTCACGATGGCGGTGACCGCCTACGCGCCGCACGTCGCCGTCCACGCGTTCGAGATCGTCCCGGCGGTGGCCGACGCGCTGGAGGCGAACGCGCGCCGGAACGGGGTCGATGATCGCGTCGCGGTCCATCGGGAGGGCATCGGGGATCCCAACAAGACGATGCGCGTTCCGTCCGGCGAAGGGGGCTCGGCGCTCCCCTCGTTCTACTCGTCGAGGATGCGGTTCGACGGAGGCAAGGAAGTCGACTTCCGATCGCTGGATTCTGTCGCCGCCCTGATCCCGGAAGCGGCCCGTGTGGTGATGAAGGTCGACGTGGAGGGAACGGAGGACGCGGTCTTCCGCTTCGGCCAGGCGTTCCTGAGGACCTGCCGTCCGCACATCCTGTGCGAGGTGCTCCACGATGTCGCCGACGGGGCTGCCCTCGATGGGTTGCTCGCGGGTGCGAGGCTCCACAAGTACCTCGTCACCGACACCCGGCTCGCGCGGATCGATCGCGTCGTGCCGCACCCGGCGTTCCGCGACTGGCTGTTCACCCCTCTCACCGAAGAGGAGCTGCGCGGTCTCGAGCTCCCGGTCGACTAGACCTGGTTGTCGCCGCCGAAGATCTCCGAGACCGAGGCGTCCTCGAAGACCGCTCGGAGGCCGTTCGCGATCAACGGCGCGATCGAGAGGACCTTCAGCTTGGCGAACGTGCGCTCCTCGGGGATGGGCACCGTGTTCGTCACCACGACCTGCTCGATCGGCGCCTCCTCCAGCAGCTGACGCGCCTTGCCGCTGAACAGGCCGTGGGTCGCCCCCACGAAGATCGGGCCGGCGCCGATCTCGGCGAGGACCTGGACGCCCTTCGAGATCGTGGCCGCGGTGTCGATCATGTCGTCGACGATCACGCACGGCCTGCCCTCGACCTCACCGACGACCGCCATCTCCTCGATCTTGTGGGCCTCCTTGCGGGAGCGGCGCTTGTAGAGGAACGCGAGGTCCGCGTGGAGGTACTCGCGGAGCTTCTCCGAGGTCTTGATCCGCCCGGCGTCGGGCGCCACCACGACAAGGTTGTCGCCGTGCAGCCCGAGCTCGTCCTTGAAGTAGTCCGACAGGATCGGGAGCGCCGTGAGGTGATCGAACGGGAAGTCGAAGTAGCCCTGGATCTGGCCCGAGTGCAGGTCGACCGAGATCACTCGGTCTGCGCCCGCGGTGGACAGGAGATCGGCGACGAGCTTCGCGCTGATCGGCTCGCGGGACAGGGCCTTGTGGTCCTGACGGGAGTAGCCGTAGAACGGGATCACGGCATTGATCCGCTTGGCCGACGCCCGCTTCATGGCGTCGATCATGATCAGCTGCTCCATCAGTGCTTCGTTCACCGGCTCGTAGTGCGACTGCACCACGAACACGTCAGCCCCGCGGACGCTCTCCTCGGCACGGAAGTAGATCTCCCCCGACGCGAACCGCCGGAGCTCGCTGTGGCTCACCGGGATGCCGAGGCACTCGGCGATCTCGCTCCCCAGCGCCGGATGGATCGTTCCGGAGAACAGCATCATCCGCTTCTTGGTGATGATCTCCACGGTCGCCCCCTAGTGATCGCCCTTCGACCGATGCTTGGCGTCGGCGCGCTTCCGGTAGCCCTTCACGTTCTTCTGGTCGGACCGCTCAACGGCCAGCGCGCCCGCCGGCACGTCCTTCGTGATCACCGATCCGGCCCCCGTGACGGCGCCCTTGCCGACCTTCAGCGGCGCCACCAGCATCGTATCCGACCCGATCCTCGCCCCGTCGCCGATCACCGTGGGGTGCTTGTCGTAGCCGTCGTAGTTCACGACGACGGTCCCGGCCCCGACGTTCACCCCCACCCCGAGCTCGGCGTTGCCGATGTACGTGAGGTGCTTGGCCTTCGAGCCCCTGCCGATCCGCGAGCCCTTCACCTCCACGAAGTTGCCGACGAGGGCACCGTCCTCCAGGACCGCCCCGGGCCGTAGACGCGCGAACGGACCGACCTCGCAGTCCTTCCCGACCCGGGCGTCCTCGAGGACCGAGAACCACACGACCGAGCGGTCACCGACCCGGGAGCGGGCGATCGCGGTGGACGGACCGATCCTGCAGCCGGCGCCGATCCGGACCCCCGTCTCCAGGAACGTGTTCGGGTAGACGACCGTGTCCTTGCCGAGACGTACCTCGACGTCGATATAGGTGGCGGAGGGATCGACCAGGCGGACCCCGGCGGCCATGTGGGAGTCGTTGGTCCGGCGACGGATCAGCGCCTCGAGACCGGCGAGGCCGGCGCGGGTGTTGGCGCCGAGCACCCCGCCCGTGTCGCACACGACGGCGTCGACGCGCTCGCCCTTGTCGAGGAGGATCGAGATCGCCCGGTTCAGGTAGTACTCGCGCTGGCGGTTCTCTCTGTCGAGGAGCGGCAGGGTCGCGAACAGCAGGTCCCGGCGGAACGCGATCCAGTTCGTCGCGACCTCGTGGATCTTCCGGACGGCGGGCGGCGCATCGCGCCCCTCGACCACGTCGACGACGCGCCGGCCGTCGCGGACGACCCTCCCGTAGCCGCCGGGGGTGTCGAGGACCGTGGAGCCGAGGGTGACGGCCGCGCCGGAGCGCCGATGCGAGGACAAGAGTTTCCGGACATCGGCGACGGTGACCGGATCGAAGTCCCCGTTCGCCACGAGGACGTCCGCGGTCTTGCCGACGGCGTCCTCGGCGAGCTGGACCGCATGACCGGTCCCGAGCTGCTCGGCCTGCTCGACGAAGACGGGCGCGGGCTCGATGCCCCACGACTCCACTGCCTCGCGGACGTCGTCGGCGCCGTGGCCGACGACGACGACGATCCTCGAAGGCTTCGCGGCGCGCAGGATCTGGAGGGTGTGCCACAGGATCGGACGGCCGCAGACCGGGTGGAGCACCTTGGGGAGCTCCGACCGCAGCCGCTTCCCCTGGCCGGCAGCGAGGACCACGGCGGCGAGCGATCGCGGGGTGCGCTTGGGTGTCGTGCCCACGTCAGTCCTTCAGCGTCGGGGGCGGGAAGGCCGAGGCCATGGTCCCATACCGCCGCGCGCGTGGCTCGCCGAGATCCGTCCGCGGATCGCTACATGAAGTTCGGCGTGTGCATCTCGGACATCTCCTCGGCGACCGGAGCCGGGAAGCCGAGCTGGGTGAGTCGGGTGACCCGTCGCCGGTGCATCGTCTTCTGCAGGGCGCGGACCTCCTTGACCCCTTCCCGGATCCGGCTCGGTGTCACCTCACCCGCCGCGAGGATCACGAGCGCCTCCTCGATGTGCGGGCTGGTGCCGCTCGCGTCCGCGAGGAAGGAAGCCCGGCGCCGGACGGCCTCGAACAGCTCCGTGACCCGGTCGGGGTCGGCTCTCAGGTAGTGACGCGCGTGCTCGACGCCGAACGCGACGTGTCTCGCCTCGTCGATCCGCGCGCGACGGGCGATCTCCGCCGTCACCGGCTCGGGCGCGAAGCGCTCCACGAACGCCAGGTACTCCAGGAACGTGCCCTCGCCGAGCACCGAGAGCAGGAAGGACGCGTGCGAGAAGTCCTCCTGTTCGAGGAGCGATCGCAGCGAGGTCTGCGTCATCGCGCTCGAGACCTGGAGCCCGCCGCCGTTCGCGAGCGCGCGCTTCGTGAACGCCTCGATGTGGCGCGCCTCGTCGTTCACCTGGGTCGCGAGGAACAGGGCCACCTCCGCGAAATGCGGATGGATCCGCGGGATGAAACGGGCCGGCACGTAGAGCGCCGCATACTCGTTCTCCGCCAGGTGGGTCATGATCTGGCACACCGCTCGCTCGAGGTGGACGGGGAGCGCCTCGAGGTCGCGCCACCGGATGTCGGCCGACGCGTCCCACTGGCTCGCCGTCGCCTGCTCGTAGAGGGACGCGACGTTGTGCGCCCAGACCCGGTCCCGCTCCGTCTCGGTGTAGGGGAACGGGGGCGCTCCCTCTTCCACCGCGGCGCCTCGCGGCGCGAAGCCGGTGGTGGGATCCGCTCGCTCCGGGATCTCCGCCGCCTTCCCGATGAGCCAGTCTCGGGTGTCGAACCCGTCGTGGCGGAACGTGGGCGTCACGCCCCAGTCCGGACGATCCTTGAACATCAACGAACCGAAGGGCCCGCGCTCGATCCGGTAGATCGTCCGATCGGAGCCGTCCGGCTCGGTCGCGACGAGCCGGTGCCCGGTTCCCCTGCACCACGCCGGCAACTCGTGAGCGACGGCGGGATTCCCACTCCTGAGCTCGAGCTCCTCGCCGACCTCGATGTCCGAGAGACAGACATCCAACGCGAAGATCAGCCCCGAGGCCAGGTCGAGGTCCTCGGCATCGAACGATGCTGCCGGCTCGCCGGGTGACTTCACCATCCCACGTCGATCCCCTGTGACCGCACGGCCTCGAAAACGTCCCGGTAGCCCTCGAGCTCCGGCGCGACCCACTCGTGCAGTCCCTCGAGCTCGAGGATCCGCCGATGGTTGGTGTTCGCCCAGTCCATCGCCATCAGGTGGCGTGTCCAGGCTTCCGCGCGATGCTCGTCGAGCGAACCGAGGACCGTGAAGTTGCAGTGGTTGTACGGAGGCGAGGTCCAGAAGGGCGCCAGCCCCTCCGGAGGCACGTCGCCGCCTCGGACCAGGGCGTCCCACGACGCTGCGCCGACCGCAGCAGCGTCTGCCCGACCCACGAGCACCGCGGTCAACGCCTCGCGCTCGCTCGTGCCCGTGTCGCCGTGCTTGCCGACGTCGGTGTCGAAGTGCACGAGCTCGAAGTCCTCGCCCGCCCGGAGCCCGGCACCGGCGAGGTAGAAGGTGGGCATGATCGCCGCCTGCGCCGAGTCGGCGCTCCCGATCGCGAGCGTCCGCCCCTTCAGGTCGTGGGGATCCGTCAGCTCTCCTGCCCTGCTGACGAGGAGCGTCGTGAACCCCACATCCGTATCCCGCATCGCGAGCACCCGGCACGTTCCTGCCGTCGCGTGATGCGTCCGAGCGTACGCGAGGTTCGTGTTCCACGCGACCTCGACGAAGCCCGCGAGCAACGCCTCCACCTGCGCCTCGTAGTTCGAGAACCAGACGACATCCATCTCGACCGGCGCGCCACGGAAGTAGTCGCGGATCCCCTCCCAGATCGGGACGACCTTCGCGTCGTAGGCGACGGCGCCGACGATCAGCGGTTGCATCTTCATCTCTCCGCCCTCACATCAGGGGCATGCCCGCGAGGGCCCGCCCGGTCAGCTCGTAGAGCACGTCGGTGGTGGGAGCCATCACGGAGCCGGCTCGGGCGTCGCGGAAGTAGCGCTCGAGCGGCAGCGACGAGCTCATCGCTGCCCCCCCGCAGGCCTGCATCGCCTCGGACGTGACCCGGATCGCCATCTCGTTCGCGCTCGCCTTGGCCGAGAGGATCGGCACCATCGGGTCGCCCTCTCCCATCCGGCGCGCGACGTCGGCAAGGAATCCGGCGACGGTGTCGACCTCGGTCTGCGCGCGGCCGATCCTCCCGCGGACCGTGGGCAGATCGGCGAGCGTCTGGTCGAGGTGCTCGAGCTCCGCGCTCGTCACGTGCGCCACCGTGGCGCCCATCGCACCCTCCGCGATCCCGACCGAGACCGCTCCGGAGCCCAGCTGGAACCAGGGGAGCACGACGCCGAGCATCAGGTCGAATCCCTTGCCCGCCTCGCCGAGGAGCATCCCGTCGGAGACCTCGACATCGAACGACATCGGGGCGCTCGCGTTCCCTCGCAGCCCGAGGCCGAGCCACGGGCCAGTGGTCTCGATCCCTCGGGTGGAGGCCGGGACGAGGTACAGGCTTGAGTCGGTCGGCGTCTCGGCGTGGGCGGAACGGATCGCGACGACGTAGCTGTCGGCGTGGCCGGCCGAGGTGACGAACGACTTCTCCGCGGACAGCCGCGATCCCGCGAGCTGGCTGACGGGCGCCCAGAAGTGGCTGCGCGAGCCTCGCTCGCTGAACGCGAGCGTCGACAGGTTCGAGCCGTCGGCCATCGCACGGAGCTCGTCGGCGTCGTCCCCTTGCCCCGCGAGCGCGACCTGCGCGGCGCAGACGTGCATCAGGAAGATCATCGCTGTCGACGCGCATCGCGATGCGATCGCACGCGTGGCGGCGAGGAAGTCACCGGGAGTGCCGCCGAGCCCGCCGACGGTTGTGGGGAGCGTGAGACCGAGCATCCCCGCGTCCCGGAGCGCCCCGACCGCCTCCTCGGGGAAGCGTCCCTCCCGATCGACCTCGGCGGCATGCTCCGCCGCCAGCTCGAGAGCGGGCGCCGCCTGTTCTTCGAACGACATCCGATCGCCTCCTGTCGGTGTCCGGCACCGGGACCCGACGGGAGCTGCGACCTACGAGCTCGACAGAGGGGTCTCGGCGCGAGTGCTCCGCGCCCGACCGGGCGCGACGGCTTCACGCGCTCATCTGTGTCGCACGCCGCACCTCCCCGCTCTCCACGGGTTCACGATATCGATACGGGTGTGCCGCAGCTGCCTGGTACCTTCCGCTTCCAGTGTTCTCGGCCAAGCCCACCCACCGGCGTCAGCCACGGACGCTGTTCGCGCTGAGCTGCATCGCTCTCTGGCTGCTCCCCGGGGTCGCTCGGGCGGCTGCCCCGTCGATCTCATCCTTCGCCCTGACCCAGGGGGTGGGAGTGCCAGTGATCACCGGCTTCAGTCCGGACGGCGGAACCTGGAAGACGACCGTCACGATCACGGGCTCGGGCTTCACGGGCACGTCATCGGTCAGGTTCAACGGGAAGGAAGCATCGTTCTTCGTGGCATCCGATTCGACCATCACCGCCAGGGTGCCCTCGGGAGCCGGGATCGGCCCGATCCGCGTCGCGAATGCCGCGGGCGTCGACGTCTCCGACGCCGACTTCCAGTTCCGGCGTCTCCGCCACCGCGTAGTTCTCAAGATGCATCTGGAGGATCACCTGATGGCGATCGGTCGGGTCACACTCCCGCATGCCGGCGCCCGAGCCCGCGTCGAGTGCGCAGCGGGTCGCCTGGTGACGATCCAGCGGAAGATCGCTGGTGTGTTCACGTCGATCGGCGATGACGAAAGCGAAGGGATCGAGGGACGGTTCCAGGTCGCGCTCCCGGATCGGAGAGGTGAGTACCGGGCGATCATCGAGGTGAAGCGCACCCCCAACCGGAAGTGCCTTCCCGACCGGAGTCTCGTCCGGACGCACGAGCACGCCTAGACCGAACGGGGATCCGTTCCGGGGGGAGGAGTCGAACCTCCATACCAGGCTCCAAAGGCCCGTGTCTTGCCGTTAGACCACCCCGGAGGGACCTGCTTCGCTTCTGACGTCGATTCTGGCAGGCGCCGGCGCGCGCGGGGGCGCCTCCACCACGAAGGCCCCGGGGACCGATCCCGCAACGTCCTCGGCCACGGCGAACGAGCACAGCGCGACCACGGTCGGGCCGGATCCCGTCATCACGGCGCCGTGCGCGCCGGCGACGACGAACGTCTCGATCGTCGCCGCGATCTCGGGATGGCGTGCGGCGACCGGCCCCTGGAGGTCGTTGATGAGCGCGCTCCCGACGAGAGTGTCGTTGCCGGCTTCCGCCGCCGCGATCAGGGCGCCCGCGTCCGGGCCCGTCGCCGGTTCCTCGTCCCACCACGCGTAGGCGTCCGCGGACGACACACCGAACGCGAACGGCTTCACGACCCACGTCGTCGACTGCATGAGGACCGCCGCCACACGCTCGCCGCGTCCGTGCGCGTACGCGGGCTCCCCGAGGAGCAGCGCGGGAACGTCGGATCCGATCTCCGCGGCGAGACGGGAGAGGCCGTCGCGGCCGAGGCCCGTCGACCACAGCTCATCGAGCAGCAGCAGCGTCGCCGCCGCGTCGGCCGACCCGCCGCCGAGCCCGGCGGCGACGGGGATCCGCTTGTCGATCGTGATGCGCGCGCCCGCCGGTCTTGCGCCGCCGGCCTGGGCGGCGAGCGCCCGCGCCGCCCGAAGCGCCAGATTCGCGTCGTCCCGAGGCAGCTCCACGGCGGCGGGTCCTTCGACGGACACGGAGAGCTCCTCGGCCGGCTCCACCCGAACGTGATCGGCGAGCGAGATCGGCAGCAGCAGCGTCTCGACGTCGTGGTAGCCGTCGTCGCGTCGGCCGAGCACGCGCAGGAACAGGTTGATCTTCGCGTGCGCAGGCATCGTCAGCCCCCGGATCTCGGATCCCGTCATCTCGGTGGCGCCGCGACCTCGGGGAGGGATCCGGCGATCCGGGCGAACTCCTCGAGCGAGAGCGTCTCTCCCCGGGCCGAGGGATCGACGTCGGCGGCCCCGAGCAGCTCGTCCGCGACCTCTCCCCCCAGGCCGAGCCGTCGGAGGGCGTTCCGCATCGTCTTCCGCCGCTCGCCGAACGCGGCATCCACGACCGTCCAGAGCCGGTGCTCGTCGACCGCAACCGCCGGCTCGTCCCGGCGCACGAGACGCACGACCACGGACTCCACCTTCGGGCGCGGCCAGAAGACCGACGGGGGCACGCGGCGCACCAGAGAGCCCTCGGCCCGGTAGGCCACGCGAACGCTCGGGATCCCGTAGGCGGCCTCGCCCGGCGCCGCGATCAGTCGCTCGCCGACCTCACGCTGCACCATCACGACGAGGCGCCGCACGCGAGGGACGTCCCGCAGCGTGTCCAGCACGAGGTGGGTGGCGACGTTGTACGGCAGGTTCGCCGCCAGCACCCAACCGTCTCCGTCGAGAGCGTCCTGCCACTCGGGATCCGTCGCATCCGTGTGGAGGACCCGCACCCGGTCAAGTCCGGAAACCGATTCCTCCAGCGCGGAGATCAGCGAGGGATCGACCTCCACCGCGAGCACATCGGCGCCGGCTTCCGCGAGGGCTCGCGTGAGCGAGCCGAGTCCGGCGCCGATCTCGACGACCCGGTCGCCCGGCCCGACGCCCGCATCCGCGGCGATCGCGCGCGCGAGATTCGGGTCGATCAGGAAGTGCTGACCCAGCGAGCGCTTCGGTCGGATGCCGTGGCGTTCGGCGAGGGCGCGCAGCGCGCCCGCGCCGAACGACGCGTGTTCAGCGGTGCTCACGCGGGGAGCGTAACGGGGCCGGAACGGGTTCGGTCCCGGGCCGAGGGCCCGGGACCGAACGTGAAGGGGGGCGCTGGCTGTTGTCCGGACGCCGTCAGCGAGGGGCACGATCCCCATGGCCGAGAGGAGCTCCCCGGTCGGTTCCGTGGTCGTCGAGCCCTCGCGCACCTTCCCCGAACGCGAGAACCCGCACGGACTCGGCCGAGGATGTCCCGACGCCGCCGGCGGAAACCGAGGTCTCGGCGGCGAGGCCCGTGCGCTTCCAACCGGGCACCACCGCTCCGTCCACCAACCAGTCCCCCACACCTCGGGGACGATCGTTCGATGACGACGTCACACGCCGAACCCGCGGATCCTGCCGAGTCGTCGTCGCCACGTCGCGCATCTTCCGTCCCGCTCCCTCCGAGGACCCGGTACCCCAGCGGGACGCGAGCGACCTCGGAAGCTGTTGTGGAAAACGCACGCTAGCAAACCCTCAACTCTCACTGCAACCTTGAGCGGCGAACGTGTGTTCGACCTAGGAGAGACCGAAGAACGCGGCGTCAGCGTTGCGCGATGTCGCCTCCGACACGCTTCGCACGTCCTCGTCGCGGATACGCGCGACCTCGGCGATCGTATGAACGACGTTCGCCGGTTCGTTGTCGGTCCCCCGGAGGGTCTGCGGAGCGAGGAACGGCGCATCCGTCTCCACGAGGATGCGTTCGATGTCCACGGCGCGCGCCGCCTGCCGGAGGTGTTCGTTCTTCGGGTACGTGATGTTGCCTGCGAAGCTGATCCAATAGCCGCGCTCGGCGCACTCCCTGGCGATCGAGGCGTCGCCGCTGAAGCAGTGGATCACGACGCGTTCCGCCGAACCCTCATCCAGGACTCGAAGGACCTCGGGCCATGCGTCGCGTACGTGGACGACCATCGGCTTCCCGGACTCGTTCGACAGCGAGATGTGCGCCCGCAGCGTTCGGACCTGGTCTTCCTTGGGCGATCGCATCCGGAAGAAGTCCAGGCCGCACTCCCCGACGGCCACCACCCGGGGGTCGTGGAGCAGCTCCTCGATCCTCGCGCCCGCCGCCTCGTCGAAGTGGCCGGCGTCGTGGGGATGCATCCCCGCCGTGGCGAAGACACCGGAGATCGAATCCGCCAGCTCGAGGGACGTGGCCGACGTCGCCGGGTCCACGCCGACGCACAGGAGGCGGTCGACACCCACCGCCCGCGCGGCCTCGACCACCAGTGAAGGTTCCCGGTCCACCAGGAACAGGTGGCAGTGGGTGTCCACCACACCGCTCTGCACCGGGACTTCAGGGTTCGGTCGGGCCATCGGCGCGCGATGATAGGCGGTCTCAAGTTCCGGTGCATCCGAGGAGATTCACGTGAAACATCGCGCGCCCGCGGTCACCCGCAGATCGGCAAGATCGACGGCTTGACCGGCCGCCGAGCCCGGCTAATCGGCCGTGTCGACCCTGGGGAAGAGCGACGCGCCCTTCGTCGTTCGCGTCCCCGGAGCCATGCGCCCCCACGCCGCCGCGTGGTCGAGACGCTGTGCATCGAGGGTTTCCTCGATGCCGAGCTGCTCCCACAACCGCCCGGCGGCGCTCGGCATGACCGCCGAGAGAAGGATCGCCAGCGAGCGCAGGGTCTCGGCCGAGGCGTAGAGGATCGATCCGAGCTCATCGCGCCTCGCCGGGTCCTTGGCGAGGGCCCACGGGGACCGCTCCACCATGTACCGGTTGGCGCGCACCACCACGTCGTAGACGGCGGCCAGCGCCGCGGTCGGCCGCACCGCGAGCATCTCCTCGTCGTAGCGGCCGACCGCCGTTGCGATCACCTCCGGGAGGTCCGACTCGGCTTCCGGGAAGGCCGGCTCGGGCAGCACGCCGTCGAAGTAGGAGCGGAGCATCGCGAGCACGCGTGAGGCGAGGTTGCCGATCCCGTTGGAGAGCTCGGCGTTGTGGCGGTCCACCATCGACTCGAGCGAGAACGAACCGTCGTGCCCGAACTGGATCTCCCGGAGGAAGTACCACCGGTAGGAGTCGACGCCGAACCGGTCGATCAGCTCGAACGGATGGATCCCGGTCGCGTTCGTCTTGGACATCTTCTTGCCGCCGACCGTCAGGAACCCGTGTGCCCAGACCTGGGTGGGCGGCTCGATGCCGGCCGCCATCAGCATCGCCGGCCAGTAGATCGCGTGCTGCCGGAGGATGTCCTTGCCGATCATGTGGATGCTCGCCGGCCAGCGCCGCGCGAAGGTTCCCTCGTCCGCGCCGAAGCCTGCGGCCGTGAGGTAGTTCGTGAGGGCGTCGAACCAGACGTAGGTGACGTGGTCGGGGTCCCAGGGCAGCGGGATCCCCCAGTCGAAGTTCGTCCGGCTGATCGAGAAGTCTCGGAGCCCGCCCCGGATCAGGGACAGCACCTCGTTCCGCCGGATATCGGGCTCCACGGCGGACGGCGTCCGCTCGTAGTGCTCCAGGAGGCGGTCCGCGTAGGCCGAGAGCCGGAAGAAGTAGTTCTGCTCCTTCATCAGCTCGACCGGGCGTTCGTGGATCGGGCAGAGCTGACCCTCCAGGAGATCCCCCTCCACGTAGTAGAGCTCGCAGGACACGCAGTACAGGCCCTCGTAGCTGTCGAGGTAGATGTCCTCACGTCCGTTCCCGTGGACTTGGTCAAGTACCTTGACTACTACCGCTGCGTGACGCGGCTCCGTGGTCCGGATGTAGTCGTCGTAGCCGATGTCCAGCCGCGCCCACACCTCTCGCCAGCGGGGCTCCATCTCGTCGACCCACCGTTGCGGATCCATGCCCGCCGCCTCGGCCGCGCGCTGCAGCTTCAGGCCGTGCTCGTCGGTGCCGGTGAGGTGGAAGACCTCTTCCCCGCGCAGCCGATGGTGCCGGGCGATGACGTCGGCGGCCACCGCGTCGTAGGCGTGCCCGACGTGAGGCACGTCGTTGGGGTAGTAGATCGGCGTGGTGATGTAGAAGACGTCCCGGCCCATGGGGGCCATCGTACCCAGGGCCCGCCGTTCCCCTTAGGCGCCCGTCGTTCCTAGTGGCGCCGTCGCTCCTACGAGGGTCGACTCCCAGGCGCTACTCGAGGCACCCGGCGTCCATGCCGATGCGTCTGAGCCCCTCGAGATCGCCGGCACCGAAGTCCTGGAGCCCGTAGTTCGGGTGCCGCCCCGAATACATCAGCTGGTCGGGGTCCTTCACGTGGTCCAGACCCATGATGTGCCCGAGCTCGTGGAGCAGGACCGAGCCGTGCGCGTACGAATGGCCGAAGCCGCGCTGGGAGGTCGCCTCGGCATCCATCACGATGATCCCCCCGAAGTACTGGTCCCGGTCGGCGTACAGTCCGGCCATCGTCTTGGCGAACGCGATCGAGGAGCGAGGATCGTGGAGACGGCGCAGGATCGCCTGGTAGTCGCCGTGGTCGACCCAGATGATGATCAGCTCCGCCTTCCGGATCACGCCCCTGTAGCGCATCCGCTGATAGGCACGAAGGAACGTCTCCTCCGTCGTACCGACGGACACGAACTCGATCTGGGTGGCGCGTGTCACCCTCGCCAGCGCTTCGTCCAGGTCCGGCTTGATCGAGGACGTGGCGCCGTCGGTGTTCACGGCATAGGAGATCGTCTCGCACGGATTCCATCGGACCGGGGCGCCGCCGACGATCTCGAGGAACTTGAACGCGCCGTCGACCTTCGCCCGGACCGCCGGCGAGGCGCTGGGCGACGGGGAATCGGTGGCCGACGGCACGACCGTCGGACCGCCGGCTCCCACCGGCGACGGCCCTCGCAGCACGGCGCCGACCGCGAGCACGCCCAGGATCACCGCCACTAGCGAGGTGGCGATGAACGCGGCGAAGAGGCGTGAGCTCGCCGGATCGGCCCCCGACCCGCCGTCGTCCGGGCGCGGCGGCACCGGCTGCGGCCCGAGGGGAGGGGGCGCCTGCACCATCGGGCAAGTGTAGGGAGGGCGCAACCCCGGAGGAATCCGCCGTTAGTCGGAAGCGATCGCGGCTCGATAGAGGTCGTTGGCGCTCGCTCCGTGGCGTTCCGCCACGGAGCGAGCGGCGTCCCTGGGGCGCATGCCCTCGGCGATCAGGCGGCGGACCTCCTCCAGGAGGGCCGCCCGATCGAGCGGGGCTCCTTCGCGATCGCCCTCGACCACGACGGTGACCTCTCCCTTCAGCTCTCGCTCCTCGATCGTCGTGAGGACCTCGGCGACGGTGCCGCGGATGACCTCTTCGTGGAGCTTCGTCAGCTCCCGGCACACCGCGACCCGTCGACCGCCCAGGGCTCCACCGACCTCGCGCAGGAGCGCCCGGACGCGCCGGGGGGATTCGAAGAACACGAGCGTCCGCGGGTCGTGCCGGAGCGCTTGGAGGCGACGGCCACGATCGCCCGGGCGCCGCGGAAGGAATCCCTCGAACGCGAACCGATCCGTCGGGAGTCCCGAGAGGACGAGGGCGGCGATCGCGGCCGAGGGACCGGGCACGGCACGAACCTCTATCCCACGTTCCACGGCACGCCGGACGATGCGGAATCCCGGGTCCGAGACCGAGGGCATGCCGCCGTCGGTGACGACCGCGACGTCGTCCCCTGCATCGAGCCGCTCGACGAGTTCGGCCGCGCGCTCGTCCTCGTTGCCCTCGAACATCGAGACGAGGGGCGTGCGGATGTCGAGGGACCGCAGGAGGCGGCCGGTCCGCCGCGTGTCCTCCGCCGCGACGACCGACACCGCGGCGAGCGTCTCCCGGGCACGGTCGGAGAGGTCGCCGAGGTTCCCGATCGGCGTGCCCACGAGGTAGAGGATGCCGCTCATGCCCGGCCAGCCATCTCGGGCCACATCATCTCCGGATGGTCCCACGTCCACCTCCGCCTACCATGAGTTGATGGCCGAGCCGCACAAGGACTACTCGGGAACGCCGCTGCCGAAGAAGCTGGGCGTCCGAGAGGGTGCGAAGGTGTACGTCGCCGCCGCGCCCCAGAGCTTCGACACCGCTCTCGGGACCCTGCCCACGGGCGTCCAGCGCCTCCGCCGGCCCGGCTCCCGGATGGACGTCGCCCTCCTCTTCGTGACCGAGGAGCGGGACCTCCGGTCCCGGTTCGCAGCGCTCGCCGCCGGCCTCGATCCCGCCGGGCGCCTCTGGGTCGCGTGGCCGAAGAAGGCCGCCGATCTCCCGACCGACCTCGACTTCGGCACCGTTCAGCGGATCGGACTCGACGCCGGGCTCGTCGACAACAAGAGCGCCTCGATCACCGAGACCTTCCAGGGGCTACAGTTCGTCTATCGTCTCAAGGACCGGCCGCGCTGAGGACCGACGACGCGGCACCCGTGAGTACGCTGCCACGCGTGGCCGATCGCGCGGACGCCCCGTTCCTCCGGCGTCTGAACCGTCCGTGGGTCGCGATCCTCGCCGTCACCGCGATCGCCGCGGTGGTCCGGATGTGGGGCCTGTCGAACCCCCCGTCGTTGGTCTTCGATGAGAACTACTACGCGAAGGCGGCGTGCATCTTCATCGGCGGTTCCAACGAGGTCTGCATGATCGAATCGCCCAACGAGCGCGCGTTCCGCGATCAGGAATGGGACGTCGGCTCGTTCGTCCATCCGCCGCTCGGAAAGTGGACGATCGCGCTCGGGGTCAAGGCCTTCGGGATGGATCCGTTCGGGTGGCGGATCGGCTCGGCGGTGGCGGGCACGCTGGCGGTGACCGGCCTCGCCCTGATCGCGCAGCTCCTGTTCGGACGGCCGCTCTGGACGCTCCTCGCGGGTCTGCTCCTCGCCCTCGAGCACCTGAGCGTCGTGCTGTCGCGGCTGGCGCTGTTGGACGTCCACCTGCAGCTCTGGACCGTCGCGGGCTTCCTCTGCCTGGTCCTGGATCGGCGCTGGATCGACGTGCGGACCCCCCGGGCGCCACCGGACGGCGAGGCTCGCGTCCCCTCGCCCCTGTGGAGGCCGTGGCGCTACGCCGCCGGGATCGCGTTCGGGGCGGCCGTCGCGGTGAAGTGGTCCGGCGGACTCGGCATCGTCGCGGCGATCGTGATCTCACTGGTCTGGGAGACGACGAGGCGTCACCGGGGCGGCGCGACCCACGGCGCAGCATTCGCGCGGGCGTTGTTCCGGGAGAGCTTCACGCTGCTCGTCGCCTTCGTGATCCTCCCGTTCTTCATCTACGTGGCGATCTACCTCCCGTGGCTGCATCACTTCGACTGGAAGGTCGGCGAGCTCGTCGAACAGCAGAGGCGGGTGGCGACGTATCACCTGTCCGGCCTGAAGGAGACGGCGCTCGATCCGGACACGGGCGCGATGACACCGACGCACTACGGGTATTCGCGGCCGTGGACGTGGCTGATCATGAAGCGGCCGCTCTCGATCACCTGGGAGGACCTCGGACCGTCGATCCGCCAACTCACGGCGATCGGCAATCCGGTCATCTTCTGGGGGAGCATCTGGGCGCTGCCGTACCTCGCGTGGGCCTGGTGGCGCAAGCGCGATTGGGTCCCGGGGTTCCTCTTGATGGCGGTCCTGTTCCAGTACCTCCCGTGGTTCCTGGCATCGCGCCCGCAGTTCTTCTTCTACGTCGCGCCGTTCACACCGTTCCTCGTCCTCGGGATGGTGTACATGGTGCGCGACCTCGCCGACGCGAGGCTCGTCGTCCGGGAACCCGGCGGCGCGGTCGCGACGGATCCGGCCACGGGCCGACCCGCGGTCTCCGTCTGGCACCCGTACCGACCGATCGCGTGGACCGTGGTCCTGGCCGCGGTGGGCCTCTTCGTCTGGTTCTGGCCGGTGCTGAGCTGGGGCGTGATCTCGGATACCCGCTACGAGCTGATCCTGTGGTTCCCGGGCTGGAGGTAGGAGGGCCCCAGAAACACGAAACCCCGGCGCGCTGGCCGGGGGATCGGTCTTGATTCGGATATCCGAGAACTCATGGTACCACGCTTCCTTCCCGATCTTCCAGGGCGCCTGTTCAGAACCCCGGCAGGCGATCTCGGAACAGGATGAACCCCACGCCGGCGCCGACGTCGAGGAGCACGTGGGCGACTACGAACGGCCAGGTGCGCCTCCCCCATCGCAGGAACAGGTATCCGAACAGCGCCCCCATCGCGACGTTGCCGAGGAACCCACCCCAGCCCTGGTACAGGTGGTACGAGCCTCGGAGCAGCGCGCTCGCGCCCACGGCGAGCACGGCCGGCCACGACAGCTGCTGCAACCGCGTGATGAGGTATCCGAGGACGATCACCTCCTCCACCACCCCGGCCTCCACCGCGTTCATGACGAGCGCCGGGATCGTCCACCAATGACCGAGTGGGGGGACCGGCACGACGAACCGGTTCACCCCGAGCTCCACGGCGAGCAGGTACACACCGATCCCGGCGACCCCGACGACCGCGAAGACGAGGACACCGCGGATCAGATCGCGGTTCGGCTGATCCGCCTCGATCCCGATCGCCGGAAGACCCTCGCCGCTCCGGCGGACGAGATGGAACACGAGGAGGGCCGGCGCGAGGCCGAAGACGAAGCCGAGGATCTGGCGGGTGAACGCGCTGGACTGGTCGGCGGCCGCGACGACGACGCCCGCGATCGGGGCTTCGAGGAGCGAGAGGATCGCGTAGGCCGCCCGCGACAGCACGGAGAGCGACAGGACGACGAGGACCTCCTCGACGAGCGTCCGGCGATCCGCGGGCGCCGGAGGGACCGACGTATCGGAGGGACGCGCATCCGTGTCGGGCTGCATCGGCGTCACTGTACGCATCGCTAGACTTCGGCCTCTTCGAGCGGGAAGGACCCGATGCCGAACCGGGACAGCGCCGACCTCGTCGTCGTGGGAGCGGGCACGATCGGCGGATGGGCCTCGGTCTTCGCGACGGAGCACGGCGCGGAACGTGTCGTCGTTCTGGAGAAAGGGGAGGCCGGGCAGGGGGCGTCCTCGCGCGCGGCGGGCATCGTGCGGGCGCAGGGAGGCACGCCCGGAACGGTGGCCCTCGGGATGTGGTCGATCGACTTCTACCGGTCGCAGCGAGAGCGGTACGGGGCCGACAGTGGCTTCCGCGAGCTCGGCTACCTGATCCTCGCGACGGACGAGGCGCAGGAGCGCGAGGCGAAGTCGCGCGTGGAGATGCAGCGCGCGGCCGGTCTCGGCGACGTGCGGTACGTCGACGCCGCCGAGGCCGCGCGCCTGAACCCCACGCTCGACCCGTCGACGTTCCGCGGCGGGACGTACGCGCCGGGCGACGGGTGCGTGGACCCGCCGAGGAACGTGCGCGCGTACTCGATCGCGATGCAGCGAGCCGGCGTGGAGCTCCGGGAACGGACGTCGTTCCTCGGGATCCGCACGGGCTCGGATGGGGCGGTGACGAGCGTCGAGACGCCCGAGGGCACGATCGCGACGGAGCGGGTCCTCCTCACCGGGGGTCCGAAGCTCCGCGAGGTCGGCGCGCTCGTGAACGCTCGCTTCTTCGTCGGCGCGGTCCGGCACCAGGTGGCCGTGACGGAGCCCCACGAAGCGTTCGACGTGGAACGGCAGCCGATGGTGTTCGAGAACGCGATCGGCCTGTACTGGCGGCTCGAGGAGGGCGGTCTCCTGTTCGGGATGTCCAACCCTGACGAGGCGCCCGGCAGAGCGCGTGAGGTCGACTGGCCGTACCTGCACGCGATGGAGGAGCGGATGCACCGATACGTCCCGATCGCGGAGGGTCTCGGGATCCGCAAGGCCTGGGCGGCGACGATCGAGTACTGCCCGGACCACCTCCCGATCGTGGGGCCGGTCTCCACGCGAGCCGGCGACGAGATCCCCGGTGTCACGGTCGCCACCGCCGTCGGGCACGGGATGATGTGGGGACCGGGCGTGGCCAGGATCGGGGCCGACCTCGCGCTCTCGGGCACGACGGAGATCACCGACGTCTCCGGCTGGGGCATGGATCGATTCGACGAGGAGGGCCGTTCGCCCTCCTACGATCCGATCGCCCTCCCGTTCCCCGTCCGCGCCGATGACTGATCAGGACAGCGCGACGTCGACGGCGATCAGCTCGGTCACCGCGTTCGCGCGGATCGGGATCGAAGGCTCGTCCTCGATCTCGGCCGCGTCGCCCGTCGTCATCCGCTCCCCGGCGACGTCGGCGTCACCGTCGATCAGGTAGAGGTAGACGCCTCGGCCCTCGCCGAGAGCATGGGTCGCTTCGATGTCCGGGTGCATCCTGGAGACGAAGACGTGCGCGTCCTGGTGGACGAGCACGGCGTCGCCGCCGTCGCCGCTGATCACCCGCAGGAGCCGGTCGGTGCGATCCTCCTCGGTGAACACCTTCTGCTCGACGCCGGGCGCCAAGCCTCGTTCCGCGGGCATGATCCACATCTGGATGAACCGCATCGGCTCGGTCTCGCTCGCGTTCTGCTCCGAGTGCCATGCCCCTCTGCCGAGCGTCATCCGCTGCACGGACCCGGCGGGCAGCGGTCCCGGCGCGCCGCCGACGTCATCCTGGTGACGGAAGGAGCCCTCGACCACGTAGGTGAGGCCCTCGATGTCCTTGTGCGGATGCATCGGCCAGATCGCGCCGGGCACGAGACGATCGTCGTTGAACACCCGGAGCGTGCCGAACCGCATGTACGCCGGGTCACGGTAGGTGTCGAACGAGAAGTGCCAGCGCGCACGGAACCATCCGCCGTCCACGTCGGAGATCTCCGCGTCGCGTCGGATCGTGATCGTCATCGTTCCGCGGGCCGAGGCCCGCGCGTCAGAGCTGGATGACCGGGCAGGTGAGGGTGCGGGTGATGCCGTCCAGCTCCTGCATCGGCATGACCGTGCCCTTGGCCAGTCCGTCGAGGTCGTCCGCCTCCGCACGGGCGACGACGTCGTAGGGGCCGGTCACCGGGTCGACGGCGACGACGCCGTCGATGCCACTGACCTGCTGCGTCACCTGCGCAGCCTTCCCGACCTCGGTCTGGATGAGGATGTAGGCGCTGACCATCAGCTGCTCCCCCTTTGGCAGTTGCTCCCCCTTTGGCAGATCCCCCTCATTTCGCGTCGTCGTCCTTGGTCGCGAGGAACTCCTTCGCCTTGTCGACGAGCTCCGTTGCAGACTCCTTGGCCTTCTCCATCGCGGGGCCGGCCTTCTCGACCATCGTCCCCGCAACCTCTTTGGCCTTCTCCATCGCGGGACCTGCCTTCTCGGCGACGGTCCCCGCGACCTCCTTGGCCTTCTCCATCGCGGGACCCGCCTTCTCGGCGACGGTCTCCGCGACCTCCTTCGCCTTGTCCACGATGCCGGCGATCGGCTGTTCGTCGGAACCGTTCGGGTTGTTCGTCATCGGTCACACCTCCCGGTTGGGGTCCGGCCGTGGGATCGGCCGGCGCTCCGGTCGCTCATCGTGTCACGACGGAGTGCTTCGCTGCAAAGCGGGCAGGTCAGGTGCGTCAGAGCCGGCCGGGCTCGGGAGCGACCGCGTCCCCGGTCGGAAGCTGCTCCCGCAGAGGGGTATCGAGTGGGGGGATCCGGAGCGCGACCAGCGCCGCGACGCCACCGAGGAGGGCGAGGATCGCGGAGCCGATGAAGAGCGTCGTGGAGCCGAGCCGCCCGTAGACGACGCCGCCGAGCCCCGCTCCGATGATCGGTCCGATCCCGAAGCCGACCATCGCGCCGATCGAGTTGCCCGTCGAGTAGAGCGTGGAGGGCAGCAGCTTGCCGACGACGAGGATCGAGGTGGTGAAGAGCAGCGAGAATCCGGCTCCCTCGAACACGGCGAGCAACGACACGATCGTGCGGCTCTCGACGAGGCCCCAGAGCAGGAAGCCGGTCGCGTACACCAGGCATCCGAGGGCGTACACCTTGCGCAGGCCCATACGCCGATGCAGGCGCGAGGAGAGCCGCATGACCCCGACCTCCGTCAAGCCCCCGAGGGCGGTGCCCACACCGATCAGCAGCGGTTCCTCGATCTTCAGGCCGACGAAGTTCCAGGCGCCGTTGAAGCCCGTCCACACGAGCAGCGTCGCGACGAGGAAGCCCCACATCCGCGGCGCCGTACGGAAGACCGCGCCGACCGCGCCCAGCCGTCCGTGTTGCGTGGGCTGCTTCGGACGATCCGGACGCACCGCGATCGTGGTCCAGACGAGCATCACCGCGCCCGCGGCCGCGTACAACGGGAGCGCGAGGGACACGCCGTAGAGGTCGAGCAACCAACCGAACGCGAGGCAGCCAGCGGCGTACGAGAGGCTCTCCCACCCGCGGATGCGGCCGTAGTCGGCCATCCGCTCTTCGCCGAGCTGGACCAACGCGAGCGCGTCGATGTTCGGTCCCGACGCGGCCATGGCGAGCGCGATCCCGACGGCACCGAACGCCACCCCGACGAGCGAGTCGAGGACCGACGCCACGATCGCGAACGCGACCATCCCGAGGAGTCCGAGCTGCAGCGCCCGCCGCCGCCCGATCCGCGTGTCGGCGACATGTCCCCAGATCGGCATCGCGACGATCCGCACCGCCGCCATCGCGCCGAGGAGGAATCCGATCTGGCTCGGGTCGAAGCCGCGTCCCGCGAAGTAGATCGAGAGGAACGGGAAGAACGACGCGACGATCAGTCCGAACGTGAGGAACAGGCCGAGGACGGCGGTCGCGGGCGAGATGTCCGCTCCCGTCGGTCTCTTCATCCGGCGGAGTGTAGCGACGCCCCGGACGTGCCCTGCCGACGTCCCGTGAGTTGTCTAGAGGGTCCTCGCGAGGATCAGCACGTCGAGGTCGGAGCCCTCGCGGAGCGGGCGCCGCTCGCCGGTGTCCGCGAAGCCACACGCTTCGTAGAAGCCGCGGGCGGTCCGGTTCGTCTCGGTGACCGAGAGCACGACGCGGCCGCATCCGCGGCCGCGGGCCCAGGCGACGACCGCCTCGACGAGCGCGCGCCCGACGCCCGCTCCGCGGGCGTCGGGCGCGACCCACATCGCGTACAGGTGCGCCACACCGGGCTCGGCCTCGAACTCCGCGCCCGTCGCCGTCCCCACGACCGCCCCCGTCGGATCCCGACCCGCCAGCGCGATCGCGGTTCCACCCCGCCATCGCCCCGCCGCCCAGTCCTGCCACGTGGACTCCGAGTGCGAGGATTCCTCGCCGTAGGTCGAGCCGAACGCGTCCGGACTGTCGAGCAACGACCGGAGCCGGATCTCGCGGAACGCGACCCAGTCGTCCTCGTCGAACGGCTCGACCCGCACCGGGCTAGAGGAGATGGACGTCCGCCTGCCCCGCGAGTTCGGCGGCGCGCGAGGGATCGATCCGGGCGGCTCCCGCGAGCTCGGCGTTGGCCGCCCCCGCGCCGAGCGCCACCCGGAGCGCGTCCTCCCAATCGCTCCCCCGCTCGAGCGCGGTGATCAGACCGGCGAGGAAGGCGTCGCCGCTTCCCACGGGATAGCGGCCGCGGACGTAGAGGACCCCTTCGTAGAGCGTGCCGTCCGGCGCTGCCAGCATCACGCCCTCCGCTCCCCTCGTGACGATGCCGGCGTGACCGTCGCCGCCGGCCATGTCGCGGATCTTGGAGGCGGCCGCGAGGGAGTCGTCCCGGCGGGCCGTCGGCACCCCGAGGAGCTCTCCCGCCTCCGCGACGTTCACCTTGACGATGTCCGGCTCCGCCGTGAGGGCGAGGCGCAGGCGCTCCCCTTCGGAATCCAACGCGACACGGACGCCGCCGTGGCGCGCTTCCTCGATCAGGTCCCGGTAGCCCTCGTCGGGCGCGCCCCGGGGCAGGGAGCCCGAGATCGTGAGCCAGCCGCCACGTTCCCACCGCGTCGCGGCGGCGTGGGTGAGCTCGACCCACGCGGCGTCCGGCGCGACGGCGCCGTGCTCGTAGAACTCGGTCAGTCCGGCGGTCTCACGGTCGGCGACCGAGAGCGAGGACCGGCTCTCCCCGTGGGTCCAGACGAACTCGCCCTCTACACCCTCGGCGGCGAGCGATTCCTGCAACCACCGACCCGTGTGTCCCCGGAGCAGAGCGACCGCACACACGTCCGCGCCGAGCGACCGCGCCGCCCGTGCGACGTTCAACCCCTTGCCGCCCGCGACCTGCACGAAGCCGGACGGCCGGTGGATGTCGCCCTTGACCAATCGTTCGACCTCGAACAGTCGATCGACGGACGGGTTCGCGGCGAGACAGACGATCATCGACCTACGATAGACGCATGCCCCGCATCGTTCTGGTCGAGGGCGACATCACGGAGCAGCGGGTCGACGCCATCGTGAACGCGGCGAACGCGACCTTGCTCGGCGGCGGCGGCGTCGACGGCGCGATCCATCGCCGCGGCGGCCCCTCGATCCTCGAGGCATGCCGGCGGATCCGGTCGACCGAGTGGCCGGACGGTCTCCCCACCGGTCGTGCGGTGGCGACGACCGGCGGCGATCTCCCGGCTCGGTGGGTGATCCACACCGTCGGGCCGGTCTACGCGCGCGAGGAGGATCCCGCGACGCTCCTGTCGAGCTGCCATACGGAGTCGCTCCGCGTCGCCGACGAGCTCGAGGCCGGTGTCGTCGCGTTCCCGGCGATCTCGACCGGGGTCTACGGCTACCCGATCGACGAGGCGGCCCGCGTCGCAGTGGAGGCGGTGCGAACAGCCGACACGTCCGTGCGAGAGGTGCGCTTCGTGCTGTTCGACGCCACCGCGCGTGCGGCGTTCGAACGCGCGATGACCTACTGAACCGTTCGCCGGACCCACTGCTAGCATCGGTCCGATGGCAGATCTCAGCACGGTCGAGGGTGTCCACGAGTCGCTCGACGACATCCAGCTGGTGGACTGTCGCGAGCAGTACGAGTGGGACGCGGGCAGGATCGCGG
>DASSDW010000113.1:0-6362 GCA_035696925.1 Actinomycetota bacterium
ATGGTGGAGAGCGATGCAGGATCGGCTGATCGGCGGAGCTCAGGCGGCTCTCACGCCCGACGAATTCCAAGGAGCACATCGCATCGGGACGGAGACTCCCTTCGACGACCTCGTGAACGAGCTGCTCGCTTCCGACTCAACCGAGACCCACGAGTCGCTCTGACCACGAACATCCTTGCTTGCCGGCCGAACGTCGTCGGCCCACACTGAAGACCGGATGGCGAGCACCACCCGGTACGCGAAGAGCGGTGACGTCCATGTCGCCTATCGAACCCTCGGCTCGGGTCCCGTGGATGTCGTCGTGGCCGAGCAGTGGTTCAGCAACGTCGAGATCGAGCGCGAGGTCAGGCCGCTCGCGCGGTTCAACGACCGTCTCTCTGCGTTCGCGCGTGTGATCCGCTTCGACAAGCGCGGGGTCGGCTTGTCGGATCCCGTGCCCACGTCGGCGCTTCCGCCGCTCGAAGAGTGGATGGACGATTTGAGGGCCGTGCTCGACGACATCGGGAGCGAGAAGGCAGCCATCGTCACGGCGATGGCCGGTGGGTTCCTCGCATGCGTCTTCGCGGCGACGTACCCCGACCGCGTGCGCGCCCTCGTCCTCATCGACGGGTTCGCGCGACTGACGCGCGCCGATGACTATCCGTGGGGACTCACGCCAGATCAAGCCCGAGACATCATCGAGGCGTTCGGGTCGGCGTGGGGCACGGGGATGATGCTCGATCTGTTCGACCCGGACGACGCAGACGACGTCGCGCTCCGCGAGTCATGGGGGCGCTATGAGCGCCATTCCGTCAGCCCCGGAACCGCCGCCTCGATGGTCGAGATGATCAACGCGACGGACATCCGTGGGATCCTGCCGGCCATCCGCGTCCCGACGCTCGTGGTCGCTCGGGCGGATACGCGGGTCGAGCCCGCGCACGGCCGCTACCTGGCCGAACATATCGCCGGCGCAACGTACGTCGAGCTCCCCGGCCGCGGCAGCCTGTTGTGGTCGGGCGACCAGGACGCACTTCTGCGCGAGATCGAGCACTTCGTCACGGGATCCCGTCCGGCTCCGCGACACGACCGCGTGCTCGCGACCGTGCTCTTCACCGACATCGTCGGCTCGACCGACCGCGCGGCGGAGATCGGAGACGCCAGATGGCGAGAGCTCCTCGCCGAGCACGACCAGCTCGTCCGTCGAGCGCTCGACCGCTTCGAAGGACGAGAGGTGAAGACGACGGGTGACGGATTCCTCGCCACCTTCGACGGTCCCGCCCGCGCGATCCGATGCGCACAGGCGATCCACGATTCCCTTCGCGCGATCGGAGTCGACCTGCGAGCCGGCCTGCACACGGGCGAGATCGACCTCGTCGACGGCGACGTCGGAGGCATCGCGGTCCACCTCGGCGCGCGCGTCATGGCCGAGGCAGACGCCGGCGAGACCGTGGTGTCCTCCACGGTGAAGGATCTCGTGGTGGGATCCGGGATCGCGTTCGAAGACCGCGGCGAGCACCGCCTGAAGGGCGTCCCCGGAACCTGGCGGCTCTTCGCTGTGTCAGGTTCCGACTGAGATGCCGAGACCTCGGTCTTGAGAACAGCCATGCGAACGTCGGCCGGCGACACCGGATGACGAGGACCATGAAGGCAGTCGTCTACGAGAGGTACGGATCCGCGGACGTGCTGCGGGTTGCCGACGTTCCCGTTCCGACTCCGGATGCAGGACGGGTGCGGGTCAGGATCGCCGCCACATCGGTCAACCGCAGCGACTGGGAGGGCCTGACCGGCTCGCCGCTCTACGCACGACTCGGTGGTCTGCGCACTCCGAGGAGTCGCACGCTCGGCTCCGACATCGCCGGGTGGGTCGATGCCATCGGTACGGGCGTCACCCGGTTCCAGCCGGGTGACGAGGTGTACGGCGACAACCTGGCCCTCATGGGCGGCTTCGCCGAGTACGCGATCGCCGCCGATACGGCGCTCGCGCACAAGCCTCCGACGCTGACGTTCGCCGAGGCGTCCACGATCCCTCAAGCCGGTGCCATCGCCCTCCAGGGAACGGCGGACGCCTGGGACGGGTGTCGGGTGGCGGTGAACGGCGCCGGAGGAGGGTCAGGCTCGTTCGCGATCCAACAGGCCAAGCGACTCGGCGCGCACGTCACGGGCGTCGACAACGACGGCAAGCTCGAACACATGCGGTCGCTCGGCGCGGACGTGGTGATCGATCACCGACACGAGGACTTCACGCGCCGAGGTCCCTACGACCTGATCCTCGACTTGGTCGCCTCACGATCGGTGTTCGCATACCGTCGAGCGCTCGCCCCTGGCGGTCGCTATCGGTGCGTCGGTGGGCCGGCGCGAAGGCTGCTCAGCACGGTGACGCTCGGCTGGATCGCCGGCGCGCTCACGCGACGCCGTATGGGCGTGCTCGTGGTGAAGGAAGGCCCCGCGCACTTCGAGCCGTTGACCGAGCTGTGCATCGCCGGAGACATCCGCATCCACATCGACCGCACGTTCGATCTGGCATCGGTACCCGAAGCCCTCGCCCACGTCGGTGAAGGCCGTGCGCTCGGGAAGGTCGTGATCGAGGTCCAGTGAACCGAGCGCCGGCTGCTTTGGTCGGTTGCTCGGGGAAGTCGCGCGCGGTCTGGATGGATCTCTCTTCTGACGAGTGCGGCAGGTCGCTCGTCGCCACCGGCTCCTCCACCTCCGCCACCGCCCGAACGGCCCGATCTGGACATCTGATCGTGGTCCGGTATCGCGGGAGCTTCGCCATTCGAGAACCGTCGCCAGCGGGAAGAAGATGAGAAGCCGCCGAACCCCGAAGGCCCCAGCGGTTCCTCGACGCAGAACCAGGCGGCGAATCGCTTCTTCCGAGCTACGAGACGATGATCTGGTCGCACCCGGTCACGGTGTCGACCGGGTCGACGAAACAGGTGTCGGCCCCTGCGCCTCCTCGCACGCCATCCCTCGTGTTGTCGGACGCATCGATCACGTCATTTCCGAATCCGCCGCGGAGCGCATCCCTCCCGCTACCTCCGAAGAGTCTGTCGTGTCCGGATGCTCCCCGGATCACGTCCCCTCCGGCCTGACCTTGAAGGACGTCGTTCCCCTGGCCACCCCGAACGTTGTCCCCCCTGGCGCCGCCGTAGATGGTGTCGCGCCCCTTCTCTCCTTTGAGCTCGTCCCTCCCTGCGCGCCCGACCACCCTGTCGTTGCCTCCGCGAGCGCAGATGACGTCCCGGTTCGGCGTTCCGACCAGGTTGTCCGCCCCGCCGGTTCCAGTCATCGAGCAGTTCTGCGCACCTGCGGGCGCGACGCCGATCAGCGAGGACGCCAACCCGCCGAGAATCACGACGATCAACGTCTTGCGTGCCATCGGTCCTCCCCTCCCCCGAGTTCCCGGTTGGACATCCGCTACCCGCGACATCGGGCTACTAACCTGCCCGCTCTCGCCGGCGTCCAAGACCGTTTGGAAGCGTCTCTGCGTGGGGAATTCTTTCCTCCGCAGGATGGCCCCGGGCTCCCGGAAGTGTCGGGTCTCGGCCCTCGAAGGAGCTCGCCGCCGCCTGCAAAACGGGGAAGCCATGTTCCCCTTCATCCACCGGAGGAGCCCAGCAAGCGATCTCTCGCTGGGCTTCCTCCTTTGGAAGGAGACCGTTTCCGCACCCCTCGCCCGGACAATCGGCGGACGTCCACAGGCCACCTCTCGGTCGCTATCGACAGGACCGGAGGAGGATCGATCCAGGTCCACTACTGTGGGAGGCCACCTACCCCAAGGAGGCTCCCGTGAAGAGATCTCGGTTCGTCCTGGCTGTCGCGGCACTCGTCGTCCTCGGAACGTCTGCATTGGCATCGGGAGCTACGGGGGACCCTCTGATCCTCGGCGCGATCAACGAAGCCGGGAAAGGCACATACCTCACGTCGGGCACCGAGCTCGGGGAGGCGACATTGACCATCACGGCGGGCGGTACCCAGATCCCTTTGGCGGCGGAATCTGGCGACCAAAATGAGTTCGCAGCCTATGTGCGGGGCTACGAGGACGGCCTCAAGCTCGACGGGGCCATGGAGACCGACCGCGCCGGCGTTGTGGTGATTCCAGCGGGTCAGACGCGTATCAACTTCGTGCCACGCACGGGCCCGGAATCCGACTCGGAGAACCCCGTCCAACCTGACACGCTCATGCTCGCTACGGTGCAGGGCAACGTCGCGACTTCGGTCCTCAACGTCACCCTGCGTCCCGACGAGGACACCGCCACGATCCGCCTGACGCGGGCGGCGAATGTGGCTGTGCGCGTGGGGTGGTTCACCCTCCGGAGCTATCCATCGCCCTAAGTCTCGGGGCGGCCTGGCCGGCGCATCAAGTCCAGAAACCTGAACGCGAGAAACCGTCCGAGTCGGCAGGCTCCAGCGGTCTCTCAGGGGGGCCGACCAACCGAGGGGGAATAGCTGGGATCGGCTCGTGACCTTGCCAGACTCCAACCCAGGCGCAGTCTCCAAGGGCTGTCATCTGGGCAGCAGCAGTAGGTCCTGAGAGCCGACGTGCATTCCGAACTACAAGCGGAACCAAACCTTTGTACCGGCGACGCTCCGCTCAACGCCCCAGTCAGATGAGAGGGCGTGAACAAGCTGGAGGCCGCGTCCGCCTTCGGTTTCCAAGCTCAAACCCCGGTCGAATCTCAGGTCATCTCGATCAAATCCGCTGCCACGGTCGAAGACGGACACGCAGAGACCTTGTTCCTCCACGGAAACGCTCACATCGATCGGTTCCTTGCCGTGCCGAACAGCGTTCGAGGCGATCTCCGACGTCAGGAGCCGCGCTGCATCCTTGTCAACGTCGACGTTGAAGCTCTCCAGGGCCGCCGAGAGAAACAGCCGAGCCTCCTCCGCCGTCCTGGGGCCAGCACGAAGCTCCTTCGACCTCGAGCGTGACGGATCGGGTACCAGCCCCATCACAGATGGCTTACCCCGCACGCCGGGCCAGTACGCCTCTTCGGTCGCAGGAGTCTCCTCTCGGTGCTACGCTCGTGTGCCTCGCCCCCAGCAAGGAGCACCAAACATGGCCTTCGCGATCACTTCCGACGGTCACGGCTTCATCCTCCAAGGTGAGCTCGACATGGCGAGCGAGCGAGATCTCGCGGCTGCGTTCGACGCGGTTCTGGGCTTAGGGGCACCCGTGACCGTCGACATGAGGCAACTCCAGTTCATCGACTCCAGCGGGATCAAGGTGATCATCGCCGCTGCCAAAGCCGCCCCGGATGCGTGCATCATCCTGCACGGCGTGCACGATTCTGTGCAGAGGGTCGTGCACATGACGCGGATCGAGCAGGTTCCCAATATCCATGTGATGTCCTGCGTCGTCGGCGTCTAAGGAGCTAGCGATCCGGGGACCCGAGCTCTGCCTTGACCTGCGCGTTTCGTCGTAGGCGCTGGAGGATTTGAACCTCCGACCTTCTTCCGTGTCAAGGAAGGCCGGTGCAACGCTCTGAGCAGTGTCTTCGCAGGTCACGCATCAAGTGACCCCTCTCAGGAGTTCCGTCTAGTACCGCCTGGTTCCGTCGGCTCCTTGACCTGGTGTTGACCACCACTGAGGCAGCGAAGACGTTCCCGTCGAGGATCGTCGCCGACGACGACTCGTCATCGAGCCGGGCCGTGGAGGGCTGTTGAGTCGCCGGCAGGGCTCGGACGTTGGACCGATCAACCAGCGTGCCCGGCCCGGAACAACCGGACCGCTCCCCCCACCCCTTCAGCTCGACGAGACCGACCTCCGTGAACGACGCGGACACGGAACCAGCGGCGTCGACGACTGCCTGGCTGACCCTTCATGGGCGGCCGCGTGGTCGGCGATGCGAGAAGGTGCAAGCGTTTCCGACGATTTCGAGATGCAGGGGTCGTCGGTTTGCCCGAGGCTCGTGCCGCGCGATCCTTTCCCGTTGGCAGACGCGCGTATCGTCGGGCCACCGATGTCGGAGCGGTCGTCGGGGGCGGTCGTCACCATCGAGCCACCAGCCGACCTGTTCGTCCCGTTCGCTGCGACGGAGGACGGGGCCGAGATCGGCGGGACGATCGAGGTGTCCTTCGGCGCCGGCGACTGCGTCCAGACCTACAGCGTGAGTCGCACGATCTAGCGCGGGCTCACACGTCCTGGGCCTGCTCCCCGGTACTCGCGAGCGCTCACGCCGAGCCGCCACCGCGGTCTGCCCGACTGTGACCACGCCGCTCACGATCGGCGCGGAGCGCGAGGTCTGGCCTTTCGACCTAGATTCCAGCGTCTTCCTTCTGGGTATCGGATATTTATGAAGCGTGATCGAGAAATGAGGCGTGAGCGAGACGAGCTGGACTCGCTCGCTGCCGAAGCAGGACACAGCGCCGGTCTCGTCGGGATG
>DASSDW010000114.1:0-2786 GCA_035696925.1 Actinomycetota bacterium
GGACTCGTCGTCGTTGAAGTAGGTGTCGTACCGCAGCGTTCCGGGGTCCTTGGTCTTGACGATCTCCATGGCCTGCGCGGACAGCTCCTTGAACTCCTCGACCTTGCCCTCGTTCATCCTGAACCGAGCGATCCCCACCAGCTCACTCACGGTTCCTCCTTCCACTCGAGACGCTAGAACGTGCCGGTCACGACCTCGCCGGCCGGCTCGTAGGTGCCCATGAAGACCCCGGTCTTGGAGACCTTCGAGCCGACGAGCCGCAGCGAGGCGGGCACCGTGCCGTCGGCGAACAGGCGCTTGCCCTGCCCGAGCAGACGGGGAAGACCCACAGGTGGTGGTACTCGTCGACGAGGCCGTGGCGGATCAACGTCTGGGCCAGATTCCCGCTGCCGTGCACGTGGCGCTCCCGCGTGCTCGGCCCGATGAGCCTCGCGCCTGAGAGAACCTCGCTGAGCGACATCAATCCGGATACTCGTCTCGGCGGTGGACCCATTCGCCGAGACCGGCATCACCTTCGTCGCGGCCCTTCGGAACCAGATCGATGTAGTGATACGCGACGTTGAGCATGTCCAGGCCCCGTTCGTACGTCGAGTACGTGTGGAAGATCTGCTCCCCTTCCTTGATGAAGACGCTGATCCCCGGCGCCTCCGTGCCCGACCAGGGGGTCAGCCGATAGTTGTACTCGACCTCACCCGTTTCCAGTTCTTCGGGACTGAACGAAACTCCGTAGTCGAAGTTGAAGTCGCTGTTCACGGACGAGTACCAGGGGAACGTCCAGCCCATCCGCTCCTTGTATGCGGCGATCTTCGGGTACGTGGCCCGCGAAACGGCCGCGATCGTGATGTCGCGATGGTTCAGGTGGACCACGATGCCGTTGAGGTTGTCCAACCAGAACGAGCAGGCGTTGCACGCCGCCTCGCTCGTCCATGACGTGTGCTCCCCCGCCGTCTCGGGGTTGAACATCGCGTGGTAGATGACGAGCTGGCCCCGTCCCTCGAAGATCTCGGCGAGACTCTGCCGACCGTTCGCCCCTTCGAACGTGTACTCCTTCTCAACCGCTTCCCAGGGCAGCTCGCGACGCTCCGCGCTGAGCTGGTCCCGAAGGCGGGTGAACTCCTTCTCCTTGGCCAGGTGCTTCTTCCGGGCTGCCATCCATCCGTCATGGCCGACGACGTGGTGGGTCGTCATCCAGTCATCCCTCCCCTACGTTCGCCCCATCGTCCGGTCGTGGATCGAGGGTATCCACGGTCTCACTCGTACTCGTCGTGGCGACGGAGCCAGAGCTGCCACGCCTCGCCCTCGTCGCGACCCTTCGGTGCGTGGTCGAGGATCGGGTAGTAGCCCATGACGAACTCCAATCCGCGCCAGGTCGTCGAGTACGTGTGGTACACGGTGCCGTCCTCGTGCACGAACGCGCTGAACCCGGGGTTCTCGGTCATATATCCGGCGGCGTCGGTGCCGGCGGAGCGAGCGTTCTGATCGACGATCGACGGCAGCCCGCCTCCCATCATCTGCTCCACCACCTCGCGGCCTCCTTCCGGCGTGTGCGAGAAGCCGAGGTCGAAGTTGAAGTCGGTGGGTGCGGAGGAGACCCAGGGAAAACTCCAGCCCATGCGGCGCCGATAGGCCTGCAGCTTCTCCAGCGGCGCCTGTGAGACGAAGGCGAAGGTCACGTCACGCGCGTGCAGGTGCGGCAGCACGCCGTCGACGGTGTCGGCGATCGACGAATTCACCGGGTCACCGGCCTCGTAGCTCGGCCCGAACATGAAGTGGTAGATCAGGAGCTGGGATCGTCCCTCGAACAGCTCGGCGAGCGTCTGCTCGCCGTCCTCTGCATCGAAGCGATATTCCTTCTCTACCGGCACCCACGGTAGGTCACGTCGTTGCTGCGCGATCTCGTCGCCGAGCCGGGTGTGCTCCTTCTCTCGCTTGAGCAGCTCCTCGCGTGCGGCGAGCCACTCCTCACGTGTCCCGATCGTGTGCTGGGTCATCGTTCTCCTCCTTGCGTCGGTCGGCCACTAGTCGTCCAGTCGGCCCATGGTCAGATTCACGGTCGTTCCGGTCATCCCGCTCCCCTTGTCGGACGCCACGAAGACCGCCACGCTCGCCATCTCCTCGAGCGTCATGAGCCGTCGCGGGTGGGCCCTGCTCGCGAGCATCTCCTGCCACTCCTCCCAGGTCATCCCCGACGCCTGGGCGCGGGGCTCGAAGGCGTCCCTGATGGTGCTCGTCTCCGGCATGGCATACGGCCGCAGGCCGACCACACGGATGCCCTGGGGTGCGAGCTCGACCGAGAGATCGCGCGTGAGCGCCTCCTTGGCCGCCTGGGCCGGGCCGTAGCCGCCGACCAACGGGATGCCCTCCCGCGAATGCGTCGCGGTGACGGTCAGGATCACGCCCGACTTCTGCGGAACCATGTGCCGTGCGGCCAGGCGCGCCGTCAGGAAGTAGGACGTCACGAGGGTCGTGATCGGCAGGGAGAAGTGCTCGGCATCCAGGTCGGTCAGCGGGACGCCCAGGATCCCCGCGTTCGGGATGCCGACCGCGTTGAGCGAGATGTCGACGCGGCCGGCCTCGTTGACCACGGACCGGAGATGCTCGTCCACGGCCTGCTCGTCGAGCGCGTCGATCTCCGCCGCTTCGGCCGCTCCGCCGGCGGCGACGATCTCCTTCGCGACGAGCTCGACGGGAGCCAGGGAGCGTCCGGTGAGGAGCACGCTGGCCCCCTCGGACGCGAAGGCGTGGGCGACGGCGCCGCCGATCCCTCCTCCGGCTCCGTAGATCAC
>DASSDW010000115.1:0-5885 GCA_035696925.1 Actinomycetota bacterium
GATCCTGGAGGGATGGCAGAAGCAGGACATCGGGTTCGTCCGGTTCGAGCTTCCGGATATGCACGGCATCTCTCGATCGAAGACGATCCCGATCGCACACGCCTTCGACTACGCCGAACGAGGTCTGAACATGTACGGCGGCACGAGCGTGCTGGATACCCGTTCGGACGTCGTGGGCGGGACGCTCTATCACGAGGAGCGCGGCTACGGAGACCAGCTGCTCTTCCCCGATCCGGACTCCGCCCAGGTGCTGCCGTGGGCCGACCGCACGGCGCGGCTGATCTGCGACGCCCAATGGCACGACGGGACGGCCCTCGCCGCCACACCCAGGCACGTCTTCCGGCAGGCGCTCGAGAAGGCACGTTCGATGGCGTTCGAGCCGCTCCTCGGATCCGAGTTCGAGTTCTATCTCCTCACGGGTGACACGCACGAGCCGCTGTTCACCGGCTACCACATCTTCAACACGCTCCGGAACGACTTCGTGCCGACGATCCGCCGGATCCTCGACGAGATGCCGCAGGTCGGTGTCGACATCATCACGGCGAATTGCGAGTACGCCGGATCGCAGTGGGAGATCAACTTCTCGCCGGGACGCGGGCTCGCCGGTCCGGACAACGCGTTCACGTTCAAGAACGGCGTGAAGGAGATCGCGAAACAGGACGGCTACCTCGCCACCTTCATGACGAAACCGTGGGCCGATTCGGCAGGGAGCGGCTGTCACACCCACATCTCCCTGCTGCACGCGGACTCGGGGGAGAACGCGTTCGGCGACGCGAACGATCCCCAGGGGATGACGGCCGCGTGCCGGTCGTTCATCGCCGGCCAGCTGAAGTACGCCCGCGCGATCGACGCCGTGATCGCACCCACCATGAACTGCCTCCGGCGTCGGCGCCCGCACACGTTCAGCCCGTCGAACATCTCCTGGGGGCTGGAGGACCGATCCGCGCTCGTGCGCGTGAAGGGGGGGAGCGCGGCGAACAAGCACGTCGAGTACCGAGCCCCTTCGGCGATGTCGAACCCTTACATCGTGGGAGCTGCGCTCCTGCAAGCCGGGCTCCGTGGGATCGAGGAGGAGCTGCCGGTCCCCGACCCGTCCAAGCCGGGCGTCCCCGCGGAGGAGGACGACACCTTCGAGAAGCTCCCGATCGCCCTGGAGGAGTCGCTCGACGCCCTCGAAGAAGACCCGGCCGCGAAGGAGTTCCTCGGCGAGGACTTCGTCACGGCCTACTTACGGATGCGTCGGTACGAGCTGTCCCGGTACCAGGACTCCGTGTCGGACTGGGAGCGCACGGAGTACCTGGAGCTGTTCTAGCCCGATGGCGTCGTCCCGCGGGCGGTCGAAGACTGGCGCCGGAGCCGCCGCGGAGACCGCGCGACGCCTCGCCGCCTCCGGCGTCGAGGCCGTCGCGCTCGCGATCGTGATCAACTCGGGGGTCACCCTCGTGAAGACGATCCCCCTCCGTCGGTTCGAGGAGGCGGTGCGGTTCGGGATCGGCCTCTCCCCCGTCTTCACGGTCTTCCAGGTCGACGACCAGATCACGTCGTCGCCGCACATCGGTGGACCGGCGGGCGACACCCGGCTGATGCCGGATCCGGCGCAGACGGTCGGGCTCGCCGCGAGCCCCGGGTGGGCGCTCGCACCCGTGGACCAGCTCGACCAGGAGGGCGAACCGTACCCGGGCTGTCCCCGCACGTTCGCCCGGACGATGCTCGAGCGGCTCGCCGGCCACGGGTTGGAGCTCCGCGGGGGGTTCGAGATCGAGTTCTTCCTCGGGCATCGCGCCGCGCCGGGACCGGACGAGGCCGATCCGACGCCGGCCCACACGGGGCCCGCCTACGGAGCGATCGCGCTCGCGGACGTCGAACCGTTCGCGACGGCGCTGATCGGCGCCTTCGAGGCGCAGGGAACGGGCGTCATGCAGTTCCACCCCGAGTACTCGACCGGGCAGCTCGAGCTGTCGGTGCCGCACGGCGTCGGGATCGCCGCCGCGGACACCCACCTCGTCGTCCGCCACACGATCAGGGCCGTGGCGCGCACCCATGGCTTCGCCGCCTCGTTCGCGCCGGTCGTCTTCGCGGGGCGCGTCGGCAACGGGAACCACCTGCACCTGAGCCTGTGGGACCGGAAGGGGAAGAACCTGTTCCAGGGAGGACGCGGTCCCGAGGGCATGACGCGCGGAGCGGAAGCGTTCGCGGCGGGGGTGCTCGAGGCGCTCCCCGCTCTCACGGCGATCACCGCACCGTCGGTCCCGAGCTACGAACGGCTCCAACCCCACCGCTGGAGCGGTCCGTGGGCCTGCTGGGGACGGGAGAACCGCGAGGCGGCGCTCCGGTTCGTGACGGGGATGATCGGGAGCCGACCGGATGCCGCGAACCTCGAGGTGAAGTCGATGGACCCGGCGGCGAACCCCTACCTCGCCCTCGGCGCGATCGTCGCGGCCGGGGTCGACGGGCTCGATCGCGAGCTCTCGCTCCCCGAACCTGTAGGGGACGACCCCGCCTCGATCCCGGCTCGCCGTCGCCGCTCGATGGGGATCCGCCGGCTGCCCGACTCGCTCAGCGCCGCGATCCGCGACCTCGAGAAGTCCTCGATGCTCCGCGAGGCGATGGGCGATGTCCTGTTCGACTCCTTCCTCGCGACCCGGCGCGCCGAACGCGACGTCTTCGAGGGCCAGGATCCCGAGGACGTCGTCCGCGCACACCGATGGAGGTACTGATGCCCGAGATCGATCTGTCCGGTCTCGAGATCGTCGACGCGCACACACACCCGTACCGACTCGACGACCTGCGGAGCAAGGGCTCGACCGGGTTCGACACGAGGATGATGTTCCTCGGCGAATCCTTCCTCTCCTCGTCGCAGGTGAACGACGAGCTGTGGCATGTGGCCGACTCCTTCACGGACTCCACCGTGTTCGCCCTCGCGATGCGTAGATGGCTCGCGGATCACCTCGAGTGCGAACCGACCCGCGCGGCCGTCACCGAGGCACGGGAGGCGGCGATCCGGAAGGACGCCGTCGCGTACACGAAGGGGCTGCTCGACGCCGCCGGGGTCGTCGCGATCCTGTCGGACGAGGGCTACCCGCAGCCGCCGATCCCCGCCGCGGAGTTCGCCGAGACGATCGGCGTAACGGTGCATCGGGTCGCCCGCCTCGAGCCCTGGATCCTGGCCCGGCGGGAGGGTTCGTTCGACGACCTCGTCGCCGGCGTGGAGGCCGACGCGACGGAGGCCGCCTCGGATCCGAACTGCGTGGCCTACAAGTCGATCGTCGCCTACCGCACCGGTCTCGACGTCGGCGACCCCTCATCATCGGAGGCCGAGGCGGCGTTCGCCCGCTGGCGCGACGACGGGTGGGCCGAAACCCGCGAGCACGCGAAGCCCGTTCGGGACTTCCTGATCCGGCGCGCCCTCGCGATCGCGAAGACGAACGACCGGCCGTTCCACTTCCACTGCGGCGGCGGGGACCCCGACATCAACCTCCGCCACGCGGACCCGATCGCGATCTTCCCACTGCTCGTCGACGTGCAGGATCAGCCGGTCGTCCTCGTGCACTCCGGGTACCCGTGGGTCCGGGAAGCCGCCTACGTCGCCTCGGTCCTCCCGAACGTGTACCTGGAACTCTCGGAGCTGATCCCCTGGGGGTGGGGGCAGGTGGAGTGGGCGCTGGAGATGCTCGTCGGGACGGTGCCGGCCGCCAAGCTCCTCTACGGCTCGGACGAGGCCGGAGAGCCGGAGGCGTTCTGGGCGTCGGCGTTGCTCGCCCGATCCGCGCTCCAGCGGGTGCTCGGAGGGTTCGTCGATCGCGACTACGTGACCGCGGACGAGGCGGAAGGGCTGGGGAGACTCGTGCTCGGCGACGGGTGCCGCCGCCTCCACGGCATCGGGACCGACTGAACGGCAGGGCCGCCGCCCGCGTGCGGGCGGCGGCCGACCACCGCGACTAGCCCGAGGTCCCTTCGACGATCTCGCGATCGGCGAGGCCCTCGGCGATCAGCTGCTCGTCGGATTTGCCACGTCTCGCGGACTGCGACACGAACCAGATCACGATGCCCGAGATGACCGACACGAGCGTGAACACGACCATGAAGACGTTCCAATCCGCCAGCTCCCAGCCGGTCGGGTTGGAGTCCGACACCGGGTACCACGAGCCGACGAAGATGAAGAGGACCGCGAGGATGTTGACGATGAACCCGACCACGCCGCAGAGGAACAGGAAGCCGGTCGGGACCCGTCGCTCACGCTCGAAGCGCTCCGGCTCGGCCCGCTTCGCGAAGAAGATATCGAGGAACAACAACGCGGTCGAGATGCACCACACGATCGTGACGCCGGCGTAGAGACCGTAGAAGTACCGGTACGGATCCGTCTCGCCGGAGCCGAGCACGAAGAAGATCAGGACCGCCAGGATCGTCGAGATCGCGCTCTGAAGCGTGATCGCGTTCGCCGGCACCTTGTTCCGGTTGACCTGGCCGATCTGGTGCGGAAGGCGCTTCTCCATCCCGGACACGAAGAGCAGACGTCCGAACGAGAAGTTGTAGACGACGGCGACGGTCAACACGACCCACGCCATCACCAACGCGACGGCCGCGCCGGTCCATCTCCCCAGCGCGAGCCCGACCGTCTCGGCGCCACCCGTGGTCCCGTTCGCGCCCCCGGCCTCGATCACGACCATGTTCCCCCAGGTTGCCCAGAGGTACGCCGCGATCACGATCGCGCAGCCCCAGAGCAGGAACGTCCGGATCGCCTTCTCGCCGCCGGTCACCTCGGCGCCCATGTTCAGCGGCGTCTCGATGCCCAGGAGCGCCAGGATCGCGAACGAGAAGAACGTGAGGTTCGCGGGGAGGCCGAGCGCGAGCGTCTCACCCTGGAAGGGATCCCATCCGGCCCCGAAGTCCGTGGAGGCGCCGTTCCCTTGGAGGAGCCACCACACCCCTGCGAACCCGATCAGGAAGATCGCGCCCGCGTAGAACCAGAACAGCACGTTCACGTAGTTCTGGGTCACGCGCATCTTCAGGTAGGACATCAGCGCGCTGAACCAGATCACCACGAGGACGACGACGCCGATCTGCCAGTTCTCCGTGAAGAGGCACGGGAACTCGCAGCTCGGCTTGATGAACACGGAGGCCTGCTGCAGGAAGTTCGCGAACAGGATCCCGATGAACACGAGCGAGATCGGTCCGGGCCACCACGCGACGAAACCGGCGAAGAACCCCCAGAACGGACCGAGCACCTTGTGCGTCCAGACGTAGAGCGAGCCCTCCTCGGGGAACATCCGCCCGAGCTGCGCGGTGATGAACGCCCCCGTGATCAGGAACGTCAGGAACGCGACGATCCAGAAGATGAAGACGGAGGGCCCGGCGAACTGCACGCCGGCCGAGTTGTTGATGAACAGGACGACGGCGACGAAGATCACCACCAGGTCGAACGGGCCGAGGGTCCGTGCCACCAGGACCGGTGCGACCTTCTCCGAGATCATCTGCTCGTCGGGCCGTGACGCCATCGCAGCTCCCTCCCATCGCATGAGGGACGCCGCGAGCCGGGGCGGGCGCCCCCACCTGGTCTCGATCGGGCGGAATCCTTACATCCGGAGGAGGAGTTGTCTAGCTGAGCGGAACGCAACCCATCAGACGCCCGCGAGCGTCATCTCGCCGATCAGCACCGACGGCGTTCCCACCGAGGAGAAGAACCGAAGATCGTCGCCGACCCCTGTGATCGCCTGCAGCATCTCCGGGAGCGTCGAGGCGATCGTCATCTCGCGCAGCGGCTCCCCGAGCGCGCCGCCGGCGATCCGCAGGCCCGTCGCGCCGACGCTGAACTCCCCGCTGATCGGGTTCGCCCCCGAGTGCACGCCGGTGAGGTCGTTGATCACGACGCCGCCCTCCGCCATCCC
>DASSDW010000116.1:0-2204 GCA_035696925.1 Actinomycetota bacterium
CGACTCGTAACGCTCCAACTACCAGAGAAATCTCGACCCATCGGACCGGGACAGAGCCGAATTTCGCCTTAACGGCGTTCTCTGAGAAGTTCGCGCGTGTCGGAGTCTAAGGAGCTCAGGAGAGGGTTCCTCCGCCGCGCCTGCCACGACCAGTCACACGAACGGGCTCACGAGTTCGAAGCGCGCGACGTCCACGAGCCCCTTGTCGGTCAGTTTGAGCTCTGGTATCACGCACAGCCCCAGGAAAGAGAGCGTCATGAAGGGATCGTCGAGGTGGCAACCCAGCGATCGCGCGGCCTCGAGCACGCGGTCGTACCGCGTTCGCACCTCGGCGAACGGGGCGGGCGACATGAGCCCCGCGATGGGTAGCGCCACGGAGGCAAGCACCTCGCCCTCCGTCGCCACCACGAAGCCCCCACCCAGGCGGCCCACCTCGCGTCCGGCCAGGAGCATGTCGGCGTCATCCGTGCCGGTCAACATGACGTTGTGGTGGTCGTGCGCCACCGACGAAGCCAAGGCACCCCGCTCGAGGCCGAGCCCCCGGACCAGAGCGACCGCCGTGGTGGAGCGTCCCGTGTGGCGCTCCACCACGGCGAGCTTGAGCAGGTCGCGGGACGGATCGGCCACCGCGAGGCCGTCCTCCGCGGAGGGGGTCTCCAGGAGGGCGCGCGTGAGGACCTGGCCGGGTACCACCCCTATCACCCGCGCCCGCTTCCCGTGGACGGGCAACGAGAGGTCAACGGCGTCCCAGTCGACGCGGACGGTGGGCCCAAGGCCGGGAGGCAATCGGTACTCGCGCAGGCAGCGGCCTTCTCGGGCTACCAACCGGCCGGCCTGGTAGGTGCGCAGAGTCTCGAACCCCTCCAGGTCGCGCAGCACGACCAGGTCGGCGCGGAGCCCCGGGGCGATCGCCCCGCGGTCTTCGAGCTCGAACCACTCGGCGACGTTCAGGGTGACCATCCGGAGGGCGGTGATCGGGTCGACGCCGGCGGCCACGGCCAGGCGCAGGTGGTGGTCCAGGTGCCCGCGGTCCATCAGGTCGGCGACGCTGACGTCGTCGTTGACCATCATCAGGCGGCGTTCGGTGCTGGGCGTCACGAGCGGGAGGAGCGCACGCAGGTCCTTTGCGGGCGTCCCCTCGCGCATCATCACGCGCATGCCCAGGCGCAGCTTCTCGCGCCCCTCCTCGAGCGCGGTGGCCTCGTGCTCGGAGCCGGGTCCGGCGGCTACGTAGGCGTTCAGCGCGCGGCCGGAGAGGCCAGGGGCGTGTCCGTCCACGGGGTAGCCCTTCGCCGCCCCGAGCTTGCCGAGCACGCCGGCATCGCCGGCCACCGCACCGGGGAAGTTCATGACCTCCGCGAGGCCAACGACCCGCTCGTCCTCCAGCAGCGCCGCCACTTCGGCCTCCCCGATCGCAGACCCCGCCGTCTCCATCGCGCTGACGGGAACGCACGAGGGGGCGGTGTAGAGCAACTCGGCCGGGGCGCCCTCGCCGGCGCCCAGCATCCACTCGATCCCGCGGACGCCCAGCACGTTGGCGATCTCGTGGGGGTCGCACACCAGCGTGCCGGTTCCGCGGGCGCAGGCCGCGCGGGCGAGCTCGTGGGGCGTGAGGAGTGTGGTCTCCACGTGCATGTGGCCCTCTATGTAGGACGGCGCCAGGTACGCGTGGTCCAAGTCGACCGTCTCGCGGCCCTCCTCATAGCCGCCGAGGCCGGCGATCAGGCCGCCGTGGATCGCGACCGCCGTCTCTTGGATCTCCCCGGAGAGCACGTTCACGAGCCGCCCCCCGCGGAGGACGAGGTCCGCAGGCTCGTCGCCCCTCGCGACGGCGAGCAGCTCGGCGGGGGACGTCGACGCGCCCGGCGCCTCGGAAAAGTTGGTCACCGGCCGCCCCCTCTCATGACGTCGTCGAGTTGCAACGGTTCGCCGTTGGTTTGGCACGCTGTCTTGAGGAAGACTATTTGCACGCCGGACAGCGGGCTTTCTATCGTATCTCCCGCTTTGGCCATCACGCTCCATCCTTTCCTCGGATGGACATAATGCCACCCAAAGTAGTCCAGCGCACGCTCAGAAATCCCTATTCAGCGGAGTGCGTGGAAGGACAATTCTGCGAACTTCGCGTGTGCGTTCTAAAAAGCTCGCACGCGACCTTTCGGGGGGACGGCTTCCCCCAGCAGCACACCTACGACGGCGAGCGCCCC
>DASSDW010000117.1:0-17567 GCA_035696925.1 Actinomycetota bacterium
TTCACCGGGCTCATGAACACCTCGGGGTGATCGGCCAGGTACCAGTACAGCGCGGTCGTGCCTGCTTTCGCGGCACCGATGATCACGAAGGTGGGAAGCATCGCGGTCGCTCAGACCTCCCGGCGAGCGTCGATCAGCACCTGGACCTCCCGGACCACCTGATCGAGGTCGCGATCCGTGTCGATGGGGTACACGGACGCTCCGTCGAACCGGAGCCTCGAGCTGAGCTCGTGGCGGAAGCGTACGTACTCCTCCGGCTCCTTCTTCTCCCTCGCCGCGTTCCGCGCCAGCGTCACCTCGAGTGGAGCCGTCAGCTGGAAGACCAGATCCGGCGTGGGGATATCGCGATACAGGCGCCCCTCGATCGCCGCGAGGATCCGTCGCAACGAGAAGGCGGTCTTCGGCATCGGCAGATGGGTGAGCTGCGGGCCGTCGGGCGCGCCGCTCGCGTCCGACGGGTATCGGTCGCTCAGCACGACCGTCCCCGCTCCATCGCGTACCGCTCGCCTGAGGAGAGCGCGCCGCTCGTACGCGAGCATCACGGACCGGATCCCGAAGAGGAGCGGGAAGGTCGTGCCGGTCGCATCGCCCCCTTCGTAGCGTTCCTCGACGCGCAGCGTTCGTTGCTCCGGGAACAGCGAGCGCAGCGCCGGCAGCAGCGCGTGCGGGATGGAGGTCAGGAGCGTGCTCGGTGGCTTGCCGGCATGGACGCGGCGAACACGCCGGCTCGTGGACAGCCATCGCTCCACCTCGTCGAGGACGGTCGACTTGCCCGTCGCCTCCGATCCGACGAACGCGATCACGGTCGCTCTGCGTGATGCGCCGGGCCGGCCATCGAGGGCCGAGGGGGTCGAGGAGCCCAGCGCGCGCGCCCGCGTCTCCACCGCGTCGCGCAGCTGCTCGACGGCTCGATCGAGACGTTCGGGGGACGCATCCTCGAACTCGATGGTCACCACACGGTCGCGCATCGCGTCGGACCCGGCCAGCGCATCGAAGACCGAGATCGCCCTCCCGATGCATGATCCGATCCGCTCCCCATCGAGCCCCGCGAGCTCCCGCCGGACGTCCGGACGGGTGATCGCTCGCTCCACGAGCAGGTCGGTCGGCGCCTTCACGTGGACGACGAGGTCGGGAAGCGGGACGAGGCCGGCGAAGCGCTCGATCTCGGACGGCGTGGGTGCTGCGTCGCTGTAGACGAACAGCTGGTACGCGATCAGGACCGTCCCCTCGTCGTTCAGGAACGTGACGGAGGGATCGGCTCGCCGGGTCAGCTCGTGCACGCCGACCTTCCGAACGACGTTCCGGAGATAGTTCGCCTTGGCGAAGGTCGACGGTGCATGGTGGCGTAGCCGTTCGAACGCGAACCGGACGAAGTCCCGGTGATCGTCGAACGACCTGAGGAACGGGGGCAGCGCGGCGGCGTCGGCCAGCAGGTTGACCGCGTGGGGGTTCTCCACCCACCGGCGGCCGGGCCTGTCGGTCACCAGGTCCGTCGCCATCCGGACCCGGCCGCTCTCGAGCCCCCGGCGCAGCAGCTCGCGAGCCAGCGTCGACTTGCCGGCGCCGGTGGCGCCGATGAGCTCGACGATCATCCCGGCGCCCCGCTCCCGACCAGGGGCGCGACCTCTCGGTAGACCGCCTCGGTGCCGGCCCGCATGATCGGCAACGTGAAGCGCGCCGCCATGTGCTCCCTGCAGCGGCGCCCGACCTCCTCGCGCTCGATCGGCGTCATCGCATGGAAGCGACGGATCGCGTCGGCGAATCCGTCGACGTCCCCGGGATCCACGAACGGGATGAAGTCCGCGCCGTCCGCGAGCTCACGGTGCGGCGGGATGTCCGAGAGGATCACCGGGCAGCCCGCGCCCATCGCCTCAAGGACGGCCACCGGGAGCCCTTCGCCGTGTGAGGTCGAGACGAAGACGTCGGCATCGGCGCACGCGACGAAGACGTCGTCTCGTGGAACGAGGCCCGTGAGCTCGACCCGATCGTGGAGGCGCAGCTCGCGGGCCCTCGCCTCGATCATGGTCGAGAGCTCGCCCGCACCGACGAGGATCGCTCGACTCTCCGCGTCATCGCCGACGGCGCGTGCGAACGCGTTCACCAACGTGAGCGGGTCCTTCACCCGCTCGAGGCGGCCCACCGAGATGACGGTGAACCCGCTTCCGCTCGGCGCGGGATCTCGCGTGGCGAGCGCACGGTCCACGCGATCGAGGTCGGCTCCGTTGGGGACCACCCGCGACCGTCCCCGTACGAGACGGTCGAGGGTCCCCGGGAGGCTCTCGTACGCCGACCGACTGCAGAACACGATCCGCCGGAAGGCCGCCAGGGAGATGATCATCATCAGCTGGTTCCGGAGCTTGTAGTCGTGGAAGGAGTCCTGCACGGTGTAGACGAGCGAGGAACGCACGCGGGAGAAGCGTCCCCATGCGAGCGCGGCCAGCACGAAGAGGGTCCCGGTCTGCGGCGCATGCGCGTGGATGACGTCGTACTTCGCGCCCAGCGCCGCCTTCAGAGCCCGGAAGAACCCGCGCAGGGTGCCGTCGCCCGCGAAGAGCCTGATCGCCGGAGGGGGCGTCAGCTTCGGGACGAAGTAGGTGACGATCGAGATGTCCCGTTCGCCCATGAGCGGGAGGCAATGCTCGTTGTACTGCCCGTTCGTCTCACCGAGCATGATGATCAGGTGCAGGACGCGGAGCTTCCGGGGGGGCGCGCTATCCGTCAGGCTGGTTCCCCTCCCTCCGTCGCGACGCTCGGACGCCGTCGACGATCTGCGCCACCGTGGAGGTGCTGGTGTCGAACCGCAGCGTGCGGACGGCACCCTTGTCCTCCACGATCGGCAGGATGCTCTCGAACGCCCTGCGGTAGCGAGAGATGAAGCGGTGTCCGGCCTCCGCCTGTCCGCCCTTCTGCCGGTGATCCTGGTCGCGCTGGTTGATCCGACCCCAGAGGACGGCGTCGGGTGCGTCCAGCCAGATGACGTCGCTCAGCTCGGTCGACCATCGATCGAGCATCTCGCGCTTCCAGGACGTGAAGGAGCGATGTTCGGTGAACGGCTTCTCTTCCGCCATCAGGCGGACGATCGCGTACAGGGGCCCCTGATCGAGCAGGAAGGCGGTGTCGGTCTGCGGCCGCCTGCGACGCAGCACGGGCGCCCATCGGGTGACGTACACCAGCAGCTTGGACTCCGGCCAACTGATCCGCGGTGCGCGTGTGAGACCCGTCCACAGGATCGGCAGCAGCCGAGGGATCGTGCGGATGATCAGGAGCAGGTCGCCCGGCCGGCGCGCGTGGATGAAGGGGGCGATCTCGAACCCCGGCTCTGCGGCGAGCCGCGTGGCGAGCGTCGACTTGCCCGCGCCCGCGACGCCCAGGATCTCGATGTTCCGATCCGCTCTGTGGGTCGGCCCGGGCCGGCCGACCGCTGTCTCAACGATCCGCGTCAAGGGCCCTCCGACCGGATGAGTGGTCCCTCAAGGGTAGAGGGAGCACGCGGAGACAACCATCTGATGATCAGCGTAGCCGGGGTACGCGATCCGACGGATTCCCCCGATGAGCGGAGGTGTTGGGCACGGTTGCTCGGGCGGCGGGGCAATGGGGGAGGAGCGCATCACGTAGGCGATCTGCGTCGAACGCATGATGGCGGAGCGCCCCCCGGCCGGCCAGACTGTTGGGGTCGCGGGGCGCGATAGATGCACGACGGCCAGGGTGGGGACTTCTTAGTGACGAGCATCCTCAAACACGCTGCTCGAGGGGGCCGGTGGTCCGTCGTCCTGGGGCTCTCCGTCATCGTCATCGGCACGGCGCCGGCCTTCGCGAACCTCCCCGACACCTCCACGCCTTCCCTCGAGCTCGATCGGACGATCACGACCCAGCCGTTCGTGGGCAGCTCGACCACGATGCGTGACGGGGAGGGCAGCGCGTACGTCGGGCCGGATGATTCGCTCTGGCTCACGGAGGACCACGAGAACTTCCTCTTCGAGACGAACCCCCACACCGGTGCGCTGAAACGCGTGATCAACAACGCCGCGTTCCAGAACGCACCGCGCTTCGGCGGCGGGACGGTGGCCGGTCCCAACCGGACGGACGACTTCGAGTCGATGGCCTACGACGAGGTCAACGACTGGCTCTTCGTGTTCTCCGGCCCGTGTTGTGACTCGTCCCACCTGCCCACCGTATTCCGACTGGTCCGCGTCGGTGGGGTCTTCCAGGTCGACTCCTACCAACCGCTGGCGGCGACGGCGAACAACACGGCGTCTGCATGGAGTCCGGCCGACCAGCAGCTCTACGTCGGCCAGGGCCAGCAGATCCGAACCTACGACTACGTGACGAACACGACCGGGACGGCGTTCACGGTGACCGGACTCAGTGGGATCCTGGGCTTCTCCTTCTCCTCGGTCACGGACACGGGTGGCAGCGATCTCTTCGTCGTCACGAACGCGGAACGGCTCCGCCGCGTGGATTGGGCGACGAAGACACTCGTTCCCGGCTGGACGTTCGACCTGACGCCCTTCGAGGTGCTCGACAGCCGGGCGGTGGAGCTGATCGACGATCAGTTCTACGTGCTGGACGGCGCCGACGCCCGCCCGCCGGGCCCGCTCCGGTTCGCCGTGTTCGTCTTCGATGTGCTCGGGCCGCAACCTGTGGCTCCGGTGGCGTCCTTCACCGCGACGCCGACGAGCGGGAACGCTCCTCTCAGCGTGGACTTCGACGACACGTCGACGAACAATCCAACGAGCTGGGCGTGGGACTTCGAGAACGACGGCATCGTCGACTCGACCGCGCAGAATCCGACGCACGTCTACACGACGCCCGACACGTACACGGCGGAGTTGACCGCCACGAACGCTGCCGGTTCGGACACGGTGACGGCACAGATCACCGTCACCCAGGCGGTCGCGCCGGTGGCTTCGTTCACGGCGACGCCGTCCACGGGTACCGCACCCCTCTCGGTGAGTTTCACCGACACGTCAACGGGGAATCCGACAGTATGGGCATGGGACTTCGAGTCGAACGGCAGCGTCGATTCGACCGCCCAGAACCCGACCCACGTCTACACGACCCCGGCCACGTACACGGCGACCCTGACCGTCACGAACGGTGCCGGTTCCGACAGCGAGACGGCGCAGATCGTCGTGAACCCGCCGTCGCAGCCGCCGAACCTGGTGGGCAACCCCGGGTTCGATGTCGACACGGCAGGATGGAGCACGGCGGGGTCGGGGACCCTGGTCACGCTGACGCGGGTGACCCCCGGTCGCGACGGCACCGGAGGGATGGCCCGCCTGTCCAACGGTGCCTCCGGCACGAGGAAGTGCGTGCTGAACGATCAGCCGAACTGGGTCACGACGACCACGGCGGGTACGTACACGTCGAGCATCTGGGTCCGCGCGGACACCGCGGGCGCCCTGATCAAGATCAACATCAGGGAGATGAACGGCTCGACCGTCGTGAAGTCCAGGGTGGGGAACTTCACCCTGACGACCGCCTGGCAGAAGATCACGGTGGCGCACACGATCCTCTCGCCCGGCTCGACCCTCGATCTCCAGGTCTTCCTTCCGAAGGCGCAGGCCCCCCCGGGAACATGCTTCTACGCCGACGACGCATCGATCGTCAGGTCGTGATCCGCGCCTCGCGGCGGGTCTCGGCGGACTCTGTTCGACTCGGTACGTTTCCTACGTCGAAGCGCGCATGCGCCGAGCCCGGGAGCCCCGGCAGACTGTCCGTCCAGGACCAGTCACAGGGAGCGACATCGATGGACACCCCGGAGTCCTCGGTCGGCTCGGATGGAGGGATCTGAACCGATGGCCCTCCACGAGCCTCTCGAGATCGCGTTCGCCCCGACACCACCCTCACTCCGCTCTCGGCCGCCGTTGTCGAGCCTGCTCCCCGTGATGGATGCCCTGACGCTGATCGGGGCGGCGGCGATCCTCGGGTTCCCGCTCGTCTCGATCGCCTACGGAGTGGTCACGTTCCTGATCCTGAACGGCGATTCCTCCCGCAAGTACCGGATCAACCCTCGGCTGGGTGACGAAGCGGGCTGGCTGCTCGGCCGCGTGTCGGTGGCCCTCCTCGTCCTCCTCTCGGTCGGATGGGTCGCCCAGCTCGCCCACATCGACCTGCTGGGGAGCGGGATCCGTGAGCTTTCGAAGGTCGGGCTGGCCGTGGCCGGGGCGGTCTTCCTGGGCCGGGGGGCGGCCTACGCGTTGGGTCGGAAAGCGAAGGAGCGAGGCCTGGCCTCGGAGCCCACCTTGATCGTCGGCGACGGGGAGCTCGCCATGGGGCTGGCCGAGACGTTCCTGGAGCATCCCGAATACGGCCTGCGGCCGATCGGCTTCCTGGGGCGGCCTCTCGTCCGGCATGTGGCGTTGCCGGTGCTCGGGCAGGTCCGCAACGTCGAGCAGGTGATCGGCGACTTCGAGGTCCGGCGCGTGCTGGTGGCGTTCGGCGAGATGCGTGACCAGGAGCTCGTGACGATCCTCCGGGCGAGCGAGCGGGTGCCGGCGGAGATCCACGTGGTCCCGCGCTTCTTCGAGCTGAGCGGCGTGCCGCAAGGGGCCCCCGTGGACGACGTCGCCGGCATCCCCCTGTTCCACCTACGGCGCCCCGCCCTCCGGCCGGGCGCTCGCATCCAGAAGCGGGCCTTCGACATCGTGGTCGCATCCACGCTGTTCCTCTTGAGCCTGCCGGTGTTCGCGGTGATCGCGCTGGCGGTTCGCCTGTCGAGCGAGGGACCGGTCCTGTTCCGTCAGAAGCGGGTGGGCCTGAACGGGAACCTCTTCGAGATCATCAAGTTCCGGACGATGTACGTGAACGACGAGTCGGACACGGCGTGGATCACCGACAGGGATCACGAGCGTGTCACCCCGATCGGGCACATCCTCCGGGCGGCGAGCCTCGACGAGCTCCCGCAGCTGATCAACGTGATCAGGGGCGAGATGTCCTTGGTGGGTCCTCGCCCGGAGCGACCCCACTACACGGGCCGATTCTCCGAGACCGTCTCGCGCTACGACGATCGGCATCGCGTCGTCGGGGGCATCACCGGGTGGGCGCAGATCAACGGTCGGAGCCGAGGGCTCGACTCGGTTCCGGAGCGCGCACGCCTCGACAACTATTACATCGAGAACTGGTCCCTCTGGCGGGATCTCGTGATCGTGGCCCGGACGGTCGCGGTCCTGTTCCGAGGCCGCTAGCTCGATCCCGTGCGGCCCGGCGGCTGGTGGCCGCGGGCCGTCAGCGCCTCGTCGATCCGCGTCGAGCCGAATTCTCCGACCAGCCGTCGCAGGTCGCGGCGCATCCTGCCACGGCCGGTGTAGGCCCGCAGACGGAGGGATCGCGCCATCTCCGGGAGACGCTGCTCCTCCGCGTCCAGCTCCCACGGGTGCATGTAGAAGGTGAACCACGACGTGGAGCGCAATCGCTGCGCGACGCCGCGGCGGAACACCGGGAAGGGGATCAGCCGGAAGTACGCGCCCCCGGCCCACGGCACCCGTACGGGCCCGACCGGAAGTCGCGTCATCTGGATCTCGAGCAGTCCGGGGCGGACCTCGACGACGGCCGCATCGGGATCGATCGGGACGGAGATGCTCCCGTAGCGATCGTGCTGCGCGAATCCGAAGAAGCTCGAGTCGTACCAGTAGCCCGCCTCCGCCAGCACATCGAGCACGTGATCGCTCACCGAGAAGTTCGGCGCTCTCACCCCTCGGACTGGCATTCCCGTGACCTGCTCGAGCGCGTCCTTCGCGTCCGCGAGCTCCCGGATCATCTCGTCCGTCGTCAGCTGGTTCAGGTTGCGGTGGAGGTGGGTGTGACTCGCGACCTCGTGCCCGTCATCGACGATCCTGCGCACGAGCGCGGGGTACCGTTCCGCGACCCACCCCAGCACGAACATCGTGGACCGCGCCCCGACATCGGCGAGGATATCGAGGAGCGCATGCGCGTTCGGCTCCAGACGTGGCTCCATCGACGCCGGGTCGAAGGAGGGCAGGCTGGTACGGACGTTCTCCGCGTGGAACCAGTCCTCGATGTCGAAAGTCGCGAGGAACCGAGGCGTCGTGTCGGCGGGAACGGATTCGTCGCTCGTGTCGTCGCCCTTCTCGGGGAGATGCTCTGCGGGACCGATGATCACCGCGGACAACGCCCGCCAATCTAGCCGGGAACGCCTACGGTGGTCACCCCCTCGGCGACGTACGTGATGTACGGCGTCGGCGATTTCGTCGGGGTGACTTCCACTCGGGGTACTTGCGCATCCGAGCGAAGCTAGTAGGGTCCTGCGGATGTTCCGTCGCGCACGCGACGGCCGCAGGCGGCGCGGATCGCTGCTCTTGGTCGTCATCACGCTCACTGCCGGCCTGGTGCCGCTCTCGGCGCCGTCCGCGTCGGCGAGCGCGCGGATCCACATCGAGTGCGACTTCCATCATCGGAATTCGGACGACCCGATCGTGTACCCGCGCAAGCCCGGGAAGGCGCACCTGCATCTCTTCTTCGGCAACAAGTCGACGAACGCGTTCTCGACCTGGGCGTCTCTCCGCCGGGCGGGTACGAACTGCAACCGATCGGCCGACAAGGCGGCGTACTGGATGCCGGCCGTGTACAGGAACGGCTCCCTCGTCAAGTCGGTGGCCGGCCACTTCTACTACCGGGGCGTCCACCACAATCTGCGCGCGATCAAGGCGTATCCGCCGGGGCTGAAGATCATCGCGGGGAACCACGACGCGAGCAGACCGCAGAGCACGAGGGTGGTCGCGTGGTCGTGCCAGGGGAGCAGCAGCACGGGGCAAGCGCATATGCGCGACTGCGGAGCCGGCGGGCACGTCAAGGTCCTGATCAAGTTCCCCTCGTGTTGGGACGGCAGGCGGAAGGACAGCGCGAACCACAAGGCGCACATGCGCTACGCGACGCGTCTCGGCGGCGGGAGGCGCGGCTGCCCGAGGAGCCATCCCGTTCCCGTCCCGGAGCTCACGATGGCGGTCTCGTTCGCGATGCGCGACGGCGCGGGCGTGAAGCTGTCGAGCGGGCCCTTCTACACGATGCATGCCGACTTCTTCAACGCGTGGAGCCAGACCGCCCTGAAGAAGATGATCCACAACTGCATCCACGCCAACAAGGAGTGCTGAGCGCCCACACCCGCCTCTGAGTTCTGCCTCCTCGGATGTGTGAGACACGACACCACCGGGTACGAGGCTCTCGAGAACCTGACAGGAGGAGGTGACCAAAGATGATCTGGACCATCCTGGCTGTGATCGGATTGATCGCCGTCCTCATGTGGCTGTTCTAGACGGCGAGCGGTAGCTACTCGAACCGCTCCATGGACGGGCCGAGCACGAGGAGCGCGTCGATCACCGCTCCCTCACCGGCCCCTTCACGTGGACCCCGTCGCGACGCGCCGTGATTCCCCCGAAACGGTCGTCGCGCGGGGCCACATCGTCTCTGCAGACGACATCCGTGAAGCTGATGAACGCACTCCGCTCGGGATGTCCCTCCGCGTAGTCGCGAAGCATCGCATTCCACAGGACGGTGATCCTGGCGCGTCGCGAGCTCGGCTCGACAGCCCGGCTAGCGGCTGAGCCGGTGCTCCGGCTGGTGGATCAGCGGGTCGGTCGCACGGCTGAACCGGTTCGCGTTCTGCTCGAAGTCTGCACGACGGCGGTAGTCCGTGGGACTCATCCCCATGTGTCGCCGGAAGGTGGTCGTGAAATGGCTGGGGCTGTGGAACCCGACCCGATGCAGGATCTGGGTGACCGTGAGGTCCGACTCGCGGAGCAGATGCGCCGCCCGCGCGATGCGGAGGGAGATCAGATAGCGATAGGGCGGCATCCCCACCATCGCCGTGAACTGTCGGGTGAAGTAGTACGGGCTGAGCGACGCGTGCGCCGCGATCGCGTTCAGGTCGACATCGTGCGAGAGGTTCTGCGCGAGGAAGAGTTGTACCTCGTGGATCTTGCGCTGGAGATGCGGGCTCGGGAGCCCGTCGGCGATCACCGTCATGCGGCCCTCATCGTCTTCCACACAAGCGTACGCCGTTCCGGGAAGGGCTGGCTTTCGCAATCCTGCCTGATTCGGACGTCGTCCACGCTCAGATCATCTGCTCCGGAACCACGATCTCGTCGTATTCGGCCTCCGACAGGTAGCCGAGCGCGAGCGTGGCCTCCTTCAGCGTGATGCCCTCGTGGTGGGCCTTCTTCGCGATCTCCGCGGCCTTGTCGTAGCCCAGCTTCGGCGTGAGCGCCGTCACGAGCATCAGGGACTGATGCACGAGCTCCTCGATCCTCTCCCGGTTCGGCTCCAACCCTTCGATGCAGAACTCGCGGAACGTCCGGCAGACGTCCGCGAGGAGTCCCGCGGAATGCAGCAGGTTCCGGATCATCACCGGCTTGAACACGTTCAGTTCGAACGTGCCCTGCGAGCCGGCGAGCTTGATCGCCGTGTCGTTGCCGAACACCTGGGTCGCAACCATCGTCACGGCCTCGCTCTGGGTCGGGTTCACCTTGCCCGGCATGATCGACGACCCAGGCTCGTTCTCGGGGAGGAGGAGCTCGCCGATCCCGGCGCGCGGCCCGGAGCCGAGCAAGCGGATGTCGTTCGCGACCTTCGTCAGCGAGGCCGCGAGGGTCGCGAGGGCGCCGCTCGCGTGGACGATCGCGTCGTTGGCGGCGAGCGCCGCGAACAGGTTGGGGGCGCGGACGAACGGCAGGCCGGTGAGGTCGGCGAGCCTGGCCGCGCACGCGTCGCCGAATCCGTCGGGCGCGTTCAAGCCGGTGCCGACGGCGGTCGCGCCGATCGCGAGCTCGTGAAGGTGGGGGAGTGTCTGCTCGATCCGCTCCAGGTCGTCGTCGAGCTGGGCGACGTAGCCGGAGAACTCCTGGCCGAGCGTGAGCGGGACGGCGTCCTGCAGATGGGTGCGGCCGATCTTCACGATGTCGGCCCAAGCCGTCGACTTCGCATCGAGCGCGTCGCGCAGCGCACGGACGGACGGCAGGAGCCGTTCGGCGAGCTGCATCGCGGTGGCGATGTGCATCGCGGTGGGGAACGTGTCGTTCGAGGACTGCGAGAGGTTGACGTGATCGTTCGGATGCACGGGGGTCTTCGAGCCGAGCTCGCCCCCCGCGATCTCGATCGCCCGGTTCGAGATGACCTCGTTGACGTTCATGTTGGTCTGGGTCCCCGATCCCGTCTGCCACACGTAGAGGGGGAAGTGGTCGTCGAGGGCGCCGGCGAGGATCTCGTCGGCGGCCGCGACGATCAGGTCCGCCAGCGACCGGTCCAGCAGGCCGCGATCCGCGTTCTCCATCGCGGCGGCCTTCTTCAGGAGGGCGAGGGCGCGCACCACCTCCATGGGCATGCGGTCCGCTGCGGGATCACCGATCGAGAAGTGATGCAGCGACCGTTGGGTCTGCGCACCCCAATAGCGGTCGGCCGGGACCTCGATGGATCCGATCGAGTCGGTCTCGGTTCGGGAGTCGGTCATCGTGACCCCTCCATCCTCCCACGCCACGAGACCGGAGATGCGTCGGGGAAGGACGGGTGCTTCCCCACCCGAGAGACGCCGTTCACGGTGAGCGTGTACGGCGGTACTGCATGACCTCATCTGGTCCGCGGATGAGGGGCGGGGGGATATGAGCAGGAGGGTCGGAGGTCGTTCGGGGCCCCCGGCGGCGTTCGGCTACCTACCCGGGGGTTTCGAAGGTCTTCAACCGGGCCAAAGCATGGTGGTTCGAGAGCGCCCCGTGCGGGTAGGAAACAGAAAGGAAGAAAGGAGTCGAGCATGGAGACGTGGGTGTGGGTGGTGGTGATCGCCGCCGTGGCGGTGGTGGCGGTGGTCGCATGGCTGCTTTCCCGACAGGCCAGGAGCCGTGGGCTGCAACGGGATTTCGGCTCCGAGTACGAGCGCACGATGGCTCGTGCCGGCGACAGGGGAGTCGCGGAAGCAGACCTCCGGGAGCGCCGCGACCGGGTGAGCGCGCTCGACGTCCGGCCGCTCTCGCAAGCCGATCACGATCGGTTCGCATCGGAGTGGACGAAGGTCCAGGCGGAGTTCGTGGACCAGCCGTCGGAGGCCGTCACCGACGCGGACGAGCTGATCCAGCAGGTGATGGCGACGCGCGGCTATCCGGTGGAGGACTTCGATCGCCGCGCCGCCGACGTGTCGGTTGAGCACCCGGACGTGGTGGAGAACTACCGGTCCGCGCACTCGATCGCGGTCAAGGAGGCTCGCGAGGAGACGAGCGGGGACACCGAGGCGCTCCGAAAGGCGATGGTCTACTACCGGTCGCTGTTCGATGAGCTGTTGATCGTCGACGACGCGGAGGATCGCCGGAACTAGGGCGCGGCCGGGTCGTCCGCCGCGCGGCGGTGGCGCCATATCCAGAACCCGATGACCAGGACCGCCACCGCGAGGCCGGCGAGGCCGATCCTCGAGATGATCCGATCGATCGTCTCCACGTTGTTCCCCACGAAGTACCCGACCAGCGAGAGTCCCGCCGACCAGACCACCATCGTGGGGACGGCGTAGGCGAAGAACGTCCGTGGCCGGACCCCGGAGGACCCGGCGACGAACGGGACGAAGACCGCGGCGCCGGTCACGAAGCGACCGAGCACGATCGTCTTCCCGGCGTTCTTGGCGATCGAGGCTTGGGCGAGGGTCAGGCGGTCCTCGAAGCGCCGCAGGATCGGGGCGCGGCGCAACCACGAGTCGCCGTACCGGCGACCGATCAGGTAGCCGACCGAGGTGCCAAGCACGCCGAAGACGGCCCCGCAGGCGATGACGCCGGTCAGCGAGAGCTCTCCCTGACCGGCGTACACCCCTCCGATCGCCAGGATCAGGTCACCGGGAACGACGATCCCCGTGAACACGGCGGACTCGAAGAACATCGCGACCGAGATGATCACGTAGCCGAACGTCTCGAAGAACGGCCGGACCCACTCGATGAGCTCCGTGATCAGCGCGAATCGCATCGTGCCGGACAGCATGGCGCACCGACGAAGGAACGACCTCCGAGACGGTCGGGTTGGGAGTGGGCCGCCCCGGGAATGATGCAGACCGATGCGCACTGTCGTCACCGTTCCGGAGACCCAGGATCAAGACGCTGGTGACGCTCGCGACCAGCTCCGACGCAGCGGCACGCTGCGCCTGTTCCGGGACGCTGCCGTCCGGCTCCGCGCGGCCCACGGGACGACCTACGCGCGAGCGCTGGGACATTCGTCGCTCCTGACGCTGATCCCAGGGGTGATCGCGGTGATCGGCCTCATCGCAGTCTTCGACCTCGATGGGTTCGCGCGGGTGCTCGAGGACGCTGTGGCCTCGTTCGCGCCGGGCTCGGCCGGCGGGATCTTGACCCAGGCGCTCGAGAGCGCGGCTCCCTCCGCGGGGCCGTCCGCCTTGGTGGTGGGCCTCGCCGGGATGCTGTTCTCTGGCACGGTCGGGATGACACATCTCGAACGGGCGGCGGACCGGATCTACGGGGTCGAGGAGGATCGGAGCCCTCGGGAGCGTCTCGGGCTCGCACTTGTGCTCGCCGCGACCGTCGAAGTGATGCTGATGATCGGGCTGGCGGTGATCGTGGCAGGCGGTAAGATCGGCGAGGGGTCGGACGGCGGCGCCGGCTCCGGCCTCTGGTCCTTCGTGCGCTGGCCCGTCGGGGTGGGTCTCGTGGCTCTCGCGATGACGATCATCTTCCGTTTGGTGCCGAACCGGCACCAACCCCAGTTCTCGTGGCTCCTCTCCGGGACGACCGTGTCCGTGACGGCGTGGGTAGCGGCGACCATCCTGCTCGGCCTGGTCTACGAGCACGCGTCCCTGCTCGGCGACGCGTTTGGACCGCTCATCGGGGTTGTCGCCCTGTTGGTGTGGGCGTACGCGACCGGACTGGCCGTTCTGTTCGGCCTCGCGTTCGCCGCGCAGCTGGAGGCGGAGCGGGCCAGCCAACGCTCCCGAGCAGGAGACGAAGCATCTCGATAGGCTCGACGGGCCCGGGGGCGGTAGCTCAGTTGGTCAGAGCAGCGGACTCATAATCCGTCGGTCGCAGGTTCAAGTCCTGCCCGCCCCACTAGCATCGCCGCAGGTCAGCCCGCTGAAACGCCACGCCGATCGGACGATCGACCGACTTCCATCCCGTCTCCATCCCGCCCCAGCTCTTCGAGTCGCGTCGCGAGGTCGTCGAGATCAGCGTCGAAGATGTGCCCGTAGACGGTGAGCGTGAACGCAACGGAAGCATGACCGAGCACCGTTTGAACCGTCTTTGCCGAGGCTCCCGTACGGATCATGGCCGCGGCTGCGGAGTGCCGTAGGACGTGCAGGCCGATGGGCGGCAGTCCGGCGCGTCCAGCGCCGGCAGCCAGAACCGCGACCGGAAGAGGCTGTGCCGCAGGGGAGCGCCCTGGGGCGAGGTGAAGACCAAAGCGGTGGGATCTGAAGCGACGAGCTCGAGGTGCTGGTCCAGGGCGTTGGCGAGGCTAGTGGTCAGCGGGACCCGCCGGGCGGCATGCGTCTTCGTCGACCCGAACAGGTGCTTGCCGTTGACCTCCGCGAGCGACTCGGAGATCAAGATCCGCCGGCGCAGCAGGTCGATCGAGCGGCGTCGGATGGCCGCGGCCTCCCCGAACCTCGGACCGAGTTGACCGAGCAGTCGCACGAAGAGGTCATACGGGGGACGCATATCGCGGGCGATCTGCTCCACTTGCTGAGGTGCCAGGAACGCGGCTTCGTGCCGTTGGATGCGCGGGAGCCGTGCCCCGTCGGCGGCGTTGCGGGCGATGCGGCCATCCATCACTGCCCGTTGGAGTAGTTGACGTAGCACGACGTGGCCGTGCCTGATGCGACTGGGGCTCAGGCCGAGACTCTGCATCCCGCCGATCCAGTCTTGAACATCGCTCGGCTTCAGTGACGACAGCTGATAGGTACCGAGCGCGGGAACGACTTGGCTCCGGATCAGACTCTCGTAGCCCGCGATCGTCTTAGGTTTGAGCGTCGGGCGGGCGGCATCGAGCCAGTCGGACGCCGCGTCGGCGACAGTAAGGAGTCCGAGCTTCGGATCGACCCACTCGCCTCGGAGCTTCCCGCCCTCCACAGATGCGAGGTAGCGATCGGCGTCGAATTTCCGACGGAAGGTCTTGGACCGTTCCCGACCATCCGGCCCGACGTGCCGCGCGATCCAGTTGCCGTCACGACGTTGGACGTGAGCCACCTCTACGCCTCCTTCGTTGTCTCTGCTTCGCCGGCCTTCCGCGGCTCGGCGGGACCGAGGAACCCCTTCTTGCGAGCGGCCGGGAGGGCTACTGGTGGGTGGAATGCAGCACCTGCGAATACGGCTGGCAGGTGCCCTACTACGCGGAGGACGTGGGGTGACGACGAACCCGGGGCCGCGCCGCGTCGCCCCGATCCAACGGTGGCGGCCCGAACCAGCGGGAGACGGTTCGAGGCCGAGTCGCTCGGCTCGAAGGCGGCGGGACCATCGGGTAGACCGGGGCGGCCACATCCATTCCTTCCCCGTCCGGCGGGACGGATTGCCACCAAGCGGATTGCCACCAAGAGTGGCACTCCTCTGAAGTGCCTTACGCTGACGCTGGCTTCCCAGCCGTCTCGTCGAAGCGCACACTATCCCGGTGCCTCGTGCCGAGCAGGGTCGCAGCCTTCGAACGGTTGTGTTCCTCGACACCGTCGAGTCGACCCGTGTCGCCGCAGAGCTGGGGGACGAGCGCTGGCAGGTTCTCCTGCGGCGTGAGCTCGCGATCCTCCGTCACTTGCTGAAGGATCGCGGCGGCCGGGAGGTCGACGCTGCCGGGGATGGGTTGTTCGTGTTGTTCCGCGAGCCTGCGCGGGCCGTCTACTTCGCAGCCGACGCCGCCCTCGCTGTCCGGGAGCTCGGGCTTGAGATCCGCGCCGGCGTGCATTTCGGGGAATGCGAGTTCGCCGAAGGCCACCCAGGAGGGATCGTCGTTCACACGGGGGCCAGGACGATGAGCACCGGTGGCGCTGGCGAGGTGATCGTCACGCAGACGGTTCGCGATCTCGTGTCTGGGGGGAGCTTGCGGTTCGCCGAGCATGGGGTCCACGAGCTCAAAGGCGTGCCCGGCACCTGGCCCCTGTTCATGCTCACGGGCATCGACGACGTCATCTTGGCACCGCCCCTCCCCGAGGAGGAGGCCGCCACACGCAGGCGGGAGGCGGCGTCTCGCCCGCCGGTGGTCCGACGGCGAACCTTCCTCCTTGGGATCGTGGCGGCCCTCGTCGCGGGCTCGCTGGCGACCTACCTCATCACTCGACGGGAGGAGGACAAGCTCCCGAGGCCGCCGTCTGGCATCAATCGCCTCGTCCGATTCGATCCCACAACGGGTGCCATGACGATGAAGCCCTACATCCTGCCCCCGGCCGGTGAGGTCGCGGGACTCGCCGTCGGCGAGGGAGGCGTCTGGACCGCGGACATCGCCGTTAGCCACATGGACCCGACCGACGGGACGCTGGAGGGAACCCTGGAGGGCATCCAGCAGCAGGGCCAGACGGGGGCGATGGTGGTGACGACGGGACTCGACGACGTCTGGGTGGCCTCCTCAACCAGCCTCTTCCGGATCGATCCGGCCGACGACGAGGTCCTCGACGTCCGCTTCACGGATGTGGGTGTGGGTCAAACGCCCGCAACATCCATCGCCGTGGGCAGAGACGCGGTGTGGGTTGCGATGGCCAACGGCACCCTATTTCGGATCTCACCTATCCCCGGCTTGCCGATCGAGGAAACCATCTCGCTGGGGGGTCTTCCGAGCGACATCGTGATCGCCAACGGAGGCGTCTGGATCGCAGACGAGTTCGGCGACCTCATCCGGGTCGATGAGCGAACAGGCCGTGAAACCGACCGTCTCAAGATCGGCGGGACGTTGCGGGCGCTGGCGGCCACAGAGGACGGTCTCTGGGTCGTCGACTCGGAGGGACTCGTGGTGTTGGTCAGCCTTGACACACGTGAGGTGCGGCAGTCCATACCTATAGGAGGAAGGCCCGTCGACGTCGCGGTCGGATCTGGCGTCGTGTGGATCGTGGATCAGCGTGGGGAGCAGTTGCTGACGATCGACGAGATGAGCTTGGAGCCGGGAGAATCCGGCGTCGCACTTCCCGGCCCTCCTGCCGCGATCGCGATCGACGAGGATCGCGGCGTGATCTGGGTACGGACGGCCGGCATCCGAATATCCGGTTAGCGTCACTCTCGTCTCTGGACCGGGTGCTTTGCCGACGTGGCGATGCTCCCGACGGTGCTCGAGAACGATCGACTCCGGGCGGGATGGTCGGTCGGTCAGGCCGCGTGGCGTCTTTGGCGCCGGCCGCGTCAGCCTGGCTTCGCCACGGTTAGTAGGATGGCTGCGTCTTCCAACGCCTCGAGCGTGTGGCGTGCGTCCGGCACGATGAGCACCGTTCCTGTTCGGCCCTCCCAGGACGAATCGCCGGCCGACAACCGGACGCGTCCGTGCAAGACCTGCACCGTCGCCTCGCCCGGGCTCTCGTGCTCGTTGTGGACGACACCCTTCATCATGGCCATAACCGTCTGACGCAGCACCTTTGCGTGTCCACCGACAATCGTTTCTGCGCTCCG
>DASSDW010000118.1:0-4708 GCA_035696925.1 Actinomycetota bacterium
CGCCAGGTGCTGGTGGTGACCCACTTGCCCCAGATCGCGTGCTTCGCGGACCGTCACGTGCGCGTCACCAAGGAACACGGCACGGCATCGGTCGAGCTGCTGGACGGGCCGAGCCGGACCGAGGAGCTCTCGCGGATGCTCGCCGGTCTCGCGGGCAGCGAGAGCGCCGTCACCCACGCGGAGGAGCTCCTGGCCGAGGCCGAACGTCTCCGCGAGGGGTCCGCGTCCCTCGGCAAGGCGGACGCCGTCACCTGAGGCTCGGTCTCGGCTACCCTCGAACCCATCCGAGGGACGGCCGGGGACGGTCCCGGGCCGAGGAAGGGACCACTGGCTTCCAAGCTGCTTCGGCGTCGTACGGCCCGCACCCGTCACCCGGCGGGGGGAAGGGCGAGGATCGATCGCCGAACGAAGGAGCTCGTCACCCGGATCGAGCCGGGGGACGTGGCCGTGATCGATCACGAGGACCTCGACCGGGTCGCCGCGGAGGCGCTCGTCCGGGTGGGCGTGGCCGCCGTGGTGAACGCCGCGCCCTCGATCAGCGGTCGGTACCCCAACCTCGGGCCGATGATCCTCGAGGACGCCGGCGTGCCGCTGGTCGACCGGGTCGGCACGCTGGTGCTCCAGAAGATCCGCGAAGGTGATCCGGTGCACCTCGAACACGATCGCGTCTTCTCCGGGGACCGACTCGTCGGCGTCGGGATCCGACAGGATCGCGGGTCGATCCGGGAGGCGATGGAGTCGGCTCGGGAGGCCCTCGACGACCGGTTCGAGGGATTCGCGACGAACACCTTGGAATACATGCGCGAGGAGCGCGATCTGCTGTTCGGCGGCGCCGGCCTCCCGGAGCTCAGCCACTCGCTCGCCGGGCGACACGTCCTCGTCGTGGTCCGGGGCACCAGCTACCGGGAGGACCTGGCCGCGCTGCGTTCCTACATCCGGGACGTCCGCCCCGTCCTCGTGGGCGTGGACGGTGGGGCCGATGCGTTGCTCGACGCGGGTCATGTGCCGGACGTCGTGATCGGAGACATGGACAGCATCTCGGATCGAGCGCTCGATCTGATCCGCCGCCGGCGACGGGTGACGACGGAGGTGGTGCTGCATGCGTATCCCGACGGCCGTGCACCCGGGCGAGCTCGACTGGAGCGGCTCGGGATCCCGTACGTCGAGGTGCGCTCGGCGGGCACGAGCGAGGACGTGGCGTTCCTCCTCGCGCACGAGCAGCGGGCGGAGCTCATCGTTGCCGTCGGCACCCATGGGAACCTCCGGGAGTTCCTGGACAAGGGCCGCCGAGGGATGTCCTCGACGTTCCTCGTTCGCTTGCGCGTGGGAGAGATCCTGGTGGACGCGAAAGGCGTGGCCCGCCTGTATCCGAGCCGTGCGCGGGTCCGCGACGTGGTGATCTTGGTCGGGGCCGTGCTCATCACGTTCGGCTTGATGCTCGTCGCGTCACGCGGTCTCCGTCTCTACGTGGATCAGACGCTCGATGACTTCGTGGACCTGCTGCAGGGGATCCTGTGATCTCCTGGCGCTACCACGTCGTTTCGATCGTGGCGGTGATACTGGCGTTCGGGCTCGGGATCCTGGCGGGAACTTCGGTCGTCGGCGATCGGTTCGCTGCTGACCTGCAGCTCAACTACGACGAGGCGATCCGTGAGCGGGACGCGGCTCTCGACATGGTCGCGCTTCGGCAGCGATTCGCCGATGCCCTGGGGCCGACCCTCCGCGACGGTGTGCTCACCGGCGAGGAAGCGGTCGTGGTCACGCTGGAGGGGATCGACGGCCCCGCTCGGGTCGCCCTCGACGAGCTCACCGCGGCAGGCGCGGACGTCCTCGCCACGCTCACGATCGATGGTCGGCTCACCGATGTGCCGGACGACGACACGGTGTCAGTGATCGAGGAGATCCTCGGCGTCACGGGAACGGACTCCGGATCGCTCGAGGCACGGATCGGGGACGCGCTGGCCGTCCGGCTGGCCGTGGGACCGGACGGGGACACGGACCTGCTGGGCGCGCTCCTCGCCGCCGGGTTCATCACGGCCGATCGAGACCTCGATGAGGAGGCCCTTCCGGGCATCGGCGGAGCCGGGCAACTCGTGGTGCTCGCCGCGGGCGGTCGCTCTCTGCCGGATCGCGTCTCTCCCCAGACGCTCCTCGTTCCATTCTTCGAACGTCTCGTCCAGCTCGGTACCCCGACGTCGGGCGTCGGCCCGACCGACGACCCCTTCGGGCTCGTCTCGGCGATCCGGGAGGCGCCTGGGATCGCCGATTGCGCGTCGGTCACGGTCGATGACCTCGATCTGGAGGGGATCGGCGGCATCACGATGGTCATGGGGATCGAGCAGCTCCTCGCGGACGGCGACCCCGCGTTCCGACCCGGCGGGGACTACGGGTTCGGGAGCGATGCGATGATGATCGTTCCCGGCGCCGACGAGCCGCCGCCTTCCTGTCGAGCCTGATGGAGCGAATGGTCGTGGCGCTCGTGGCCGCGCACGAGGAATCGGAGCGCGTCGCCAGCACCGTCTCCGCGCTCCACGCTCTGGTCGACGAGGTGATCGTGGTGGATGACGGCTCCACCGACGCGACGAGCTCGGCCGCGCTGCTCGCCGGTGCCACGGTCCTGCGGGCGTCCCAACGCCTCGGGAAGGGCCGTGCGATCGAGGAGGCCCTGGGTCGTCTCCCGGGGTCGGCCGTGTGGCTGCTCGCCGACGCCGATCTGGCCGAGAGCGCGGCGCTCCTCGGTCCGCTGCTCGGCGCGGTCCGGGAGGGCCGGGCCGATATCGCGATCGCCGTCTTCCCGAAGCTCGCCGGAGGAGGGTTCGGGATCGTGAAGCGGTTCGCGGCCCGATCGATCCGCACCCTCTGTGGGTGGGAGACGCGAGCGCCGTTGTCCGGCCAGCGCGCGCTCACCGCCTACGCCCTGGCCGCCGTGCGCCCGCTCGCTCCCGGGTTCGGCCTCGAGGTGGGGATGACGATCGACGCGGTCCGCTCCGGCCTTCGGGTCGTCGAGATCCCCGTGGAAGGATTGACCCACCGTCCGACCGGGCGCGGCCCCTGGGGGTTCGCGCATCGTGCGCGCCAGGGGGTCGACATCGTCGGAGCGGTCGTCTCACGAGCCGTGCCCGGACTTCCTCGACGCCGGAGGTCCTGATCGAGCCGGCGGAGGCGGTCGCGTGGTTCGCGGGGGGCCTGGCGCTCGCCTGGATCGGCTGGCTGGGAGCCCGCAGAGCGGGCGCACGCTGGTGGAAGGAGAATCGCCGGGGCCGCGCGATCCCCGCCACGCTGGGTTGGGCGGTCGCGATGGGGGCGGCGGGGCTCGCGCTCGTGGTCGTCCGGCAGATCGACGCCGACGGGGTGCGGGATTCCCAGGCCGGCGAGCTCCTCGGGGCAGGGATCGTGTTCCTGGCCGGCGTGGTGGACGACGGCTTCGGGGGAGCGGAGCGTGGCCTCCGCGGGCACCTGCGCGCCCTCCTCGCCGGTCGGCTCACCACCGGGAGCGTGAAGCTCGCGGCCGCCGTCCTCGCCGCGGCGATCACCGTGGCGTGGACCCCACGAGAGCACCTGTGGGCGAACTTCCTCGCGCTGATCGCGATCGCCGGCTGCACGAACGTCTGGAACGGCCTCGACGTGGCCCCCGGTCGGGCGCTCAAGGGGTTCCTCGTCGTCGCGGTCGTGCTCCTCGTCGTCGATCTGAGGGCGTTCCTCCTCGTGTGCACGGGCGCCGCGTGCGCGGTCCTGGCTCCCGATCTTCGCGAGCGCGGCATGCTCGGGGACTCGGGCGCGAACCTCCTCGGCTTCCTCGCCGGAGCCGAGATCGTGCGGCGCCTCCCCGAGATCTGGCTGCTGCCGGCCGCCCTGGTCGTCATCGGGCTCAACGTGCTCGCCGAGACGGTCACGTTCACCAGGACCGTCGACGCCGTCCCTCCGCTCCGATGGTTCGATCGCCTCGGCCGGCTGCCGGATGCAACTTCGTGAGCGGAACGGGCGGTCCCGTCGGTCCTGTCTGTTAGAGTCGCTTCCCGTGGTCGATGAGACGAGGTTCATCTTCGTCACGGGCGGAGTCGCTTCCGGACTCGGCAAGGGCATCACCACCGCCTCCCTCGGTCGCCTCTTCAAGGCCCGTGGCCAGAAGGTGCTCGTCCAGAAGCTGGACCCCTACATCAACGTCGACCCGGGCACGATGAACCCGTTCGAGCACGGCGAGGTGTTCGTGCTCGACGACGGTGCCGAGACCGACCTCGACCTCGGCCACTACGAGCGGTTCCTCGATCAGGACCTCCATCGCGGGTCGAACTTCACCACCGGAGCCGTGTATTCGAGCGTCCTGGCCAAGGAGCGCCGCGGCGACTACCTCGGGAAGACGGTCCAGGTGATCCCGCACATCACCGACGAGATCAAGGAGCGCATCCGCGCTCTCGCGGAGACCGAGCAGGCCGACATCCAGATCGTGGAGATCGGCGGCACGGTCGGCGACATCGAATCCCTCCCGTTCCTCGAGGCGGTCCGTCAGCTCCGCAACGAGATCGGTCGCGACCGGTGCGCGTTCGTGCACGTCTCGTTGATGCCGTACATCGGACCGTCGGGCGAGATCAAGACCAAGCCCACGCAGCACTCCGTGAAGGAGCTGCGGTCCCTCGGTCTCCAGCCGGACGCGATCGTCTGCCGGAGCGATCGACCGATCGGGCGCAACCTGAAGGAGAAGATCTCGCTC
>DASSDW010000119.1:0-3098 GCA_035696925.1 Actinomycetota bacterium
ACCCGCGGATCTGGATCTGTCGCAAGAACATGCGGCGCGATGCTAACAGTGGTCCTGGACGCGACCGGGTAACCGCTCGTGTGCTTTTTCCCAGTGCTCGATCAGTGCTCGATGCGGAACCCGGTCTCGCCGACCGGGGCCTCGTCGACCCATCCGACGCGATCCACGCGCGCGAGCGGCGGACCCACCCGACACCACCTCAGCATCGCCTCCACGTCTCGATCGTCTCCTTCGAACACCGCTTCGACTGCCCCACCAGGAACGTTGCGAACCCACCCGGAAACATCGACGGCCCTGGCCGCATCGGCGCAGGACGTACGGAAGAACACCCCTTGAACGTTCCCCGAAATCTTCACTCGGGCTCGACGCATGAGCTATGGTCTCATCGTGGGCCGAAGGACCTAGGGTTCAAGGAGGGTGTTTCCCATCGGGTACATGGGTAACGTCGCTCTAGGTCACGTTTCCTACAGAAGACCCACGACGAGGAGGATGGGGTGAAGAAGCTGCTGGTAGCTCCGATACTGCTCGTGGTCGTGTTCGCGTTCCCCGCGTTCGCCGACCCCGGGCCCACCGATGAGGTCGAGATCGTCCTCGGGAACTGCGACGACGGAACGACGATCCTCCGCGCGCACAACACGACGGACATCGAGCTCGGCTGGCTCATCAGGATCGACGGCCGGCTCGTGGACACGGGTCGACTCGCTCCCGACGAGCGCGTCGAGCGCGTCTACGAGGTGGCGCTCGGTGAGTCGCACTTCTACCGCATCAGGCTCGGCCTGCCCGGCGAAGGCGTCTACTACTCGACCGAGGGCACGACGGATCGAACGGACTGTCCGACCCCGAGCCAGACCCCGCCGCCATCTTCCCCGCCTCCGCCATCTTCCCCGCCTCCGCCTTCGTCTCCTCCGCCCTCCTCCCCGCCTCCGGGCGGCGGCGGCGGTTCGACGACCTCGACGCCCCCCGTCGGAGGCGGTGGCGGCTCCAGCACGGCATCGCCCACGGTACTCGGGGGCTCCGGTTCGAGCCCCGGACCTTTGCCGTTCACGGGCTCGGAGGATGTTCCGTGGCTCCTCGCGGGCATGCTCACGCTCCTGGTCATCGGTACGCTCGCGATGCGCATCGCATCGAGGCCGACATCCACCGAGCGCGGAGACCGCTCCGACTAGATCCAGCAGTGGCGGGCCGGGCCGGTGGCGAAGCCACCGGCCCGGCTAGGCTGCACGGCGCCATGTCCGGCAGCGATGCCCGCTACGACGAAGCGACCGCGCTGATCGTCGTCGACCTCCAGAACGATTTCGCGGACCCCTCAGGCTCATTGTCCGTCCGGGAGGGCGAGCTCGTGATCCCCGTGGCGAACCGGGAGATCTCGGCCGCCGGCTCGGCAGGGTCCTACATCGTGTACTCACAGGACTGGCACCCGCCCACCACTCCGCATTTCGAGAAGGACGGCGGGCTGTGGCCGGTCCATTGCGTGCAGGGGTCGTGGGGCGCGACGTTCCACCCCGACCTGCAGGTAGTGGGCGACGTGGTCCACAAGGGCGATCAGGGTGCCGACGGGTACAGCGCGTTCAGCGAACGCGACCCGCTCAGCGGCGAGACGGCGCCGACGATCCTCCAGCGACTCCTCCAGGAACACGACGTCGAGCGCCTCGTTGTCTGCGGGCTGGCGACGGACTTCTGCGTCGTCGAGACGGTGACGGATGCGCGCGACCTGGGCTACGACGTCGTGGTCGTCCGCGACGGCATCCGCGCCGTCGACCGCAAAGCGGGCGCCGGCGAGCGGGCGATCCAGCGGATGCGCGAGGCGGGCGCCGCTGTCACCTGAGACCTAGCTCTGGCACTGCGGGCAGAAGTAGGAGGTTCGCTGGGAGACCTTCACGGTCTCGATCGGGCTCCGACACCGTCTGCACGGCTCGCCCTCGCGCCCGTAGACCTTGAGCTCCCCCTGATACTCGCCGGGCTTGCCGAAGAGATCCACGTACGCCTCATCGTCCAACGTGGTCCCGCGGAGCTTGATCGCCTCTTGGATCGTCTCCTGGATCGCCCGATAGAGGCGGCGGACCTCCTGGGAGGAGAGCGTGTCCGACACGCGGTCGTAGCGGAGCCCCGCCGCGAAGAGCACCTCGTCCGAGTAGATGTTGCCGAGACCACTGATGAACTTCTGATCCATCAGGAGCTGCTTCATCTTCGCGCCGCGTTCTGCGAGGAGGTATTGGAACGTCGGCCAGGTGAAGACCTGGTCGAGCGGGTCGATCGCGATGTGCTGGAGCTCCTTGACCTTGCCGATCTCATCCGCGGAGGTGACGAACATCTCGCCGAAGGTGCGGGGGTCGATGAACCGGAGATCCCCTCCCTGCTGGAAGGTCAGGATGACGTGGGTGTGCGGCTCGATCGCGACACGGCCGTTCCCGCGTTGGAACTGCCCGCTCATCCCGAAGTGCGTGACCAAGACGTCGCCCGAATCGAGGTGCACGAGGAGGTACTTCCCTCGTCGCTCGACCTTCGAGAGCTTCCGTCCCTCCAGACGCGAGGTGAACTCCTTGCGCTTCCCGTGCCGGCGGATCACCCGCATCGCGTTCCGCGAGCTCTTGACCTCCGCCGTCTTGACGCGGCGACCCACGACGTCCTTCTCGAGGTCTCGCCGCATCACCTCGACCTCCGGTAGCTCCACGCCGCCCCCTCAGGCCTCGACCCGGGCCGCGATGTGGTCGAACGCCTCGCGCGCGGCCCGCTGCTCGGCTTCCTTCTTGGATCGGCCGACCCCGACGCCCAGCGACTCGCCCCCGAGGAAAACCGTCGCCGTGAACTCCTTCTCGTGGTCGGGCCCTCGCTCTTCGAGGTGGTATTCGGGCATCGTGTGGAGCTCGCGGGAGGCGAGCTCCTGCAGGATCGTCTTGTAGTCACGAGGCCCCCGCCCCTCGTCATAGGCCTCCATCAGCGGCCGGAACAGCCGCTCCAGCAGCCGACGCGTCTCGTCGAGCCCGAGGTCCAGGTAGACGGCCCCGAAGACGGCTTCGAGGGCGTCGGCGAGGATGCTGGCCTTGTCCCGTCCTCCGCTCAGCTCCTCGCCCCTGCCCAGCCGCACCAACGAACCGAGC
>DASSDW010000120.1:0-2360 GCA_035696925.1 Actinomycetota bacterium
CCGGCGAGCCGGCCGGTGACGCATGCGAGGGCTTCGAGCTGCCCACGCAACCATCGCCGGCGGTCTTCCGAGAGGTCGGCGTCGCCGAGACCGTCGAGGAGGAGCTGCGCCTCGTCGCGGAGGCCCTTCGGATCCACTGCATCCTCGGCCTCGACCGTCCGATCCATCTCCGAGGGGCCGATGAACGCGTCCACGAACCCCTCGAGATGCCGGCCCACGCGCAGGCAGAGCCACACGTATCGCTCCGGGATCTCCACGGTCACCCCGGATGAGGACCGGGATCCTCCCGGCCGATCTCCCCCACCCACTCCCGGAGTCGCGGGATGTGCTCCGTGTAGTGCTCGGGACCCGACTTCCGGATCCAGCGATCGGCTTCGGCCGATCCCTCGGGCAATGAGCGCCACGCCCGCAGCATCCGGTTGCGGGCCGTGAAGGCCTGCGCCCGCACATCGTGGAACGCGACGTCGCGCATCGAGCCGTAGAACTGCGCGTTCATCGCGTCGATGTCGATCTCCTCGGGTCGATACGTGCCGGATCGGAGCCGGTCCAGGACGACGCCCGCCTCGGCGGCCCAGCTCCCGATGTGCGCCACGAGGTCCTTCGCGGACCACCCCTCGGCGAAGTACCCGGGTTCCTCGACCTTGTCCGGCGGCATCGAGTCGACGAGCTCGTGCAGCTCCGTCCACAACCGATCCTCTTCGGCGATCAGCTCCCCGTCCGGACCCGACTGCGACACGCGGGTCAGTATGACGCCTAGAGCCAACGCCTCCGCTTGAACAAGGCGTAGAGGCCGACGCAGGTGACGGCCATGAGCAGGAGCGCGAACGGGTAGCCGAGGACCCAGTCGAGCTCGGGCACGTGAACGAAGTTCATCCCGTAGATGGTCCCGATGAGGGTGGGTGCGAACAGGATCGCGGCCCAGGCGGAGATCTTCTTGACCTCCTCGTTCTGGGAATTCGCGGCTTCCGCCAGATTGCGCATCTCCTCGTTCTGACGTTGGGCGACGAGCGTGGCGTTCACTGTGAGCATGTCGCGGAGGGCCACCCGGAACTCGTCGACGCGCTCGATGATCTGGATCAAGTGGTCCTCGACATCGCGCAGGTGGTCCTGGAGTCGCTCGTCGACGTGGTACTTGGCGAATCCCCCGCGGAGCGCCGCGATGACGTCGATCAAGGGGCGAGTGGCGCGCAGGAAGTCCGCCACTTCGCGGGACAGCTCGTAGATGCGGCGGGACACCTTCGGTTCGCCGCTGAAGACCTCGACCTCGATCTCGTCGATGTCGTGATGCACGCCGGCGACGACCGGGTAGTAGCCGTCCACGACCTTGTCGAGGATCGCATAGAGCACGGCCTCGGGCCCTCGACGCAGGACGTCCGGCTCCCGCTCCAGTCGGTCGCGCACCGAACCGAACTCCGGCGCCTCGCTGTGACGAACGGTCAGGACGAAGCGAGGACCGACGAACACGTGGACCTCGCCGAACTCGACCTCCTCGATGTCGTCGAGGTAGCGGGCCGGGCGTAGCACCACGAACAGGGTGTCGTCGTGACGCTCGAGCTTCGGCCGCTGATGCGCGTTGATCGCGTCCTCGACCGCGAGGGGATGGAGCTGGAACTCCGAGGCCAGCGACTGGACCTCCTGCTCCTCCGGACGGTACAGGCCGATCCATGCCATCCCCTCGGGCTGCCGGCGCAGCGTCTCGAGCGTCTCCGGCAGCGAGGCGGGAGAGGCGACCCGTTCGCCGTCCACGTAGATCGCACTGTCGACGAGCCGCGAACTCCGACCGTCCCGAGGCGAGTCCTCGGATACGGACAGGCCGTCGTCGCGGTCCGCCTCGTGACTTCGGCCGCTCGATCTCCGGCGCACGAGGGAACGGATCGGCGACCGGCGGTGCTCGGTTGGGCTCACACCCAAAAGCGTAACCCGGCTATCGGCGCGTTCGGATAGGAGACGTCGGCTAGCGGCGAGGATCGCTGCTGCGGGCGATCTTCGCTCCGGCTCCGAAGAACTTCTCGACCGTGGCGAAGCGCCGGTTCTCGAACAGCACGCGATCGATCTCAGGGTTCTCGTGGTCCAGGGCGATCGCGAACCGAACCGGCACGGCCCGCACGGACTCGTACTCCTGGCGCGTCAGACTGATCGGGTCCGTGCATCGAGGGTCCGAGCACTCACAGATGTAGGTGTCGAAGGGTCGGTCGATGCCGAGCCGGGCATCGGTCGCCTCCTCCGTCCACTCGTTCATCTCCCGAAAGATGGTCTGATTCGTCGCTTCGCCATCTCGCCAATCAAGCATCGGCGTCGACGCGTACGGTCCCGGCTCGATCCTGCCCGCGCGTGAAGCGGTCGAGGAATCTGACCGCGTC
>DASSDW010000121.1:0-8807 GCA_035696925.1 Actinomycetota bacterium
GTCCGTCCGCGGGGATCTCCTCGCGACGACCGGCTACGTTGCCAACTGGCATCTCATCAACACGTCGAGTTACTTCGCCGACATCGGCATCGACTCCCCGCTCGAGCACACGTGGTCGCTCGCGATCGAGGAGCAGTTCTACCTGCTGTGGCCGCTGGTCGTGGTCGGCATCGCCGCTGTCGCGAACCGGCGACCACAGGTCGGCGTGGCGGTGGTGGCCGTTGCGGGATCCGTGCTTTCGGCGGTGCTCCTGTGGCTGCTGTGGTCGAGCGGGAATGTCGATCGCGCGTACATGGGCACGGACGCGCGGATCTTCGAGCCGCTGGTGGGGGCCGTCGGCGCAGCCTGCGTCGCCGTGCCGGCGGGTCGCCGCTGGATCGATCGGCGAGGAGGCGTCCTCTTCGTTCTGGGAGCGGTGGGGCTGGTGTCGGGCGTCGTCCTCGTCGCCGTCAGTCCCTCGAGCTACCCCCTCGGCGGGGCGATGCTCGTCACCCTGACCACGTTGCTGCTCGTGATGTCGCTGTGGCTCGGCCACGGTGGCATCGTGAAGCGGTCGCTCGGATGGGCGCCGATCGCATGGATCGGCGTCGTCTCCTACGGCGCCTATCTGTGGCACTGGCCGCTCGTCGTCTGGCTCGGGGCGAACGAGGGGACGGGTGCGACCATCACGAGACGGCTGGCCGTCATCGTCTCGACCTTCGCGATCGCGGCGATCTCCTACCGGCTGATCGAGTCCCCCATCCGCCGGGGGCGGGTGCGCGCCGCCACGACCGAAGGCCATCGATCCCGCTCGGCGCGCCGGCTCCGTCGCACGCTCGTGGCGATCCCGGTCGCGCTGCTCGCGGTCGCCTCGATCTCGGTGGCGGCGACCCAGGTCCCCGTCGAGACGGGATCGACGCCGTCGCTGATGCTGACCGGCGATTCCGTCCCACGCCATCTCACCGTCGCCCTGGATCGGGCGATGACCGATCGAGGATGGCGCCTGTTCTCGGCCACGTTCGGGTCCTGCCCCGTGACGGGCGAAGAACCGGCGAGGGCCGATGGCACCGCGGTCCGATCGAGCACCCACTGCTCCACCCACGTGGTCCAGGAACAGGACCGGATCGTGCAGACGTCGGACCCCGAGATCGTGGTCTGGTGGGACCGATGGTCGCTCTCCGACTTCTTGACGCCCGCGGGAGAGGTCGTCCGATCGGGAACGTCGCGCTACTGGGAGCTCCGGCGGGAGGGCGTGCGTCGCGCCGTGGAACGGCTCAGCTCGGGCGGGGCGACGGTGGTCTTCGTCGCGACGGAGCCTCCCGGTGCGACGATCGGTGTGGAGCGATGTACCGAGGCCGACTGTCATCGCTTCGTTCGCCTCCAGATCGACCGCTATCACGACCTGACCGCACGCTGGAACGCGATGCTGCAGCGGTACGCCGAGCGAAATCCCGATCGCGCGTACTTCCTGAGCGTCACCGACGCCATCTGCCACACGGACGCGGCGCCGTGCGACGATCGCATCGACGGCGTCCCCGCTCGCCCCGACGGCACCCACTACGAAGGCGTCGGCGAGACCGTCGTGATCGCGACCCTGCTCCGCCTGATGGCTCCGGTCATGGACCCCCCGTCCGCTCCCTCGCCCTAGCCGACCCGAGGCCGACCGAGGGCGCGCGGTCGGCCGACCGGTTGCCGAGAGCGACCCGGTGCGGGAGCCTGTGTCCGTGTTCGACGTCGAGGCCGTCCGCGCTCGCTTCCCGGCCCTCGGTCGCGTCGGCGACGACGGCCTGCCGCTGATCCTCGTGGACGCCCCCGGCGGCTCTCAGGTGCCGCAGGACGTGATCGAGGCGGTGTCCGGCCACTACCGCCGCGGGATGAGCAACACGCACGGAGCGTTCGCGACGAGCGAGGAGATCGACGCCGTCATCGGAGAGGCTCGCCGAGCCGCCGCGGACTTCACGGGAGCCGATCCCGACGAGATCGTCTTCGGTCCGAATGCGACGACCCTGCTGCTCCATGTGTCCCGATCGTTCGCGAAGACATTGGAGCCGGGCGACGAGGTGGTGGTCACCCGGTTGGACCACGATGCGAACGTCCGACCGTGGGTGCTCGCGGCTGCGGACGCCGGCGCCACCGTGCGATGGGTGGACGTCCACGAGGACGACGTCACGATCGACGTCGCGTCCTTCGACGCCGCGTTGTCGTCGCGGACGAAGCTCGTCGCGTTCACGCTCGCGTCCAACGCGGTCGGCACGATCCCCGCCGCGGCCGATCTGGTGGCCCGCGCGAAAGCGGTGGGCGCCGTCGTCGCGCTCGACGGGGTCCATCTGGCGCAGCACCGGCTCCCCGACCTCCACGGGCTCGGCGCCGACCTGCTCGTGTGCTCCCCGTACAAGTTCTTCGGGCCGCACCTCGGTGTCCTCGCGGCCCGGCGGAGCATCCTTGCATCCTGGTCGCCGTACAAGCTGATCCCGTCGCCGGACGAGGTCCCCGAGCGGTGGGAGACCGGGACCCAGAACCACGAGGGACTCGCCGGCTTCACCGCGGCCGTGGAGTACCTGGCCGGTCTCGCCGCCGACTCCGGCGCCGTGCGGCGGGATCGACTCGCCGCCTCCTACGAGGCGATCACCGCACACGAACGGATGCTGGCGGATCGGTTCCTCGCCGGTCTCGCGAGCCTCCCCTCCGTTCGCCTGTGGGGCCTCGCGGACCGCGATCGCATCGGTGAGCGGACCCCCACGTTCGCGATCCGCGTGGGCGACGAGCATCCGGCCGAGACCGCGAAGGCGCTCGGAGCGCGAGGCATCTTCGTCTGGGACGGCGACTACTACGCTCGCGAGATCATGGTCCGCCTCGGACTGCTCGACACGGGCGGCGCCGTCCGCATCGGCTTCTGTCACTACCACTCGCCTGACGAGGTGGATCGGGTGGTGGACGCGCTGCGCGAGCTCGGCTAGCGACGTCGGCGTGCGATCGCCGGAGGCCGATGCACCCCGAGGCTCGGAGACCGATCGTCATCGGGGTCCGGTCGTCGCGCTGCTGCTCGCCGCGCTCGCGATCGCGTTCGTGACCGTCCTGCTCCTGCTCCCCTACGCGGGACGGGAGGAGCCCGGGCAGTCGTACGACACGCCGTACTACGTGTGGCGGACGAGGGCGGTCGCCTCGGACGGGCTGGGTGTCCTCACGACGATCCCCACGGGGGCCGTCCCGGAGCGGCCCGGCGTGCCGGTGCTCGGAGCGACGCTCGGCGACGTGATCGGCTCGGATGCCCTCACGTACACCATGATCCTGCGCGCGGTCGCTGCGGTCGCGATCGGCCTCGCCGCAGGTGCGATGGCCCTCGAGGCTCTCGGGGAGGCTCGATGGGCGTTCGCGGCGTTCGTGGCCGGCCTCGGGGCGTCCGCCGCGGTCGTGGGGACGGCGGTCGGGAGCCTCGACCAACTGCTGGTCGAGGTCCTCCTCGTCGCCGTCGCGGCGGTCGTCCCGCTGGTGGTCGCGGGGCGTCGCGGCGTGGTCGGCGTGGGCATCCTCTCCGCTGCCGCGGCGGCCACCCACTGGGTGTTCACGGCCCTCTTCCTCCTCCTCCTGGCGGCGGTCGCGCTCGCCCTCGTGCCCGGATCCGTGGCCTCCCGCCGGTCGGGCGTGGGATGGGCGACGACGCCGTCGGCCCGTCTCCTCCGTGTCGTGCTCGTGGCCTCGGCCGCGGTGGTCGCCACCCTCGCCCTCCTTCCGACGCTCCCCGACCACCTGCCCCCGGCGATCGGCGATCGAGGGAACCAGCTCCGCCTGGCGGCGTACGAGCTCTCCCTCGTCCTCCCGCTCGCGGCGCTCGGCTTCGTCCTGACGTTCCCGCGATCCGAGGGTTCGCGCAGGACGACCCTCGTCCTCCTCGGCCTGTGGGCGGCGACCGTGCCGATCGCGATCGCCGTCTCGGCGCTTCTGCCGACCCCGATCAAGCTGTTCCGGGTGGCTCCGTTCGCGCTCGGTGTGCCCGCGCTGGTCACCCTCGGCCTGGTGACGGTCGCGGAGCGCGCCGGCTCTCGCTTCGGCCGGGCGGGGACGGTCGTCGGCGCCCTGGCGCTCGCCGGAGGACTCGTCTGGGCGAGCGGGTCACCGGTGTCCTCGTTCGCGGGGTCGGGGGCGGAGTCGATCGCGGAGCGGATGGCGCAGGCGCGGACCGCGGGCCGGTACCTCGACGGGATCCCTCGGTCGGGCAGACCCGTGATCTTCCTGACGCAGGGGAACCCACGACTCCTCGACCGTGCGGTGCGATCGGCCGTTCCACCCGACCTGATCCCCGACACGTGGGTCTTCGTCGGGCGATCCGACGACCTCGCCGCCCGCGGACCCGTGGACGATCCGGACCGCCCACGGCTCTCCGCCCTGGCGCAGAAGTGGTGGGCCGCGGCGTGGCCCAACCCCTCGCAGGTGTTCGGTCGCGACCCGATCGTGATCCGGATCGGCCCGGCGGGAGGAACAGCGGCAGGTGGGGTCGAGCTCGCGCCGGGAGTCGAGGTGCTCGCCGGTCCTCCTCGCCCTCCCTCGTTCGCGCCGCCGGCGCCGTTCCTCGTCGGGTGGACGGAGCTGCTGGTCGCGAGCGCGCTCGCGCTCGCCGTCCTGGCGGCGGTGGGAGGGGGATGGGTCCGCTCCGTCCTCGACGTGTCCGGGATGGCGGCGTTCGGTCTCGCGCCCGCCTTCGGCGTGGCGGCGATCGTGCTCGTGGGCACCGCCGCGAGCCGTCTGGGGCTCCCCCTCGGCAGCGGCGGCGGATGGCTGATCGTGCCGGCGAGCGCGGCGAGTGGATGGATCGTGTTCGCGCTCGGTGGCACCGTATCTCGGCGTCGAAGCGCCACGAGGGCGCAGGGGTCGCCTGTAGGATGAACCGACCCCACTCCTCCGAAAGGATCTTCCCGATATGCGGATCTTGATCTTGGGCGGCGACGGGTACCTCGGGTGGCCGACCGCGATGCGATTCTCCGACGGCGGGCACGAGGTGCACGTCGTCGACAATTACCTCCGGCGCCGCGCGCACGAGGAGGTCGGCACCGACACCCTCGTCCCGATCCTCGGCTCGCTCCCCGAACGAGCCGCCGCCTGGAAGGAGGTCTCCGGCGGAGAGATCGGGGTCACCGAGGGCGACCTCGTCGACTGGGACCTGACCGCCGACCTCTTCCGCTCCTTCCGTCCGGAGGCGGTCGTCCACTACGGTGAGCAGCCGTCCGCCCCCTACTCGATGCGCGATCGCGACCACGCCGTCTTCACGCAGCAGAACAACGTGGTGAACACCCTCAACGTTCTCTGGGCCATGCGTGAGTTCGCTCCCGATTCCCATCTGGTGAAGCTGGGCACGATGGGTGAGTACGGCACGCCGAACATCGACATCGAGGAGGGCTATCTCGACATCGAGCACAACGGGCGGAAGGAAACGATCCTCTACCCGAAGCTGCCGGGCAGCCTGTATCACCTCTCGAAGGTGCACGACTCGAACAACATCCACTTCGCCTGTCGGATGTGGGGGATCCGCGCGACGGACCTGAACCAGGGCGTCGTGTACGGGATCGAGACGGAGCAGACGAAGCTCGACGATCGCCTCGCCACACGCTTCGACTACGACGATGTCTTCGGCACGGCGCTGAACCGCTTCTGCGTGCAAGCGATGATCGGTCACCCGCTCACCGTCTACGGCAAGGGAGGACAGACGCGGGGGTACCTCAACATCCTCGACACCCTGCAGTGCGTCGAGCTGGCGGTGCTGCACCCCGCCGAGCGCGGCGAGTTCCGCGTGTTCAACCAGTTCACCGAGCAGTTCTCGGTGATGGAGCTGGCCGAGATCGTCCAGCGCGCCGGCAAGGAGCACGGCCTCGACGTGCGGATCGAGCCGATCGAGAACCCGCGCATCGAGCTCGAGGAGCACTACTACAACGCGAAGCACACCAAGCTGCTCGATCTCGGCCTACAGCCGCACTTCCTGTCCGAGACGCTCGTGGAGTCGATGTTCGGCGTGATCGAGCGACACAAGGATCGCGTGATCACGGATTCGATCCTCCCCCGGGATCGGTGGGGTGCGGGCGCCGAGGCGCCCACGAGCTGATCGAATGTCCGCGATCCGCATCTTGGCCGGTCTGGGCGCGGCGGGGTTGTTCGTCCTCGCCGTGCGCGGCTACGAACGCAGGAACATCAGCCGCCTCAACCTGATCATCCTGATCGGCCTGTGTGCCTCGGTCGTCGCGTTGGCGATCTATCCGCCGCTGTTCGACCCGGTCCTCCGCACGTTCGACTTCGAACGCGGCACCGACGGCGTGATCTTCGCCCTCCTCGTTGCCGTCTTCGTGCTGTTCTTCCTCTACTTGCGCGCCCAGACCACGGCCGACACGAACGAGCGGAGCATCCGCCTGCTCGTCGAGGCGCTCGGTCAGGAGCGGTTCGATTGGGATCGGGCGGAGAATCTGCCGGACGGTCAACGGCTCGTCACGATCTGTCCGGCCTTCAACGAGGCCGAGAACGTCGCGGCCGTGATCAAGCAGATCCCGGCGATGATCGAGGGTCATCACGTGGTTCCCGTCGTGGTGAGCGACGGATCGACCGACGGGACTGCCGCCGTGGCGCGTGAGGCCGGCGCCTACGTCGCCGAGCTCCCGATCCGGCGGGGAGGAGGGCTGGCGCTCCGCGTGGGCTACGAGATCGCGCTGCAGCTCGGCGCCCAGATCGTGGTCACACTGGATTCCGACGGACAGCATCTGCCCGAGGAGATCCCGATCGTGATCGCGCCGATCCTCGCAGGGGAGGCCGACTACGTGAACGGTTCGCGGCTGCTCGGCTCGTTCGAGCGGGAGAGCCTCGTCCGGCACCTCGGCGTGCACGTGTTCTCCCGCATCATCACGCTCCTCACCGGCCGCCGGATCACCGATCCCTCCTCGGGGTACCGGGCGGCCCGCGCCGACCTGCTCGAGCGCGTCGTCTTGAAGCAGGATCAGTTCTGGTCGACGGAGATCCTGATCGAGGCGCTGCGGCATCGCGCTCGCGTCGTCGAGGTGCCGGTCACGTTCCTCGCCCGCGCCGGCGGGGAATCGAAGAAGCCGAAGTCGTTCCGCTACGGCTGGAACTTCCTGAAGGTCATCATCCAGACCTGGCTCCGGTAGCGAACGCGACGGCCACCTCGCCGGCGAGCCTCGCGTTCGACTCGAGCAGCGCGAGATTGGCCTCGAGGGAACGACCGCCCGTCTCCTCCGCGAGACCGGCGAGCAGGAACGGCGTCAGGTCGCGACCGCGGACACCCTCGCGCGCGGCCCGCTCCTCGGAGCGCCGTGTCGCGTTCTCGACCTCGACTGGGTCCATCGCCAGGTCGACGTCGATCGGGTTGCAGAGCAGAAGGGTCGATCGGGTGTCCAGTGCGATCGCGGCCTCGAGCGCCGCGGCCGCCTCCGACGGCGTGTCCACGCGATGTTCCAGCTCGACGGACGACTCGCGCGCCAGGAAGAAGGGAAGCCGGTCGACGCCGTAGCCGAGGAGGCTCACGCCGAGCTCCTCGAGTCGCTCCGCGGTCAGCAGGGGATCGACGATCGACTTCGGTCCGCTGCACACCACCAGACCCGGCGTCCGGGACAGCTCCACGAGATCGGCGCTGACGTCCGGATGCGACCCGCGGTGCACGCCGCCGATGCCTCCCGTCGCGCTCAGGGGAACCCCGGCGCGTGCGGCGGCCCAGATCGTCGCCGAGACGGTGGTTGCGCCGAGGCCGCCCCGGACGCACGCCGCGGGGAGGTCGCGCCGCGCCACCTTGTCGGCCCGGCCGGGCTCGGTGAAGGGATCGAGCTCGGTCTCGCTGAGCCCGACCACCACCTCGCCCCCGAGCACCCCGACCCAGGCGGGCACGGCGCCCGCCCCACGGATCCCTCCCGCCATCCGTTCGAGGCATTCCACGTTGCGGGGATGCGGCAGCCCCTGGCCGAGCACGCTGGTCTCGAGGCACACGACCGGTCCCGCGGTGCCCAGCGCGCTCTCGACCTCCTCGCCGAGCCGAATCCGCGCGCTCACGGCGCCGCCGGCCATACGGACGCGCTCGCGGCGACCTCCGCACCCGCCCGACAGGCACGGTGGAGCGACTCCTCGGGGTCTATCCCCCGGGCGAGCGACGCGAGGAGGACCCCGTCGAACGCATCCCCCGCACCCGTGGGGTCTCGCTCGTCGATCGCGTCCGCCTTCGCTTCGAAGATCGATCCGTCGACGACGAGCACGGCGCCGGCCGCTCCGCGCTTGACGGCGACCACGCGATACCGGTCGCCGAGCTCGCGCGCCGCGTCGATCGGACCGAGCGACGTCAGCGCCTCGGCCTCTCGCTCGTTCGCCAGGACGACGGATGCTCCGGACGCGAGCTCGTGGAACCTGTCGGGACCGATCGCCTCGACGAGGGGCCAGGTCGCGGCATCCACCGCGATCCATCCGGCCCGTGACCGGTGGATCGCCTCGACGCCGGCCTCCTGCGCACCGTCCTGGAGGAGGAGGTAGCCCGACACCAGCACGGCCCCGGCGACGAGCTCCGGTGGGAGGTCGTCGGGCCGCAGCCGGGCGTTCGCCCCCCGGTCGGCCACCATCGATCGCTCCCCTGCCTCGAACACGACGAGCATCGTGCCGGAAGGAGCATCCGGATCGTCCACGAGCGCCGCCTCGACGCCGCGGACCTCGAGCTCGGTACGGAGCAGCCGCCCCACGAGGTCGTCCCCCACGCGGCCGTGGACGCGCGTGGTCGAACCGGAAGACGCGGCCCAGACCGCGGCGTTGGCCGACGTCCCCCCGGGTTGGAGCGCGACGCGTCCGTGGACGTCGCCGCC
>DASSDW010000122.1:0-2875 GCA_035696925.1 Actinomycetota bacterium
GCCGGCCGCGAGCGCCTTCGGGCGCCAGCGAACGCGGCGGGTAGGCTCATCAGGCTCGAACCGACTTCGCAGAGATCCGACGCGCAATGATCAATCCCGACCGGCTGACCGTGAAGACGGCCGAGGCGCTCAACGAGGCGATCGCGCTCGCGCGGCGCAACGGCAACCCCGTCGTCTACGAGACCCACCTCCTGACGGCGCTGCTCGCGCAGGACGAGGGGATCGTGGTCCCCCTCCTCCAGAAGCTCGGCGTGAACGTCACCGGGCTCCGCACCGATCTTGAGCGCGAGATCGGCCGCTACCCGCGGCAGAGCGGCGGCTCGCAGCCGACGCTCTCGCGCGAGGCCAACCAGGTGCTCGACCGCGCCGAGCAGGAGGCGAAGGGACTCGGCGACGAGTTCGTGAGCACGGAGCACCTGCTGCTCGCGCTCGCGCAGGTCAAGGGCACGGAGAGCTACGGCCTGCTCACGGGCCTCGGCGTCAGCCGCGACGACCTGCTCGAGGCGCTGCGCGCGGTGCGCGGGTCGCACAAGGTCACGAGCCAGGACCCGGAGAGTCAGTACCAGGCGCTCCAGCGCTACACGCGCGACCTGACGGACGCGGCGCGCAAGGGCAAGCTCGACCCCGTGATCGGGCGCGACGAGGAGATCCGCCGCGTGATCCAGGTGCTTTCCCGTCGCACGAAGAACAATCCCGTGCTGATCGGCGAGCCCGGCGTCGGGAAGACCGCGATCGTCGAGGGGTTGGCACAACGGATCGTCGACGGCGACGTTCCGGAGTCGCTCAAGAACAAGCGACTGATCGCGCTCGACATCGGCGGCATGATCGCGGGGGCGAAGTATCGCGGTGAGTTCGAGGAGCGGTTCAAGGCCGTCCTGAAGGAGATCGCCGATTCCGACGGCGAGATCGTCACCTTCATCGACGAGATGCATACGATCGTGGGCGCCGGCGCGGCCGAGGGAGCGGTGGATGCGGGGAACATGCTGAAGCCGATGCTCGCTCGCGGGGAGCTCCGACTCGTCGGTGCGACCACGCTCGACGAGTACCGATCGCACGTCGAGAAGGACGCCGCCCTGGAGCGGCGGTTCCAGCCGGTGCTGGTCGAGCAGCCGACCGTGGACGCCGCGATTGCGATCCTCCGCGGTCTCAAGGAGCGCTACGAGGTCCACCACGGCGTGCGGATCCAGGACCCCGCGCTCGTGGCGGCGGCCGTCCTGTCCGACCGCTACGTGACGGGCCGATTCCTCCCCGACAAGGCGATCGATCTGATCGACGAGGCCGCATCACGCCTCCGCATCGAGATCGACTCCGTGCCGGTCGAGGTCGACGAGGTGGACCGACGGATCCGGCAGCTGGAGATCGAGCGCGCGGCGCTCCTGAAGGAGACGGACCCGGCCTCGAAGGAGCGCCTGGAGCGCCTCGAGAAGGAGCTGGCCGACCTCGAGGAGCGATCGCGTGGGATGCGGGCGCACTGGGAGCAGGAGAAGGATCAGATCGACCGCATCCGAGCCCTCAAATCGGAGCTCGAGGAGACGCGTGCGGCGTCGGAGCGGGCTGAGCGCGACGGGGACCTGGAGAAGGCCGCCGAGCTCCGGTTCGGCCGCATCGTGGAGCTGGAGCGACGGCTCGAGGAGGAGAACGCCCGTCTCCAGGAGATCCAATCGGAGGAGAAGATGCTGAACGAGGAGGTCACGGAGGAGGACGTGGCCGCCGTCGTCTCGAAGTGGACCGGCATCCCGGTGTCGCGCTTGATGGAAGGCGAGATGCAGAAGCTGATCCACCTCGAAGCGGCGCTCCACGAGCGGGTGGTGGGGCAGGACCCCGCGGTCACGGCGGTCGCGAACGCGATCCGTCGCGCCCGGGCCGGCCTGCAGGACCCGAACCGGCCGATCGGCTCGTTCCTGTTCCTGGGTCCCACCGGCGTGGGCAAGACGGAGCTCGCGCGCGCCCTCGCGGACTTCCTCTTCGACGACGAGCGCGCGATGGTGCGGATCGACATGAGCGAGTACCAGGAGCGACACACGGTGTCGCGGCTCGTGGGCGCGCCACCCGGCTACGTCGGCTACGAGGAGGGCGGACAGCTCACGGAGACGATCCGGAGACGGCCGTACTCGGTCGTGCTCCTCGACGAGATCGAGAAGGCGCACTCCGACGTGTTCAACGTGCTGCTGCAGCTCCTCGATGACGGCAGGCTCACGGACGGACAGGGCCGGACCGTGGACTTTCGGAACACGATCGTCATCATGACCTCGAACCTCGGCGCCGCGGTGTTCCAGGACCCCACGGCCTCGCCGGAGGAGCGTGAGGAGAAGGTTCTGTCCGAGGTCCGAGCCCATTTCCGTCCGGAGTTCGTGAACCGGATCGACGAGGTGGTCGTCTTCGACGCCTTGAGCCGCGAGGACATCGTGAAGATCGTGGGGATCCAGCTCCGCGGTCTCCAGCACCGGCTCGCGGACCGGAAGCTCACGCTCGAGCTGACGGACGACGCGACGACCTACTTGGCGAACGCCGGCTACGACCCGAACTTCGGCGCGCGCCCGCTCAAGCGGCTGATCCAGCGGGAGATCCAGGACCCCCTGGCGCTCCTGCTGCTCTCGGGGGACATCCGCGACGGTGACACCGTGGTGGTCGACGCGGGGCCCGACGGACTCGCGCCCCGCGTGGAGCCGCGCGAGGCACGTGAGGAGACGGCCGCCGGCTAGGTGGCCACGACCTCGCACAGGCCGATACTGCCGTCATGGTGCCGTGGGTGGGGTGTCGAGGCAGATGAAGGTCCGCACGAGCCGGATCCTGCTGCTCTGGTTGGCCGTGGTCTTCCTCGGAGGGATGCTCGTCCTCGCCCTCACCGGTGACGCGGAGGCCAGGCGGGAGCTCC